>JBNLCM010000041.1:0-8123 GCA_050303815.1 Rhodocyclaceae bacterium
CTTAGCTAGGCCACGGGCCGGATCGGGTCGTGGCTGTGGCGAAGGCCGGCCTGCACCGTCAGTGGTCCGCGTTTCCAGGCCAGTTGCACGTACGGGTCGAGGCTCGTCACCGTGTCGGTCTCGTCACGCCGCAGCGCACCCTGGACGCCAACGACGTCGCCGATGAAGTTCTCGTAGCCCTGGCGGTCGTCTTCGGAACGATCGTAGTCTGCGCCCGCGGTCAGGGTCAGCTTGCTGTCACCCAGGTCCATGTCCTGAATCCAGCGGGCTGCCAGCCCGTGGAAGCTGCGGTCGAAGTCGATGACGCCACCCGAGTGGGTGGCGCGGGCCTGGACGAAGGCCGGAATAGCCAGTACCTGCATGACACTGCGCGTGCCGGCGTAGGCCGAAAACTGCAACTGCCCGCTGCCGATGCGGCGCTCGTAGTTCATGCCGCCCTGCAGGTGCTCGATGTCCTTGCGGGTGTTGAAGGTCAGTGCGGAGCTTTCGACCGCGGTAGGATCGGCCTGATAGGTTGCCCAGGTGAGGCCCAGGGGGTCTTCGGTGTCGTCCTGCTTGAGGCCATTGGCCACGAGGGAGAGCTTGCTGTCCGCGTCGGGGCGCAGCGTGATCTTGGCAAAGCCCTGGTCGCGGGTTGCCGAGCTGTGGTCCCGGTAGCCGTCGGTGTCGAAGCGGGAGACATCCACCAGGTAGCCACCGCTGCCGAGGGCGCCTTCGGCACCGAGTTCGATCTTCGTCGTGCCGTACGAGCCGCCGACCAGTCGCCCGCCGAGCTTGGTCGGGCCGCTGCCGTCGCGGGTGAACAGCTGGATCACGCCGCCCGAGCTGTTGCCGTAGATGGAAGAGAACGGGCCCCGCAGGACCTCGATCCGCTCGGCCATATCCAGGTTGAAGGTCGCGACCTGGCCCTGGCCGTCCGGCGTCGAGGCCGGAATGCCATCGGCGATCAGCTTGACCCCGCGGACCCCGAACGCCGAGCGGGCGCCGAAACCGCGCGAGGAGATCTGCAGGTCCTGGGCGTAGTTCTGGCGGTTCTGGATCACGAGACCCGGAACGGCGACGAGTGCTTCGGAGGCGTTGACGCCCAGTTGGCCTTCCTGGATGGCTCGTCCATCGACCACGTCGATGGAGAAGGGCTGTTCGAAGCTGGCGGCCTCGGCCCGGCTACCCGTGACGGTGACCGGGTTCAGGGTCAGATTGCCGGACTGTTGCGCCGAGGCGGTCGTCGCGAGGGCGACCATCGCGAGGGCCAATGGCGTGAAGCGGAAAGGCGTGCGTCCGTGAATCATGGAGTCTCCGAGGTGTCTGAGTGGTTCTGGCGCCCGCGTGCGAGCGCGTCCAGCCCGGCACTGTAGGCGGGCGTGGCGCAAAGCGCATCCGCCGCGCCTTGGTTGCCGGCTAGCGAAAATCATGAGAATTGACCCCCCGGTTTCCCCCGCGCTGCCGAGCGGGCTACCGTGTGGGAACCCGACAGGAGACACCCAGATGCCCCGCCGCTTCCTTGCCCCATTGATGACCTTCCTGCTCGTCAGCGTGGGCGTGCCGTCGGCCATGGCCGATGAGATCGATCTCGAAGAGGTCCTTCGAAAGCCTGCCATCGGTAACTACAAGGGATATGCCGAGTTCAAGATGGCCCGCTACGACTCGGCGCGGCGGATCTGGGAAGCCCTTGACGGCATCGGTTTCGGTGAAGCGGCGTTCAACCTCGGCATCCTTTACGAGGACGGGTTGGGCGTTGAGCCCGACATGGGCCGGGCGCTCGCCTATTACCGGCGGGGTGCGGAGAATGGCAGCGTGAAGGCGCAGTTCCGGGTAGGCAAACTCTACTGGCTGGGGGCGCCGCAGGTCCCGGCCGACCGAGTTGAAGGGCGGCGCTACCTGGCGATGGCGGCAGCGGGGGGTGACAGCGAGGCGGCCGGGATGCTGGCCGCAGATGGCGAGCCGACCGGTCCCCTCGGCGAAGCGGACCTCGCCCTGGCCGAGGGGGCGCCGGAGCAGGCCGCGCGCATCCTGCGAAAGGCTGCCGAGGCGGGAGACGCCCGTGCCCAGACCCGCCTGGCCTGGTGCTTCGAGGCCGGGCGGGGAGTCGAGCGCGACCTCGGCGAGGCGGCGCGATGGTTTTCGAAGGCCGCCGATGGGGGCGACGGGGAGGCCATGTATGCGCTGGCCGTCATGTATGCCACCGGGGCGGGCCAGGCAAAGGATTCGGCGCTGTCCCGCGTCTGGCTGGAACGCAGCGCTGCGGCGGGATACCCCGCCGCCCAGGCGGAACTGCGCCTGTCGTCCGATTGAGGCCGCTCAGAGGCGATCCGGCATCGGCGTACCGTCGAGCGCGGCACGCACCTGTTCGGCGAGTTCGTCGATCGTGTAGGGCTTGGTGATCAGGCGAACCTCGCTTTCGATGGCGTCCAGCTGCTGGATGGCATTGCCCGTGTAGCCCGACGTGTAGAGCACCTTCAGGTCGGGGCGGATGCGCAGCGCTCGCGCCGCCAGCGCGGGGCCGTTGAGGCCCCCGGGCAGCACCACGTCGGAGAACAGCAGGCGGATGTCCGGGTGCTGCTCCAGCAACTCGAGGCCCAGGCGGCCGTCCGGGGCGTCGACCACGATGTAGCCAAGCGACGAGAGCACGCGGCAGGCCAGTGCACGCACGTCGGGCTCGTCCTCGACAACCAGGATCTTCTCGGTACCGCGCTCCTGCTTTCGCGCTTTTCTGCTGGGGGCTTCGGACAGGCTGCTGCGGCAGACCACCTCCGGGAGAAAGAGCTTGACCGTCGTCCCGACACCCGGTTCGCTGTAGATCTTGACGTGGCCGCCAGACTGCTTGACGAAGCCATACACCATGGCCAGCCCCAGGCCGCTGCCCTTGCCGGTTTCCTTGGTGGTGAAGAACGGCTCGAAGGCGCGGGCGACGACCTCGGGTGGCATGCCGGTGCCGTTGTCCGACACGGCCAGCATCAGGTAGTCGCCGGGTGTTACGTCGACCTCGAGCGCGGCGTAGGATTCGTCGAGGGTCGCCGAGGCGGTCTCGATCGTCAGCACCCCGCCCTCGGGCATGGCGTCGCGCGCGTTCACCGCCAGATTGAGCAGGGCAGCCTCGAGCTGGGCCGGATCGGCCAGTGCCGGGGAGACGTCGTGCTCGTGATGGATCTCGATGCGGACCGTCTCGCCCAGGGTGCGCCGGAGCATGTCCGCCATGCCCTCGACCAGGTCCCGCAAGCTGATCGGCACCGGTGACAGTCGCTGCCGTCGCGAGAATGCGAGCAGGGTCCGGTTGAGGTTGGCGCCGCGCTGGACGGCCTTCATTGCAGCGCGGATCAACTCGCTCGCGAAGGTGTCGTCTTCCAGATGGTGGGCGAGGATGTTGAGGTTGCCCATGACGACCGTCAGCAGGTTGTTGAAGTCGTGCGCGACGCCGCCGGTCAGCTGGCCCACGGCTTCCATCTTCTGCGCCTGATGCAGGGCGCGCTCGGCGCGCTGGCGGTCGGCCATTTCGGACTGGAGCGCCAGGTTTGCGCGCTCGAGCTCGGCGGTCCGCTCGCGCACGCGCTGCTCCAGCCCGTCGCGGGCGTTGCGCAGCGCGGTCTGCTCCATGGCGCGCTCGGTGCTGTCTCGGATGGCCGCCGCGACGACGGGGCCTTCAGGGGTGTCGATCGGGCTCAGGCTGATCTCGACCGGGACCATCCGACCACTCTTGCGCCGCGCGAAGAGCTGGAGCTTGGCACCCATTGGGCGAATCGACGGCGTGCCGGAGAATTCCTGGCGGTGCGCGACGTGACTGTGGCGCATGCTTTCCGGGACCAGGACCTCGACCGGCTGCCCGATCAGTTCCTCGCGGACGTAGTCGAACAGGTCCTCGGCTTGCGAGTTGACCAGCCGGATGATGCCATCGGGGCCGACCACGACCATTGCGTCGGGGGCGGCGTCGAGCAGGCAGGCTGTCTGGGCCGCCTGGGCGCGCAGTCGGGTCAGTTCGGCCTGGAGCGCCGCCAGCGCGTCGCTCGGCTGTCCTCCATCGTCCGGGGTGTTGGCCGCCATCGTGGGTTGTCCGTTCTTCAGGTTTGTTGCTCGATCCGCGCAAAGGCTTCGAGTACGCCTTCGAATTGTGCCCGGTTGCGCTCCGATATGTCGCTCAGCAACTGGTGGGCGTGTGTGATCGTTCCGGCAAGCTCGGATTCGCTGGGAGTGGTTGCCGGTAGCGGCTCGAAGCGGGAGTCCGGTCCGCCCGCATCCACGATCGTATAGACCCGGTCCATGCAGACGCTGTCGAGGACCTCGCCAATCTCCCGGTTGCCGCAGAAGAGGGTTGGACGCGGCGCCGACAGTTCACCCGCGACGCGCGCCAGCTTGGCCAGCAGTCCGATGCCGGTGCTGTCGATCGAGTCGGTATCCCGCAGATCCGCCGTCATCGACGCGGGCTGGCTCCGGGCAAACACCTGCTCGACGAACGCGTCCAGGGCGTGGGCCATCGTGTAGCGGATCTCGCCTTCGAATCGGAAGACCCAGTGATCGTCGTCCCGGGCGTACAGAATGCGGCCTGCTTCAGCCATCTTGGCTTGTTCTCCTCATCAACAGGATGCTGGCGTCGTCGGGTAGCACGGTGTCGGCGTGCATGCCGAGGACCGTGGCGAGCGCTTCTGCGCTCGCCGGACCGGTGGCGACCGCATCGAGGAGGCGCTGCTTGCGTGCCTCCAGGGGTTGGTTGGCCATCAACTCCAGCACGCCGTCCGATACCATCGCGATGCCCGCGCCGGCGCTCAGTTCGTAAGTCACTTCTTCGTATTCCGCGTTCGGGAACATGCCGACCGGCGGGCTCTTGCCCCCGATCCAGCCGGCCGCGTCGCCATCGAATCGGATCGGAAACGGGAAATGGCCGGCATTGGCGCACACCAACTTTCCCGTGCGCGTGTCCGCGACCCCGTAGAACATGGTGACGTACTTGCCATGGCGCCCTTCGAGCATCGCCGTGCCCAGCCGCGCCAGCAGGATGGCCGGGCGCACAATCGTGTCGTCGCCATAGTGAAGGTAGTTTTCACAGTGGCGGCCCACCAAGCTCTTCAGCATGACCGTCACGACCGCCGCCGATACGCCGTGGCCTGCCACGTCCGCAATATAGAAGCCGAAGCGCGACTCATCGATGGTGAAGTAGTCCGTGAAGTCACCGGACAGGAAGGACGATGTCTTCAGGAAGCGGCTGCACTCGAAACTGCCGAAATCGACTCGGGGCGGCGGCAGCAGGGTGAACTGGATTCGCTGACCGGCCGCTTCGTCCGCCTCGATCTGTCGCAGGGTATCCCGAAGACGGGCGTTGGTCTGCTCCAGGCGCTCGCGATAGGCGCGGTTCTCTGCCAGCAACCGGGCGCGCTCGAGGCTGCGGTCGATGGCCCGGTCGAGCACGTTGAGTTCCATGATCGGTTTGGTGACGTAGTCCCATGCGCCCAGGCGCAGCGCCTGGATTGCATCGCCCGTATCGGCATTGCCCGATACGATGACCACCGGGAGCTCCGGAAAGTTCGCCGACACTTCGGCCAGGACCGTGAGTCCGTCCTGGACCGGCATGCACAGGTCGCAAAGAATCAGGTCCGGCCGCTCCATTCGGCACTGGGCCAGCCCGGCTTCTCCGTCCGCGGCCACGCTGACCTCATAGCCCCTGCCGCGCAGGTAAAGCGCGAGCATGTCGCGGATGGCGTCATCGTCGTCGATGATCAGGACGTGCTGCGGCACTGACTCTCCCGGGGTTCAAGGGGCGCTCCCGCGCCCGTCATCGCCCCCTTGTCGAGTCCGGTCTGTGCCGGGCAGGGCGACGAACCCCGAGTATAGGCCGCATCGGGCCGCGTTGCGCCCCGCTTGTCACACGGCGACTGCCTTACTTGCCGACGTCGCGTTCGTAGGCCAGGCGCTTGGCGGCATCCAGTGTCAGCATCTGCATGAAGGCGCGCACCTCCCCGTCCGAGCCGGTGGGCGTGCTGCCACTGCCACCGAACACGTTGGTCGGTACCGATCGCCGGGCGAAGGCGTCTGCCCAAAGCCGCTGGATCTCGATTTCGGCGTCCAGCTTCTGGGCGAGTGCATTGTCGGCCTTCAGGATCTCGCGCTTCTTGTAAGCCTCGGCATCCGCGAGGGTGCGCTGCGTTTCCGCCTCGATGCGTGCCTTGTCCAGGTTGATGCTCGCGGTGTCGCGCTCGATCTCCGCCTGCTCCCGCAATTTGGTGGCCCTGGTGAGGGCCAGCTGCTTGTCAGTTTCGGCGTCCGTCGTCTTCTGGATCTGCTCGACCTTCGCCATCGCCTGCCGCTCGGCGACCTCGCGCTCGCCGCGGGCAATCGCCAGCAAGCGCTGCTCCTCTTCCTGGATGCGCTGCTCACGGGCAATGGCCCGGTCGGCAGAGGCCTTTTGCTTCAACTGCATGCGCTCGACGAATCGGGTGTTCGGGGTCATGTTGGTGATCCGGGCGTCAACCACGCTGATGCCGAAGCCGGTGAACTTCTGAGCCTTCCGCAGCGGATTGCCGCTCTCGTCGGTCACCTTGCGCACGACGTACACCACCTTCGATTCATCGCCGAACTCCTCCTGCTCGCTACCGAGGGTGACGTTGGCGGAGCCCTTGACCTTGCGTGGCGAATCGGCGTAGGTCTCCTCGCGCCGGACGAGGTAGATGCCGTTGTTCATCTGGTTCTCGAACTCGCTGTTGAACTCGGTCCGTGCCCCGCTGTAGTACTCCTCCGCGCTCATCAGCGAGGCGGTGGCCTGGAGGGTTTCCTTGAAGGCGGGGATCAGGGCGGTGCGCAGCAGGTTGGCAGGCGTACGGTACTCGTGAGCAAGGCGGAGGAAGCCGTCGTTGTCGGTCGGGATCGAGAAGCGCACGGTCGCCTCCGCGTCCGCATCGACCTGGTCGAGATACATGATGTTGAGGGGGGGCATCGAGGCACTCGTCTCGGCCCCCTCGATCTCGGCGTAGGCCATCTGCTCCAGCCCGCCGGCCACCGCCTGCACGGTCAGCGCCCGCTTCCAGGCATTCCAGCGCCCCCACAGGAAGAACTGGTAGCCAACGTCGGAAACCGCGTGCTCCTGCCCGGTGATCGTGCGCACGTGATAGACATAGCCGGGCTCGGCGTAGAAGACCGACTCCTTGCCGATCATCACGGCGGCGGCGATCAGGGCGAGGGGCGCGAGCGCCTTCAGGGGGGACGACGTCAGTCCGGCCGGCAGGCCGAATTTGGGCAGAGCGGGCACGAGAATCTCCTGCGTGGATCAGACAGAAATCGCGCGGGAGTCTAGCGCCCTGTCATCGCCGGTGGCGCAGGTCGGCACCGAAAGGGGGCTTTGGACCGACGGGCGAGGGGCCCCGGGGCGTTGTGCCGTGGGGCCCGACAGGCGTCACTTGCGGGCGGTCGTCGTGTCGCCGGCGGTCGGCCGTTTGTCCTTGCTCACCCCCGCCGCCGAATCGGACTTCCTGCCGCCCTTGCCGCGGCAGTAGGCCTGCACCGGGTTGCCGTTCTTGGTCTGGTAGGCATCGACCCAGGCGCAGGCGGACTGGTTGCCGCACTGTTTCTTGTCCAGACCCTTGCAGGGCGAGGCGGCAGACACGCCTCCGGACAGCGCAAGCCAGCTGGCGGCGAGGAGGGCGAAGAGGGGGAAGCGGTAAGCAGCGTGAGGCATGGGGAAAGGGTCTCCGGTTGTCGATTCGGGTGGTAGGTGTGACGATGGCAATGACATAGGCATTGCCTGGATATGACATTGGCACCCCGTGGGGCGGAGGTCAAGCTCTGCCGCGCCCTCACTGCAAACATGCGTTGCAGCAATACTTCCGCCGTGCCGTGGACGAAAAAATGGCAGGACCGAAGTCCTGCCACAGCAAGAGGAGGGAGGATTCAGGGCACCGGATGCCCTGAGTTGGCTTACGGCATCCGGTCGGGAGCCTTGAGCCCTTCCCGCGCATGCCTTTGTAACAAGACACGTGCGGGCTGGCGACTGGTGACTTGAACGACTTACTTCAGGGAACCGATGTTGGCTTCCTGCTCGGCATAGCCGAGGGTGGCGGAGTTGCGCTGGTTGATGCTCTTGGCGCGCACGTTCAGCTCGACGTTGCCCAGGGCCTTGCCACCGTCGACGCTGCCGACGTTGAGCT
>JBNLCM010000042.1:0-24602 GCA_050303815.1 Rhodocyclaceae bacterium
GTCGCGCGGGCCGGCTCGGTGGTCGCATCGGCGACGGCTGCGTCGTCTTCGCCTGCCAGGGATTCGGTTGCCTCGGTCGCCGCATCGGCGAGGCCTTCGAGGGACTGGTTCCAGGCGTCGCTGACGATGTCGGCCGAGCGCAGAGCCAGTTCGGCCCCCTTGGGCACCCAGGCGCCGACTTCGCCGAACACCTCGTGCGCTCGGTCGCGATCGAGGTGGATCTGTTGCTCGAGGGTTTCGAGCCAGGCCGCGTGGGCGGCGGCGACATCGCGGCAGGCGGTCTGATAGGAGGCGACGAGACGCTCGGTCGCGAGCGGCGATGCCCGTTCGCCGGACAGCTGCCGTTCGGCGCATCGGCCGGTCTCCTCGAGGGAGACGCGCGCCAGGTCGAGCAGAGCGGCCGACGATATGCGGATGGTCTCGAGCCAGGCGTGCAGGCTGGCGTGCAGATTGTTGATCGAGGCCTGCTCGTATCGGGCCATGTGGGCATGGTTCAGCATCGGACGTCTCCGGTTCGGGTGGATGCGGCGGAGTCTCTCACCGGCGCGTTTCAGGAATGCTGCAGAAGGTGCCTGACCAGCCAGGTCGGATCGTCCAGGGGGAGGTCGTGACCGGCCCACGGGTGGAGGCGGACCGGCACGTGCCAGGCGCCTGCCAGTGCGAGGCTGCAGTTCGGCGAGACGAGCCGATCTCCCCAACTGGCCAGCAGGCGGATGGCGGGATGCGGGCGCTCGACTGGCGCGCGGTAGCGGGCTGCGGCCACCAGCTGGCGCAGGGCGTTGGCGCGCGCCACCGGAAAGCGCGAACGCCAGTCGGACCAGTCCCGCAGCGTGGCCTCCCGTGCCTCCGGATCCAGGTTCGAGGTGCGGGCGAGGATCAACGCCTCGGCGCGTGCCGCAGAACAACCGGGCAGCAGGGTACGCAGCAGGCCGGGCAGGGCGCTGGGCCGGAGCCGCTCACTGGCGGCGGCGAACGGAGCGGCACTGGCATTGATGAGCGTGACCGCCTCGAAATCCTCGGGCCGGTGCCGCGCCCATTCGATCGCAACCATCCCGCCGAGGGAGATCGCGACCAGCCTGAACGGGGGCAGCAGGCCGAGTCGTTCGGCCGCCAGGGCACAGTGCTCCGCCATCGTGTCGATTCGGCAGGGGCTGCGCTGACCGGCCAGGCGTCCGTTGCCGGGCAGGTCGAGCGCCGTCACCGGTAGTCCCGAGGTAGCCATCAGCGCGGCGGGGAGGTCGCCCCAGTGATGACTGTCGCGGCTCAGGCCACGCAACAGGATCCAGCGGCTCACGCCGGGGCTCCGTACCAGCGGGCCACCACCGCCCTGCGCGTGGCGGAACGCGACGGCTCCTGCGGCAGCCAGCGCGCGTGGCTGGCACAGGCCCGGGCAAGGAAGTCGAGGAACGAAATATGACGCCGCAGCACCCGCTGGAAGCGGTGGGTGGCCACCGGATTGAAGATGCCGTCGCGCGAGAAGGCCTGGCGGGGATTCTTGCGCACCCACAGCCACGAGCCCATCTCGAGGGTCAGGGGCAGGAAGAGGCCGCGACGGGCGTTCAGTGCGCGGTCGTAGAGGTGGTCCCACAGGTCGCCGTGGGTGAGGTACTGCAGGCTCTGGGGCTCGAAGACATAGCGGTGATTGGCGTAGGTGTCGTCGAACAGTCGCCGCAGGGCGTCCGCCTCGGGCAGGTGTTCGATGGGCGCGCGGCTGCGCGCGTAGGGAACCCAGATCCGGTCTCGCGCGCCGAAGCCCGAGTGACAGTCCAGGCTCAGCGCCAGCGGGCGATCAAAGAGGCGGGCTTCTACGGTCTCGCACAGCGCGCGGCTCTCGATTTCCATCGGTGCCCCGGCGGCGCCGCGGTACCAGGGCAGGGTCGCGCTGACGCGCTGCCCGCCGACCAGGAACGGGACCTTGCCGTCCGACTCCGCGGGGGAGTTGCGCATCAGGTCGACCCCCGACGGGTTGGCTCGGGTGCCGAGCCACATGCCGGCCGGATTGACCAGCGGCATGAAGACCATCTGCACCCGGTCGAGGAGCGCATGGAGGGTGTCGTCCCAGCTCAGCCGCACCATCAGGCTTCGCAGGTAGGCAAGCACCACTGCCGTGCCGATGCGCTCGAGGCCGTGAACGCCGGCAAAGAAGCCGATCGCGGGCGCGCCGCGGCGACGGGAGCCAAGCGTGATCTCGCGAACCGGAAAGTGTCGCCCGCCCGCGTCGACCGACGCCACGTCACGGACCCGGACCCTGTCGCCGCCGATCGACAGAATCGCGTCCAGCTCGGCCAGCTCGGGCAGGACGCTCATCGTCGGCGGGCGGATTGCAATGGCGGCGTAATCGTCCTTGCGTAGCCTGCGGGGACTCGTATCCGACCCGGAGTGCCCCATGCTTGACCGGTTGATTGCGCTGATTCGTTGTCCGATCGAGCGCTTGTTCCCGCCCGATGCCCCGCTGCTCTACCTGCCGGAACGGCCATGAGTCCGCTGCTTGCGTCGTTCCGTTCCGCGACCGGGCTGGCGCTGGCCCTCGCAGGCGGCCTGGTGGAGTGCCTGGCGCTGTTGCGAGCGCGCCTGCGCTGGGGCCGGGACCTGCGCGGCCGTGGCCTGTAGGGGGGCGCTCGCAAGTCAGACGGCCCGGGCGGCGGCCAGGCTGGCGCGGGCGTTGGACTCGCCCAGCCGGCGCGCCATCACGCGCATGACCTCGAGCGCGAAGTACGGGGCTTCCTCGACGAGAAAGCGAAAGCGCGCCTCGTCGACCGCCGCCAGCGTGCATTCGGTCAGCGCACGCACCGAGGCCATCCGGGGCGAGACGCCCAGCAGGGCCACTTCGCCGACGATCCCACCCGGATCGACCCGTTCGATCTCGACACCATCCCGGACCACCGCGGCGTGGCCGGACAGGAGGACGTACATGGCGCTGCCGGTTTCGCCCTCCTCGAACAGCATGTCGTCCTGCGCCACGCTGACGAGATTCGGGTCGTGGCGGAAGAGATCGAAGAAAAGCATGGTCTGACCCTGACTGGACTGGTTTTGGCCAGCCATTCTAGGCAGGCGAAGTTGTCGTTTCGTGACCGTTCTGTTGCAGCGTCGGGCCCTGGCCGGGCGATGGCGGCCGGGCGCACACCGGCGTAGCTTGCGCTGGATCACTACGCAACGTGCTCGTGCGCAAAAGGTATGTCTAAGGTTATATTCTCTGCCCATGCGGCACGGATTGGCCTGCCGCGAAGACTGGGGAGTCGAGCCATGCGACAGGCCATGCGCGCCCTATGCCTCGGCCTGGCGCTCTTTGCGGGCGCCGTGCTCGGGGGCGAAGGCGTCACCATCAGCACCAACAATACCCCGCTCGACCGGGCGGCCCTGGAAGCGATCTCGCGGGAAGCCTTCGGTCGGATCGGGGTCGAGGTGCGTGTCGTCGGCGAGCCCTCCGCCCGCTCCCTGCACTCGGCCAATGCCGGGCTGGTTGACGGCGAAGGCCTCCGCGTGGCGGGGCTCGAGCAGCAGTATCCGAACCTGCTGCGCGTGCCGGAGCCCTATGTCGGCATCCAGTTCGTGGCCTTCGGCCTCGACGCCGGTGTCCGGCTCGACAGCGGCTGGGAGAGCCTCAAGCCGTATCGCCTCGCATACATCAACGGCTGGAAACTGTTCGAGAAGCAGCTCGCGGATGCGCCTGCCGTGACGAAGGTGGACGAGCCGATGCAACTGTTCCAGATGCTGGTCTCCGGGCGCGCCGACATGGTGCTGTACACCCTCGCCGACGGGATGGCGCTCGCGCGCGACATGGGACTGACGCAGATCGTCGCGCTGCGGCCTCCGCTGCGCGAGGCGGACATGTTCCTCTACCTGCACCGGTCGCAGGCGGCCCTGCTCGAGCCCCTGGCCGAGGCCCTGCGGGAGATGAAGCGCGACGGCACGCATGCGCGCATCCTTCGGGAACTGGCGCGTGAGTGATGTCGATGGGCAAAGGCCGGCGCCCGGGCTGAGCGTCGGTCGGCATACACTGGCCGGCCTGCGCAGTCCGGTCGCGCGCCAGCTGCTTGTCTGGCCTCTGGCGATCGGCGCCGCGATGGCCGTATTCGGCGCCGCCGTGCTCGCCATGCTCGATTTCGAATCGACCCTCAAGGATCTGTCCGACCGGCTCGACGCCATCGGGCAGTCGACCGCACCCTCGCTCGTCCAGAGCCTGTGGGCCTTTGACCGGGCCCAGATCGAGTTGCAGCTGGCCGCCATTGCGAAGCTCCGCGAGGTTCATGCCGTGATCCTCCAGGAACCCAAGCGGCCCGAGTTGCGTTTCGGGGCCGGGCAGGTGTCGTCGGATACGCTGGAGATCCGGGTGCCGCTGGTCTTCTCGGATCGTGGCGCTCCCCACGACCTGGGGCAGCTCCGGCTCGTCACCGACCTGCGGGAGTACCGCCAGAAGCTGCTCGAGCGGGGAATCGTCTGGTTCCTGCTGGGCACCATCCTGATCCTGCTGGTGGCGCTGGCCACGGGACTGACCTACCACGTGGTCGTCCGCAAGCGGCTTCTGGTTATTGCCGGTGAGCTCGTCGGCCTCACCCCCGAAGACCTGCGCCGCATGCCACCCTCCAGGCCCGACCACGCACCGGTGCGCGACGAGTTCGACCGGCTCGCGGCGGCGGTGGTGAATCTCAAGGCCACTGCCGGATGTGCCCTGCGGGAGTCCGACAGGCGCGAGGAGGAACTGCGTGCCCTGACCGACACCCTGGCCGATTCGCGCAACCTGATGCTGACGGTCGTCGATTCGGTGCCGGTGCGGATCTTCTGGAAGGATCGGGAGCAGCGCTACCTGGGCTGCAATACCGCGTTCGCCCGTGACGCCGGCTTCGAATCGCCGCGCGACATCATCGGCCGCAACGATTTCGACATGTCCTGGGGCGAGATGGCGGTTCGTTACCGCACCGACGACCTCGACGTCATCATCTCGGGCGAACCCAAGATCAACTACGAAGAGCCGATGGCACGGCAGGGCTCGCGGACCTGGCTGCGCACCTCGAAGGTGCCGCTCCGCGATCGCCTGGGCCAGGTCATTGGCGTGCTCGGGCTCTACGACGACATCACGGCCGAGAAGCAGACCGCCGAGGAGCTCGAGGCTTACCGCGAGAACCTGGAAACGCTGGTGGCCCAGCGTACCGAGGAGCTATCGGTGGCGAAGGAGGCGGCCGAGGCGGCAAGCATCGCCAAGAGCGACTTTCTCGCCAACATGAGCCATGAGATCCGGACCCCGCTCAACGCGATGTTCGGCATGGCCCACATGCTGCGGCGCGAAGGGCTGAGCCCCCAGCAGGCGGCCCGGCTCGACCAGCTGGAGGCCGCGGGCTCGCATCTGATGGGGATCATCAACGCCATCCTCGACCTGTCGAAGATCGACGCCGGCAAGTTCGCGCTCGAGGATGCGGTGGTCGATCTTGGCGATATCCTTGCCTCGGTGGAATCCATGCTCAGTGAGCGTGCTGCCGAGAAGGGTCTCGAAATCGGTATTGACGTGGCTTGCGAGCATACCCTCTACATCGGCGACGCCACCCGTCTGAAGCAGGCAATCGCCAACTTTGCCGGCAATGCCATCAAGTTCACGGAGAGCGGCGGCATCAACATGCGCGTCCTGCCGGTCAAGGAGGTGGGGGACTGGACGCTGCTCCACTTCGAGGTCGAGGATTCGGGTGTCGGCATCGAGCCGAAGGTGCTCGAGCGGCTCTTCAGTCCCTTCGAGCAGGCGGACAGTTCCACCACGCGACGCTACGGCGGGTCCGGGCTCGGGCTCTCGATCACGCGCCGCCTGGCCGAACTGATGGGCGGCGAGGTGGGGGTGGAGAGCACGCTGGGCGAGGGGAGCCGCTTCTGGTTCACGGCCCGGCTGCGCAAGGCGCAGGCGCAAGAGTCTGCTGTGCCGACTGCGCGCCAGCCGGCCCAGCCTCACCCATCGGGCGTCGGCTGGCCGGGGGTCTGCGCCCTGCTGGTGGATGATGATCCGGTCAATCGCGAGGTCGGCGCCTTCCTCTTGCAGGACGTGGGGATCCGTGTCGACGAGGCACGGGACGGCGTCGAAGCCGTCACCCGCTGTCGCGACGCCCGTTTCGATGTGGTGCTGATGGACATGCAGATGCCTCGCATGGACGGGCTGGCCGCGACCCGGGCCATTCGGCAGCTGCCGGGCTACGGCGACACGCCGATCATCGCGATGACCGCCAACGCCTTCCTCGAGGACCGGGAACGTTGCCTGGCCGCCGGCATGAGCGATTTCCTGTCCAAGCCGGTGGACGACGCGCGCCTGTATGAGGTGCTGGCCGAGTGGCTGGCGGCGGATCGCCAGGACCTGCCGCCCCCCGTGACCGACTGAGGCGACGGGGCGGGGCGCTGGCCGGGGGATGGTGTCAGCGCGCCAGTCGCGACACCAGCGTCCGCTCGAAGGCCACGCCGTCGCGCTCCACGTGCTCGACACCGATGGAGGAAAACCCGCAGCGGAGGAAGACCGGCAGGCTGAAGACGCTGGCCTCCGCACGGTATTGGCCTGCCGATGGGGACGGATGACGCGCCAGTGCGGCGCGCAGCAGGGTCTCGCCGAGCCCCCGGCCGCAGGCCTCTGGCGCCAGATACAGGCTCGCCACGTGGCCGGTGTCGTCGATGCCGCAGAATCCGATCGGCACGTCATCGTCCAGGGTGATCCACGTATTGGCCGCCAGGACGAAGTCGGCGAAGCCGGGCTGGCCGGCAAAGGCCCGCCAGGCGGCGACCTGGGCCGGCGAATAGGCGGCGGGGCCAAGGGCGGCGACGGACGCGCGGTAGATTCCGCGCAATGCGTCGACGTCGCGAGGGCCCGCGGGTCGATGGGAAAGCACCATCCGAGCATCTTCGCATGGTCAGGGCGGCGCTACACTGATGGCCCATTTCCCGTCGGCCCAGGCCATGAAGATCGACCAGATTCCCGTCGGCGCCCGTTTCCAGTTGAAGGGCAAGGTATTCACCAAGGTCGGCCCGATGACCGCCGCCGCGGACAGCGGGGACACGCTCTTCATCCCCAAGCATGCGGTGCTGCAGCCGGCGCCCGGCGAGGCGCCACCGCTACCGGCCGGACCGCAACGGCCGGACATGCTGGAGGCTGCCCGCGTCATGGCAGCGCTCGAGGCCTATCACAGAGAGGTTCTGGCCCTGGTCGGCGATCGCGGGCAGGAGGCGCTCGAGGCGGCCCGGCGGAGGCTGCTCGAGGCGCTCGGCTGAGATTCTTCGTCAGGCGCCGGAGAGGAAGCGCTCGAGGGCGGCAGCGACGGCTTCCGGCTGGTCGTGCTGCAGGTTGTGGCCGCAGTCATCGATGACCGCGTGCCGGCCACTGGCAAAACATGCCAGCCGCTCGGCGAGCGCGGCGGAGCCTATCGCGAAACGCTGCAGCACATAGCCGTCCGAGGCCAGCAGGTTGAGCACCGGCGCCGTGATCCGTCGCCAGCCGGCGAGCACATCCTCGGTCTGGTAGCGCACCGGCGCCTGCACCCGATGCCAGGCGTCGCAGGCCATCATCACCTCGCCGCTGTCGAGCGTGCGTGATACGTGGCGCGACAGGAAATCGGCCCGCCCGGGCGTGAGCCGGTGGTTCGACTGGCACAGCCTTCGGGCCAGCGCCGTGGTGTCGGGGTAGCGCCGCAGCGCCGGTGGCTCGCCGGCCAGGGCGTCGAGCCACTGGCCGAGCCGGTCGGGGGCGTCCTCCGGCGTCGTCGGCGGCAGGCCCAGGAAGTCCATCATGACCAGCTGCGCCACCCGCTCGGGGCGCACACCCGCGTAAGTGCCCGCGATGCTCGCGCCCATGCTGTGGCCCACCAGCCTGACCGGCGCGTCGGGTGCGTAGTGGGCGAGCAGCGCATCCAGATCCGCGTAGTAGTCCGGGAACCAGTAGGCGCGGCCTAGCCAGCTGGAATCCCCGTAGCCGCGCCAGTCCGGCGCGATCAGGTGCCAGTCCCGTGCCATCGCGTCGACCACGAACTGGAAGGTCGCCGACGCGTCCATCCAGCCGTGCAGCAGGAAGACCGCCGGCGCATCCGGGGGGCCCCAGTGGCGGACGTGGTAGTCGAGATCGCGCACCGGGATGCGTTCGCTGCGGAAGGGGACGTGGCGCATGGCGGTCGGCGGCAGGCAGGAGATCGAAGACTCGCCAATTGTGAAGATTCGTGCAAGCGCGGGATGCGCCGATGGCGCGGCTGGATGGGTCTGTCATGCCCATGTAATCTGACGGCGGCATTCGGCTGACTGTGGTTGAATGACGGGCGAATTGATGCCGCCGTCCTGCACCCGGACAGGCGGGAACGCCCGACCGTTGAAATGCGACGCCGGCTCGCCGGACCACCCATGCCCCTCGACTCCTCGTTCCTGCCCGCTGCGCTGCCCTGCGCCCTGCTCGTCGTGGGCTGCATGGCCCTCGCCGGCATCGCGCACGTGGCCTGGTTGCGCTCGATGTGGTCGCGCCCCTTTGCCGTGCCGATCGACGGCGGCTGTCGCTGGCGCGGCCAGCCCGTGCTGGGCGCCAACAAGACCTGGCGCGGCCTGATGGCGATGCCCCCCGCCGCGGCAGCCAGCTTCGGTCTGGCGGGGCTGGCACGGCCATGGATGCCCGACTGGCTGGCGGCCGGGCTGTGGCCGCTGGCGCCGCTGCAACTGGCCACGGTGGGGGCAATCAGCGGACTGGCCTTCATGCTGGCCGAACTGCCCAACTCCTTTCTGAAGCGGCGTCTCGGTGTGCCGCCCGGTCATCCGGCGAGCGGCCCATGGCTGCGACCGGCCTGCTTTCTCGTCGATCGCCTCGATTCGGGCCTGGGCGTGATGCTGGTGCTGGACCTGATGCTGCCCCTGCCGACCTTGGCATGGTGCTGGGCGCTGGGCATCGGCGCCGGTCTGCACGGCGCTTTCAGCGTCTGGCTCTATCGGCTTCGACTCAAGGTCCGTCCCGGATGAAAGACACCGCACGCTGGATCGTGCCGCTCGATGCGGCGGCGGAAGGGGCCGGCTTCGGAGGCAAGGCCACGACCCTGGCGCGGCTGGTCCGGGCCGGCTTCCCGGTGCCGGAGGCCTGCCTGGTGGTGCCGGAGGCACGTGACGCGGCGCTGGTGGCAGGTGGCGTCGATGCCCGTCTGACGGCGCTGTCGGACGCGCTGCAGGGACTCCCGCCCGACCAGAGGGCGCGGCGTGGTGCCGCGCTGCGCGACGAGATCGCCGCCCTAGACCTGCCGGCCGGGCTCGCCGATGCCCTGGTCCAACTGACCGCCCGCGGCGGGACCTGGGTGGTGCGCTCTTCCGCCGCGGGCGAAGACTCGGCCAGCCACTCCTTCGCCGGTCAGCTCGACTCGGTGCTGGGGGTGAGCGACGCCGCCGCCATGGTCGCTGCGGTTCGTCAGGTCTGGGCCTCGGCCTGGTCGGATCGCAGCCTCGCCTACCAGGTGCGAACCGGCCGGCGGCTGGCGGGCGGCTGCGTCGTCCTCCAGCGGCAGGTCGAAGCCGCCTGGGCCGGTGTCATGTTCTCGGTATCGCCGGCCGATGCGTCGGCCCTGCGCATCGAGTACTGCGCAGGCCTCGCCGACCGGCTGGTGGACGGCCGGGTCACGCCGTCCGCCGCAAGCCTGTGCCGGGACAGCGGCCGCCTGCTGTCGCACGAGGCGGGCGATGAGGCCGTCGGTCTCGGCGACACGGACCTGCAGTCGCTGGCCTCGCTGGCGAGGCGGATCGAAGCCGCTCTCGGCTACCCCGTGGACGTGGAGTGGGTGCTCGATCGGGACGGCCGCGCATGGATCGTCCAGGCGCGGCCGATCACGGCGGCGCCGGCAGCACCGAGCGGCGCGATGGCACGCTGGAGCAACGCCAATATCGCCGAGAACTTTCCCGAGCCGGTTTCGCCGCTGCTCTACAGCATTGTCCGTGCCGGTTATGCCGCCTACTTTCGCAACCTGGGGCTTGGCTTCGGCCTCGCGCGTCGGCGGATTGACGCGATGGGCGACGCGCTCGAGGCCGTCGTGGGAGTGCACCGGGGCCGCCTCTACTACAACCTGACCCATATCCACACCCTGCTGCGGCTGGCCCCCGGCGGCGCCTGGCTGACCCGGTTCTTCAACGAGTTTACCGGTGCGCGGGAGTATCCCGAGGCCAGCCATCCGCTGCCAACCGGTGGCCGCCTGGGCCAGGCCGTCGAGGGCGTCCGGGTTGCCGCGTCGATCGTGCGGCAGTACCTGTTCATCCAGCGGCGCGTGGCCGACTTCGAGCGGCGCGTCGACGCCCACTGCGACCGGCTGGCCCTGGCGACGCTGCCCGCGCGCTCCCGAAGCGAGCTCCTGGGCGCGCTGCGGGGCTTCATGGCCATCCGGCTCCGGCACTGGAACGGTGCGGCGCTGGCCGATACCGCCGCGATGGTCTGCTATGGCGTGCTCGGGCAACTGCTGGCACGCTGGCTACCCGAGGCGGCTGACGAGCGTCGTCATAACCGCCTGCTGGTCGGCCTGCCCGATCTCGCCAGCCACCTGCCGGTACAGAAGCTATGGGCCCTGTCACGGCGGATTCCGGACGACCCGGTTCTGGCCGCGCTGTTCGCGGGGCCGGTCGAACGCATCCTCCCCGCGCTGGAGGGCGATGCCCGGCATGCGGGCTTTCGCGCCCTGCTCGCGTCCTATCTTGAAGACTGGGGTTTTCGGAATTCGGGCGAGCTGATGCTGTGCCACCCCAGCCCGATCGAGGCGCCGCAGCCGACCCTCGCCCTGCTCAAGACCTACCTGGGGCTGACGGGCCCGTCGCCGGATGCCCGGCTGGCCGACCAGGCGAGCGAGCGCGAGGCCGCCTCGCGGGAGACGCGCGACGCCCTGTGCCGTGGGCGTCGCTGGGCGCGCCTGCCGCTGCTGGGCAGGGCCTGGTGGTTCGAGCGGGTGCTCGCCGCGACCCAGGAGGCCATCCGCCTGCGTGAGCGGGCGCGCATGAAGCAGGCCAGGCTGTACGTGAGCCTGCGTCACGTCGTGCTCGAGGCCGGGCGGCGGCTGCAGGCCGAGGGTCGGCTCGAGCGGCCTGAGGACGTACTGTATCTGACCGTGGATGAGCTCGACGCCCTGCTGGCCGGGCTGGCGATGCTGCCGGAGGCCACGCCGGCGATGGTCGCGTTGCGGCGGCGGCATCACGCGCGCTTCGAGGGCCCTGCGCCGCCGGACAGCTTCGAGTGGCCGGTCGGCGAGCCGTATCCGCTGGCGGCGGACGCATCGGCCGAGGCGACCCCCCCATCGAATGACAGCCGCCTGCGCGGAGTCGGCGCCTGCGGCGGACGCGTGGAAGGCGTCGCTGCGGTGCTTGCCGACGCCTCGCAAGGCGCAGCGCTGGACGGGCCGCACGTGGTGGTCACCCGCCAGACCGATCCGGGCTGGGCCGCCGTCTTCTTCCTCGCCAGCGGGCTGGTGGTGGAGCGGGGCGGCATGCTCTCCCACGGTGCCATCATTGCGCGGGAGTTCGGCATTCCGGCCGTCGTCGGGGTGCCCGATGCCACGCGTCGCCTGCGCACCGGGCTGCGCGTGTCGGTGGACGGTGACCGGGGGGAGGTGGTCCTCCTTGGCTGACTTCGCGCGTCGCTACCTGTGCGAACGTCTGGTGCGTGGGCGGGTTCTGGCCCTCCTGGCGGTCTTGCTGCTGGCCGCCTCGGGTGGCACCCCGACCGTCCGGCAGGCTCTCCTGATGGTTCTGCTCGTGGTGCAGTTCCGGATGCTCGACGACCATGCCGATCGGGCCCACGATGCCATGGCGCATCCCGGGCGGGTCACCGTGACCGATCCCGGTGCCGCATGGCTTCGGGCCGGCTCACTGGGGCTGACCCTGCCGGTCGGGCTGCTGCTGGGCCTCGCGGGGCAGACGGGCAGCCTGATCGGCTATGCTGCCCTGCTCGCCGGTGCGCTGGGGCTGTACCGCGGGGGCGCTGCCTGGCCCCGCTTCTGGTTCGAGCAGGCGGTGCTGCTGAAGTACCCGCTGTTCGTCGTGCTGGTGGCGACCGAACCTTCCTGGCCGTGGGCGATCCTGGCCTGGGCGCTGGTTTCCCTGTTCGAACTGCTCACCCAGCCGGCGTGGCGCGCGCATGCTGCCGGACGCGCCCTGATCGCCGCGCACCTGGCTGTCGTCCCCTTGGCCCTGCTGGCCGCGTCGAACGCCTGAGCCCCATGGACGCCCCGCGGACCCGGCTGCCCGACGTGGCACACCTCGACCCGGCCATCCGCCCCGCCGGGTCGGTCGCCACGGCAGTGCGGACCGTCCTGCTGACCGGTGGCAGCGGCTTTCTCGGTCGCTACCTGATCGCCGACCTGCTGCGAAACACCGATTGGCGACTCGTCTGCCTTGTCCGCGCCGATGACGATGCCCATGCCCGCCGGCGGATCGAGGCGGCGCTCGACGGGCTGGGCGACGACCTGCCGCCGCTGGCCGATCGATGGCAGGCCCTGGCCGGCCGCGTCGAGCGCCCGGGCTTCGGTCTCTCTTCCGACTGCCGGGCATGGGTCGCCGGGCACGTGGACGTCATCATCCACGGCGCCGCACAGGTGAGCTGGCTGAAACGCTGGCAGGGCCTTGCCGACAGTCATGTCGAGGGCACGCGCAACGCCATCGCGCTGGCCTGCACGGGACGCCCCAAGGCCCTCGTCTTCGTCAGTACGCTGGCGGTCTGCTATGCCACCGGCGGACCGGACCGGGTCGACGAGGCGACCGACATGGCGCCCTGGTTCGCGCAGGTGCCGCTGGGCTATGCCCAGGCCAAATGCCTGGCGGAAGCGCTGGTGCGGCAGGCGGCCGACCGGGGCCTGCCGGCCAGCATCGCACGGCCCGCCCTGATCTGCGGGGACACCGGCACGGGCGAATCGAACACCAGTGATCTCATCGCGCGGATGCTGCGGGGCTGCGCCCTGTCCGGTCTGGCGCCTGACGTGGACTGGCGGCTCGACTGCATTCCCGTCGATACGGTCGCCAGCGCCCTGCGCCTGCTCGCCACCACGCCGCCCGCGGGCCTGCGGACGATCCACCTGCGCCATCCCCGCCCTCGCCAGTGGCGCGAACTGGTGCTGTGGCTGCAATTGCGCGGCTACCCGCAGCGCCTGGCGCCGCTCGCAGACTGGCAGGCCTTCGTGGGCAAGGGCGCGGCGGATTGCGCCCCCTGTCTGCATGTCCTGCGCCGCTTCTTCCTCGCCCGGCCGGCCGGCATGGGGGGGCGCAGCCTGCCCGAACTCTACCTGGGCGGTGCGGGACAGCGTATCGACGACGACGCCTCGCGCCGCTGGCTGGCGGCGGCGGGCGTGAGCATGCCTGAGCTTGATGCGCCACTCCTCGCCCGCTATCTGCACTACCTCCGGCGGGTCGGCTACCTGCCGGGCACACCCGATGCGTCGCTGATGGGGGGGAGCGATGAGCGACACCTGACGACGGCCCTGGCCGGGCTTGCGCCCGATCTTTACCTCGACGGGGCGTCGATCCGCCGCCTGCCGGCCGGCAGTGGCCTGCTGAGCGATCTGGGTGCGCAGGCCGGCCAGCGACCGTGCGGCCTGTGGCGGGCGTCGCTCGTGCGCGCGACCGGGCAGCGCCTGGCGGTGGTGCTCAAGCAGCGCGCCGAGGACGCCAGCCTCGACCGACTGGCCATTGACCTGGCCGAGCTGACCCGACCGGGGACCGGCGCGGTCGTGCGCGATCGCCTCGCGGCCCTGCCCCATCGCGGCGGGCGGGATCGAGAGCATCATGTCTGGCGGCTGGGCGGGACGGGCGTGCGCCGGCACATGCCTGCCCAGTTTGGCCGGCGCTCGCCGCTGGCCCCCGGACTGACCGTCAGTGAGTTCCTTGGTGACGCGACGCTGATCGATTCCGCCGACCGCCCGGGCGACTGGCGCGCCGGGCATCTGGAGGCCGCCGTGGATGCCCTGGTGAGCATCCACGCGGGCTGGTACGGTCAGGACGACGCGCTCGCGACTGCTCGCTGGCTCGCCTGTTGCGCCGGCGGGCCCGCGGTGCCCGATGCCCAGCCCCTCTGGCGGGCGCTTGAGGGCGCCACGCGGGATCACCTCGCGGGCTTCGGCGTGGCGGGCCTCTTGGACCTTCAGCGCGAGGTGGTGAGCACGCTGCCCGCCTGGTGGCGCGCCTGGCAGGCCGCCCCGCATACGCTGGTCCACAACGATTTCAACCCCCGCAACCTCGCCTTCCGCCCAGCCGATGGTGGGCTTCTGTGCTGCGCCTACGACTGGGAACTCGCCGCGGTGGGGCTGCCCCAGGGCGACCTCGCCGAACTGCTCTGCTTCGTCGTGCCCGCTGCCGAGATGGCCGATGTGGCGCCTCGGCTGCTGGCGCGTCACCGGGCCGGGCTCGAGGCCGCCTCGGGGCGCGCCATCGATCGTGCCGAGTGGCGCTCCGGTCTGGGGCTCGCACTTCGTCACATGTTGCTCAGTCGAATTCCCTTCTATGCCATGACCGACCGGATCCGATCTCAGCCGTTCCTGGGGCGCGTGCTGGCGGGCTGGGTGGCCGCCTTTCGCTGGAGCGAGAGCGCAGTCCATTCCCGCTGAGCGGAGCCGTTTCGGCCTGCGGACAATTCACGTGCAACAAAAAACCCCGCCGCAGCGGGGTTGCCGAGCGGCGGGGCGGATGGTGCCCGGTCAGGCCGGTTTGCGCCGGCTGAATGCCAGTCCGGCCAGGCCCAATCCGACCAGAGCGAAACCTGCCGGTTCCGGAACGCTCGCCGTCTGATACGACAAGGTCACTTCGCCACCGGCCTGGATCAGCGCGCAACAGGTGGGGTGGTCGTAGTCCAGTGTGATGCTGTTGCCCGTAAAGCTCAGGCTCCGGGTGACCTCGCCCGGATTGGACAGCAAGGTGTCGCTCAGGATCGACACGCTCGTGAGACTGCCCGGGACAACCAGGTTGTCGAGCAGTGCGTGAATGAAGATGAAATCGGCCTCGCCGAACGAGAAGGTCTCGGTCACGAACAGCTGAATCGTCTGGGTGACAGCAGACAGGTCGATGCTGATCGCGCCGGTGAAGAACGCGTTGGCGCCGGTCGGCGTCAGGGCCAGCGAGTCCAGTTCGACGTCTGCGGACACCGCCGTGCCGGCCGGGGCCGTGAAGATCTTCTCCTGCATGTTGATGCTGAAGTCACCTTGGGTGATCAGCCCGGCATGGGCTGCGCCCAGCGAAGAAAAGGCCAGTACCGAGGCCGCTGCGAGTTGTTTCAGTCTTTTCATTTTCGGGTCCTGTTCATCATTCGTGCGGGATGGGGCGAACAGAGCGACTTCGCCCTGAAGCGCAACAAGTCGCGCAGGATGTCGGTCAAGCAGGATCTGGGCCAATTCGGAATTCCTCAATGTGTCAATGACTTGGTGGTGATAGGACTTTCGTAATAGTGATGGGCGTAAAGGATGCCGACGGTAACGCGCGCCGTGTCGATGACAGGGGCGAGCGCCGACCGGTGGGTCCCACGAAAGCCCGAATGGGATGCCGGCCCCCCCCCTCGCGTGACGAGCCGATCGCGCCGCCGCGCGCAGAGGGGTCCGTGCCGGGCACGCGCCATGGTCGGTTCCCGCCCGACGACGGCAGTCTGTGGCGCGGCCGCGACGTGGGACAATCCTTGCTCCGCAGACCGGCCTGAAACCGCGCCATGTTCGACCTCGAAGCCCACCTGCTCCACCTCGATGAGGACCTGATCGTCGTTGACAAGCCTGCGGGCCTGCTGTCGGTGCCCGGGCAGGGCGCCGATCGCCAGGACTGCCTCCTGCTGCGGGTGCAGGCGCGTTACCCGGAGGCCTTGAGTGTGCACCGCCTGGACGGCCCGACCTCGGGCGTGATCCTGCTGGCGCGGGGGGCCGAGATGCATCGTCGCCTGAACCGGGACTTCCAGGCGCGCACGATCGGCAAGCGCTACGAGGCCGTCGTGCATGGTCACGTGCCGGGGGATGCCGGAGAGATCGACCTGCCCCTGGGCAAGGATGCCGAGCGCCGGCCGCGGGAGAAGGTCGATCCGGTCCATGGGCGGCCGGCCCGCAGCCGCTATGCGGTGCTTGAACGCCTGGGGTCGGGCGAAGGGGCCCTGACCCGGCTGGAACTGAAGCCCCTGACGGGCCGTACCCACCAGCTTCGGGTCCATCTGCTGGCGATCGGTCATCCCATCGTCGGCGATCCGCTTTATGGCACGCCCGCCTCGGTGGCGCGCTTCGGTCGGCTGCACCTGCACGCCGCCGAGATTCATCTGTTTCACCCACGGACGCGACAGCCTGTGGCCTTCGCATGCCCGGTGCCCTTCTAAGGCCCTGGACCGCAGGAAGCCGCGCGGTTTCGCGGCCTCGATCCCTCGGGCTGGCGCCTGCCGGGTCCGACGATCCCGTCGTGCCCCCTTGCCCGGGGTTCAGCCCGGCGGACCCCGGCGTCGCCGCCCGTCGCATGCCCACAGACCCTAGCGGGCGGATGGACCCCAGACGAAGACCGACACCACCGTGAACTGCCCGAAGCTGGCCCCTCCGGTTACGTGGACCGGACCCGAGGCCGTCCAGGCGTGGGCCTGCAGGGTGGCATCGTCCGCGCGGCGCTGCACGCCGAAATAGAGGGCGTGAGGCACGCCATGGAGCCGGAGCAAGACATGCGCGCAGAGGGCCTGGGGCAGGCAGTTGGCCTGCCAGGGGCTGAGCCGGGCGGCCAGCATGACGACCCGGCGGATCTGGCTGGCGCGGGCGGCCTGCGGAGGCGTGACCAGAGGCACCCACGGCGCTGTGCCGTCCGGTTGGCCGAGCTGCCTGGCGAGGTGCCGGAACGGCACGGCCCGGATGAGCAGGCGTGCGACTCCGAGCATCAGCCAGGCGGGAAGCAGGAGCAGGCGGACCCGGTGCGGGAGGGATCGCCAGGTGTGCCATTTGCGGCGCAGGGTCGCCCCCGGGCCGATGGGGTTCGCGATCACGACGCGATTCCCTGTTCACGCAGCAGTCGGGCGAAATGGCCGTCCGGTCGCCCGGCCAGCACCGCCCACGCCCCCTGCTCGACGATCCGGCCGCCGTCCATGACGACCACCCGGTCGGCGTGTCGTACCGTGGAGAGACGGTGGGCGATCAGGATCACGGCCAGTCGACCGTGAATGGCCTCGAGCGCCGCCTGGATGGCCTGTTCGTTGGCATGGTCGAGTGCGCTGGTGGCCTCGTCGAGAATCAGCAGGGAGGGGTTGCCGAGCAGCGCTCTGGCCAGCGCGATGCGTTGGCGTTCGCCGCCGGACAGGCGCATCCCGCGCTCGCCGACGATCGTGTCGAGACCGTCCGGCAGCGAGGCGACCAGTTCTCCCGCGGCGGCCTGCTCGAGCGCGCGTGTCAAGGCGGCGTCATCCGCTTCCGCCGTGGCCCAGCGGAGGTTGTCGCGGATCGATGCATGGAGCAGGAAGGTCTCCTGCGGCACATAGGCTACGCTGCCGCGCCAGGCGACGCGTGCGCTCGCATCCATCGGCTGCCCGTCCAGCAGGAGCCG
Source organism: Rhodocyclaceae bacterium (assembly GCA_050303815.1). Taxonomy (GTDB): domain Bacteria; phylum Pseudomonadota; class Gammaproteobacteria; order Burkholderiales; family Rhodocyclaceae; genus Cognatazoarcus. The sequence continues at coordinate 17,476 of JBNLCM010000042.1, forward strand.
GCCCCGGGTCGGTTCCAGCAGGCCCGCAAGGAGGTCCGCGAGGGTCGACTTGCCACTGCCGGAGTGACCGACGAGGGCCACCGTCTGTTGCGGAGGGATGTGCAGATCGATCGCCGACAGGGCCGCCGTATCGTCACCGCCGTGGGCGAATGCGATGTCTTCGAGGCGCAGGCCCGATCCGAGCGCCAGCGGTGCCAGCCCGTGCGCGCCGGGCGCCGGTTCGGCGGCACGGGCACAGGCGTCCTCGAGTCGTCGCAGCGACGCGTAGGCCGGCAGCATGTGCAGTAGCTGCTGGGCGCCCTGCTGGAGGGCCGAGAGCTGGGGCGCCAGTCGGGCGACAATGACCAGCAGCGCCAGCAGGGATTCGGGAGGCAGGGCGAAGTGCCGGATGCCGAGCCACGCCAGCAGCGCCATCGACAGGGCCGCGCTGAGCTGGAACTGGAGTCTGGCGGCTGCGCCGACCCGGACGAACTCAAGCTGGGTCTCCCGCTGTGCGAGGGCCTGTGCGTCGAACGCCTCGACGCAGCGGGCCTCGGCACCGAACATCTTGTGCTCCCGGAGGCCGGCCAGCAGTTCGCCGATCTGAGCCTGCAGGCCTTGTTGAGTCGCCGTCATGCGGGCGCCGAGCGCGACGCTGCGACGATTGAGGTGTGTCAGCGGCAGCAGCAGTGCCAGGCCCAGCCCGAGCGCGAGTGCTGCGAACAGCGGCGCGAGCGCGAGCGCCGCGACGACGTGCGCCAGCGCCAGCACGGCTGTGGTGCACAGACTCAGCGCGTGATGCGTGCCCTGACCGATCCGTCCTGCCTCTGTCGTCAGCGCATGGGTCAGATGGGCGCTCCGGGTGGTGCGGAGGAACTGCCAGCTGGCCCGCGCGATACGGTCGAACAGGCGGCAGCGAAGATGGTCGGTAAAGCCGAGTCGCAGCGCGCTGGCGTGCTCGTCGCGCATGCGCGTGACAAGCAGCCGGACGGTGACCAGCGCAATGAACAGGCCGAGAAGGGGGGCGAGTCCCGGCGACAGGCCGAGCCCCTCGAAGGATCGGGTCACGCTGTCGGCGATCGGACTGTCCGCGCCCGTGCCGAAGCCGATGGCGGCCAGCAGGGGAACCAGAAGGAGCAGGCCGAAGCCTTCGAGCAGGCCGCAGAGGAGCATCAGCAGTGCGGTCGCGACGAGCCGGCGGCCGGCGCTGCGGGCCAGGTCGGAGGCAAATGCGGCGAGCACGGCGTGGACGTCGATCGGCGGATCCGACGTGCGCCCGTCCGCGGGATCAGTCGGGTGCGAAGGCATCCCGATAGTCGCCTTCCAGGGCCGGATCCTGTTCCGATTTTGCGAGCAGGCAATTGCCGATCGCGAGCGCATCCATGTCGGTGCCCATGAAGCACCGGAACGCGTCCTCCGGCGTCGATACGATCGGCTCGCCACGTACGTTGAAGCTGGTGTTGACCAGGACCGGGCAGCCGGTTGCCCGGTCGAAGGCCTCGAGCAGCGCGTGGTAGCGCGGGTTGGTCTCGGCGTGGACTGTCTGGACCCGGGCCGAGTGGTCCACATGGGTGACGGCGGGAATCTCCGAGCGGATGGTTCTCAGACGGGCAAGGCCCGCGCGGGCGTCGTCGTCGGCGACGCGGCGCCGGCTTGCCGCCACCTCGGCGACCAGCAGCATATATGGGCTCTCCCGGTCCAGATCGAACCAGGCCGACGCCCGGTCAGCCAGCACCGATGGCGCGAAGGGCCGAAAGGACTCCCGGTACTTGATCTTCAGGTTCAGGGTGGACTGCATCCGGGGTGAGCGGGGGTCGGCGAGAATCGATCGGCCACCGAGCGCGCGCGGTCCGAACTCCATGCGTCCCTGGAACCAGCCCAGGACCTGGTCGGAGGCCAGCAGGTCCGCACAGCGATGGAGCAGGTCCGGCTCGTCAAGGACGTGGAAGCGGGCGCCTGCGGCGGCGAGGCGGCGCTCGATGTCCGCCTGCCCGAAAGCCGGCCCAAGGTAGCTGCCCTGCATCGCGTCCGCTGGCCCGGCAGACGGCCGCGGCGCGCCTGTGTGCAGGTGATGGGCCGCCAGCGCGGCCCCCAGCGCGCCGCCGGCGTCCCCGGCGGCCGGCTGGATCCAGATTCGCTCGAAGCGGCCGTCACGCAGCACCTTGCCATTGGCGACACAGTTCAGGGCCACGCCGCCGGCCAGGCACAGGTTGGGAATCCGGTACGTCTCGGCGAGGCTGCGGGTCAGCGCCAGTACGACGTCCTCCGTCACCTGCTGGATCGATGCCGCGATATCCATGTGGAAGGCTTCGAGTGGCTCGTCCGGGCGCCGCGCCGGGCGTCCGTCGAACAAGGCCGCAAAGCGTGCATTGGTCATCGTCAGACCGGTGCAGTAGTCGAAGTAGCCGAGGTCGAGGCGAAAGCTGCCGTCTGGCTTGACGTCGATCAGGTGGTCCCTGATCCGATCCGCAAAGCGGGGTTCCCCGTAGGGGGCGAGCCCCATCAGCTTGTACTCGCCCGAGTTCACGCGGAAGCCCGTGTAATAGGTGAAGGCGGAATAGAGCAGGCCCAGTGAATGGGGGAAGTGGATCTCCCGCACGACGTCCAGTCGCGGGCCCCGGCCAAGCGCCACCGACGTGGTCGCCCATTCCCCGACGCCGTCCATGGTGAGGACCACGGCCTCGTCGAATGGCGACGGGAAGAAGGCGCTGGCGGCATGGCTCTGGTGGTGTTCGGCGAAGAGCAGTCGGTCCGCCCAGGCACGCTCGCCGCCGAGTGACGCCAGCGAGGTCTCGATGAGTCGACGCTGGAAGAGCTTCTCCTTCAGCCATGTCGGAATGGCTTTCGCGAACGAGCCGAATCCGCGCGGTGCGAAGGCCAGGTAGGTCTCGAGCAGCCGTTCGAACTTGAGGAAGGGCTTGTCGTAGAAGACGACGTGGTCGATGTCGTCGGCCGTCAGGCCCGCGTGCTCGAGGCAATAGCGGATGGCCGCCATCGGGAACGCCGCGTCGTGCTTGAGGCGCGTGAAGCGTTCCTCCTGCGCCGCGGCGACAATGCGCCCATCGATGACCAGCGCCGCCGCGCTGTCGTGGTAGAAGGCGGAGAGGCCGAGAAGATTCATGTATCGCGCCGCTGGCTCGCCACTGGCGGCCTCGCTGACATCACGGTCAGAAGAGCGTGTAGATGAAGGGCGCGATCGCCGAGCCCTGGCCGAGGACAAGCAGGCTGCCCAGCAGGGCCATCACGAGCATGACGGGGATCAGCCAGTATTTCTTGCGGACTCGCATGAAGGCCCAGAATTCCCGGAGAAAGGACATGGCGTCTTGGTGGCGTCAGAACTGGTTTCGCATGGAGCCGGCGGCATCGCCAGCGGGGTCGCGGGTCTTCCAGTAGCTGGCGGCCGCCGGGTCGAAGCGCAGCTCGAGCGGCCGCTTGCCGAACCCGCGCATCAACAGCGCGGTCGGCGTCAGGACCAGAAAATAGATCACGGCCAGCAGGACGGGCGTCATGATCCGGTGCAGCCGGTCACCCAGCGTCGCCCAGACCCGGTTGGGCCAGATCAGCCAGCGGGGCGCGAGCAGGGCCGCGGCCCCAAAGGCCGCACCGATGGCCAGGGCCCAGGGTCGTGGCGCGGCGCCGTCGAGCAGGGGGTAGAAGGCGACCGTCGCGAACACCGCCGCGAAAACGAGACCGAAGGATCGCTCGCTCGGAGGCGGCGGCGCGTTCGTGTCGCGAGGGGGTTCCGTCAGGCTGTTCAGAAGAACCGCTCCTTGATGCGGATCATGTCGCCCGGGAAGACATGCGTATTCGGCCCGGCCGGCTGTTCCTTCTTGGCCGGATCGTCGGCCCGGGTGATGACCATCTCGCCCTCGTTCGCCCGATAGGTGAAGCCCCCTGCGAGCGCCACCGCGTTGAGGATGGTCATGCCATTCACGAAGGAATAGCTGCCCGGCTGCTTGACCTCTCCGAGAATGTAGAAGGGGCGATAGTTCAGCACTTCGATGCTGACGCGCGGCTCCTGCAGGAAGCCGTCGAGCAGCTTGGTCTCGATCCGCTTCTCTGCCTCGCGCAGCGGCAGCTGCCCGAGCACCACCTCGCCGATCAGCGGCATCGCGATATGGCCGCGGCCATCCACCACGAAGGTGCCCGAGAGATCCTCTTCGCCAAAGACCGTGACGCGGATCTTGTCGCCGCTGCCCAGCCGATAGGCCGACGCGTCACTGCCCGCTTCGGCGGCTGCCCACGCGGCGCCGCCAAGCGCCGTCGCCAGGGCCAGCGCGAGCGCCAGCCACAGGCGTTTCCATCCATTCCAGTGCAAGACTTCCATTCTCGTTGGCGCCGGGCGCCCGGTTCGATGCTCGGTCAGTAGCGGACGCCGCCCCAGGCCGAAACCAGGTTGCGCTCGTAGTCAAAGGTGTTCACGTCGGACGACCGTACCTCACGCTCGAAGCCGGCGCCGAAGAATACGTTGCGGTCGAGGCGATACTCGCCCGAGATCGTCCAGCGCCACGTGTCGTCGCTGCGATCGATCTCCTCGTAGTCGGCGCGACTGAACGTCGCCGAGGCCTCGAGCAACAGGTTGCGGAGGAGTTCGTGCTCGACCTTGGCGCCCAGCGTGTCGCTGACGTAGCCGGACGAGCCGGTGGCGGTCGTCTCGCCGATGCTGCGCGCGATCTGGAAGGTCGCGCTCGTGAGTGGCGTGAGGTGCCAGTAGATCAGTCCCTCGGCCGTGGCGGAGGTCGTGTCGTCGAAGCGGCTGTCATCGTAGTCGTAGCGCTGGGCGCCGAGCGCGACCTCGCCCTGTACGACACCCGAGATATCCAGCGCCACGCCGAACAGCAACGCGTCACTGGTGGAGTCCCGGTTGCGGCCCGCATCGTCGACCGCGGCGTCGTAGTCGCGCTTGCCGCGCACGTAGCGGACGAACGCGTCGTACTGGGGCGTGATCTCGTAGCCTACTGTCAGCGACAGCTCGGTCTCGTCGCGATCGCGGTCGTCGTTGTTGATCGTCGCGCCCGAACTGGTGCGAACATCGTCGTAGTCGAGGGTGCGGAACTGGCCGTGCCCCTGCAGGAAGAGACGTCCCGGGCGGTGCTCGAAGGAGAGCCTGGTCGTGTTCTGCCGGTACTTGGCAGGCTCTTCGCCGAACGCGTCGTCGGGCGAGCCGCGGCTCTCGCGGTCGGTCAACGTACTCGCCTGGAGCGTCAGTTTCGTGTCGCGGGTGATGTCAAGCCGACCCAGCGCGTCAAGCCACAGGCGTTCAGCGTCCTCCTGGTAGAGCCGGTTGTAGCGTTTCACGTCGGCGCCGGCGTCCACGCTGAGACGGTGGTTCGACCAGTCGCTCTCCAGTCTCAGTGTGGGGCTGAACACGGCAACCCAGTCGGTTCGCGCCTCGGTGTCGAAGTAGACGTTGTCGTCATGGCGGGCGGTCACGGCAAACTGGGGGAACAGTACGAAACTGCCCAGCCGCACCCCAATGGGGTCATATTCGGGCTGGGCTCGGTCGGCGACGGTCTGGCCTGGCGCGAAGCGTTCGTCCGGCGAAACCCGGTCGAGCGGCGAGGTGCGCTCCTCGGCATAGGCGAGCGAGGCGGCGAGAGCCAGGCTGGTGGCGACCGCGAGGTACTTGCGTTGCATGCGTTGCCCTTCTGTTGTCTGGTCCGTTCTTGATGGCGGGTGGCGTTAGTCGCGCGCGGCAGCGCCGGGTTAGCGGTTACGAGGGGCTGGCGGTCAGGATGTCGACCTGGGGGTTTTCCTGGAGGATCGGGTCCTGATACCGGATGACGGGCCTCGGCCTCTGCTGTACCTGTTGTTGGTTCTGCTGTTGTTGTTGTTGTTGCTGTTGCTGTTGCGGCGGGGGGCTCCCGGCGCGCGAGACAACGATGGGCGCCGCGTTCACCGCGATCTGGCGCTCGTTGGGGTCCAGCGATCCCTGCAGTCGTACCGAGAGATTCGAGCGCAACACCTGACCACCCGCACCGAAGGCCGCATTGCGGGCGACCCCCGCACGCGCCGACGCGAGCAGCGCGTTTTCGGCATTCCGGTTCCCACCCGCGATGGCGCCGATCGCCTGGCGCAGGTTGGCGGCCATGTTCTCGCTGTAAACGGTCGCCTGATCGGGCGTGATCGTTGCCGCAATGCCGGAGAGGGCTCCGGCGGTGAGACGCTGGACCACTGGCGCCAGCGCATGCGCGCTCAGGCCGGCAGCGGCCATGGTCCGCAGCGTGGCATTGACCACGGCGCCCGCGATGTCCGGATTGAGTCGCGCGATGGCTTCCATCTTGGCCGTGACGTCCGCACCGCCGGCCGCCATGGCGGCCAGCATGCTCGCCACCCCGTCGACGTCTCCCGCCGCGACCAGGGCCTGGGTGGGGGCGTCGAGCGTGCTCGACCCGGACGATTGCGCGAGCGCTGGCGTGTGCGTAGCCCCCACTGTGAGGGCCAGGGCCAAGCCTGCCAACCACTTACCGGACATGTTCGTTCTCCCTTGCGGTCATCGACGTGTCGCTGGGGACACACTGTGAAACAGCGTGCCTATGATCGGTCGAAACATCTGCTGCGATCAAGCGTCCGTTGGCCCTGCGGCTGCCACCGCGGGCCCGGCGGGGCGCCGTGATCGCCGCGGCGAGGGCCATGATTGCGCACAGGCAATGCCGAGCAGGAAGGCGAAGGGCATCGCGACGCCCGGCAGTTGGACGCTGAAGTCCGCCATCGCGTGCAGGCCAACCAGCCCCAGGGCGGCCAGCCCGAGCATCGCGTACTCGTGATCGCGCCGGCGCTCGCCGAGGGCCTTGACAAATCGGACCGCCAGCCAGCCGTAGAGACTGAGCAGGGCGATCAGGGCCGGCATGCCGAGTTCGAAGGCGAACTCGAGGTAGCTGTTGTGGGCGTGGCGCCACTCGAGGTCGCCGGCCAGCGCCGCATTGCGGTACATGCGGAAGACATCGCCGAACGCGCCGGCACCGTGGCCGGTCAGGGGCGCATCGGCGATGCCGTCCAGGGTCCGCCCGAAGAGGGCGATACGGGACTCGCCTGAGTGCAGCCAGTCGCCGACCCGGGCGAGGGTGCCCCCGCCATAGGCGAGCAGCAACACGGTCAGTATCGCGCCGACGGTCAGGTAGGCCTTGTGGGCCGAGGCGCTGCGCCGG
>JBNLCM010000043.1:0-5377 GCA_050303815.1 Rhodocyclaceae bacterium
GGTGTGCCCGCACGGTGCGACCGTGTGGGCATGCCCCGGTTCCGGGCAGCCGGCGTCCGTGGTCGGTGGTTCAGCGGCCCGCCAGTCGCTCGAGCTGGGGCCGCAGCTTGTCGAGCGTGGCCCGGAAGGCGGCGAGGCGCTCACGCTCCTGCAGCACCACCTCGGCCGGTGCGCGGGCGACGAACTTCTCGTTGCCGAGCTTGCCCTCGGCCTTGCGGATCTCACCCTCCAGGCGCGCAATCTCCTTGCCCACGCGGTCGCGCTCGGCGGCCACGTCGATCTCGACCTTGAGCATCAGCCGGGTCTCGCCCACCACCGCCACCGGGGCCAGCTCGTCGCGGCTGATTTCGTCCACCACGGTGACTTCCGACAGCTTGGCCAGACCGGCCAGGTAGGGAGCATAGGCTTCCAGGGCCTTGCGGTCGCCGGCCGCCACCAGGGGCAGGCGCTGGGCCGGCGAAATGCCCATCTCGCCGCGCAGGTTGCGGCAGGCGTGCACCATGGCCTTCATCTCGGCGACGCGCGCTTCGCTCTTCGCGTCAAGCTTCTCCAGCTGGGCCTCCGGATAGGCCGCGGTCATGATCGACTCGATGGCGGCGGCATCCTTGCGCCCGGCCATCGGCGCCACGGTCTGCCACAGCTCCTCGGTGATGAACGGAATCAGCGGGTGGGCAAGGCGCAGGACCGTCTCGAGCACCCGCAGCAGGGTGCGCCGGGTGGCCCGCTGCCGGGGCTCGCTACCGGACTGGATCTGGACCTTGGCGATCTCCAGGTACCAGTCGCAGTACTCGTCCCAGACAAACTCGTAGATGCCCTTCGAGAGCAGGTCGAAGCGGTAGTCGGCGAAGTGCTGGGCCACCTCGGCCTCGGTGCGCTGCAGCCTGGAGACGATCCAGCGGTCGGCGAAGGAGAAGTCCAGGTAGCCGCCCTCGCAGGCGCTGGCGTCGTGCTTGTCGAGGCCGCAGTCCTGGCCCTCGCAGTTCATCAGCACGAATCGGCTGGCATTCCACAGCTTGTTGCAGAAGTTGCGGTAACCCTCGCAGCGCGACAGGTCGAACTTGATGTCGCGACCGGGACTGGCGAGCGAGGCAAAGGTGAAGCGCAGCGCATCGGTGCCAAAGGCGGGGATGCCGTCCGGGAACTCCTTGCGGGTCTTCTTCTCGATCGACTGGGCCTGCTTGGGATTCATCAGGCCGAAGGTCCGCTTCTGGACCAGTTCGTCGAGGGAGATGCCGTCGATCAGGTCGATCGGGTCGAGCACGTTGCCCTTCGACTTGGACATCTTCTGGCCTTCCGCGTCGCGGATCAGGCCGTGGACGTACACATCCCTGAATGGAATCTTTCCGGTGATCTGCTTGGTCATCATTACCATCCGGGCGACCCAGAAGAAGATGATGTCGAAACCGGTGACGAGCACCGTCGAGGGCAGGTAGAGGTCGAGCGCTGGGTTCGAGCGGGCCGGCCATTCGGGCGTCCAGTCGAGGGTCGAGAAGGGCCACAGGGCCGAGGAGTACCAGGTGTCGAGCACGTCCTCGTCGCGGGTCAGCGGGCCGCTGTAGCCGGCCTTCGCCGCGAGGGTTTTGGCCTCGTCTGCGTCGTGGGCGACGAAGCACTGGCCGTCCTCGCCGTACCAGGCAGGAATCTGGTGGCCCCACCACAGCTGGCGGGAAATGCACCAGTCCTGAATGTTGTTGAGCCACTGGTTGTAGGTGTTGACCCAGTTCTCCGGATGGAAGCGGATCTCGCCGGAGGCCACGCAGTCGAGGGCCTTCTGGGTGATCGACTGGCCGTCCGCGCCGGGCCTGGTCATCGCGACGAACCACTGGTCGGTCAGCATCGGCTCGATGACGACGCTGGTCCGGTCGCCCCGCGGCACCATCAGCTTGTGGGCCTTGGTATCGACCAGCACACCGGCTGCGTCCAGCTCGGTCACGACGACCTCGCGGGCGAGCGTGCGGTCCAGGCCGGCAACCGTCGCAGGCATCGCGACGCTGCCCTTGGCCTGGCCGTGGGTATCGAAGATCTCGGCCTCGGCCGGGACCGCGCCGGCAAGGGTCAGGATGACGATCATGTCCAGGCCGTGGCGCTGGCCGACCGCGTAGTCGTTGAAGTCGTGGGCCGGCGTGACCTTGACACAGCCGGTGCCAAACTCGCGGTCGACGTAGTCGTCGGCGATGATCGGGATGTCGCGGTCGGTCAGCGGCAGGCGCACTGTCTTTCCGATCAGGTGGGCGTAGCGCTCATCTTCCGGGTGCACCATGACGGCCACGTCGCCGAGCATGGTCTCGGGGCGCGTGGTGGCGACCGTGAGGCCGCGCAGGTCGCCGACCGGGCCCTCGGTGAACGGATAGAGAATGTGCCAGAGCTTGCCGTCCTCCTCCTCCGAGACGACCTCGAGGTCGGAGACGGCCGTGCCCAGTTTCGGATCCCAGTTGACGAGGCGCTTGCCGCGATAGATCAAGCCTTCGTTGTAGAGCCGCACGAAAGTCTCGGTGACGATCTTCGACAGGCCGGCGTCCATCGTGAAGCGTTCGCGGGTCCAGTCCGGGCTGGTGCCGAGGCGGCGCATCTGGCGCGTGATGGTTCCGCCCGAGTAGTCCTTCCATTCCCAGACCTTCTCGAGGAACTTCTCGCGCCCCAGGTCATGGCGCGATACGCCCTGGGCGTCGAGCTGACGCTCGACGACGATCTGCGTTGCGATGCCGGCGTGGTCCGTGCCGGGCTGCCAAAGGGTGTTGGCGCCGGCCATGCGGTGGTAGCGGGTCAGGGCATCCATGATGGTCTGGTTGAAACCATGACCCATGTGCAGCGTGCCGGTGACGTTGGGCGGCGGCAGCAGGATGCAGAAGGCATCCGACTTGTCGGTGTCGAGACCGGCGGCAAAGTAGCCGCGCGACTCCCATTCGGGGTACCAGTGCGATTCGATCGCAGCCGGCTCAAAGCTCTTGGCCAGTTCCATGAAGCGGGGGCTCGTCGTTAAAGAGGTTTCAGGCGAAACGACGATTATAGCGGACTGGCCGGGGCGCTCGACGGCGCGCCCGGCGATGGCCGGGGGCGATCGCGTTAGCGACGCGGTGGATCGATCAGCGCCGAGATGTCCTCGGACAGCTCGGGAATCAGCGTCGCCCGGAGGTGGGCGATCGCCTCGGCGCGGATGCGTTCGTTCATGGCGTCGAACTCGCGCGACAGGATCTGCGGCAATTCTGCCGTCACCCAGTCCTCGATCGCCAACGTCAGCTTGGCGTCAAGGCTGATCAGCCGCTCGACCAGCAGGGATTCGTCGAGGGCGCCGTCGTCCGGGTGCGGCGCGGGCGCGTCCTCCACAGGGCGCGGCGCCGCCTCGATGACCTCGTCTGCCGCCTCGGCGTCGACCTCGGCCTCGAGATCGACAATCTCGGTCAGCACCGGCAGGTCGTCCAGGCTATCGTCATGGCCGGACTGATGGCGACGGATCAGGGCGTCGGCCTTCTCGAGCAGTTCGTCGGCGTGCTCGAAATCCTCGGGCAGGGCAGGTTCGTATCCGCGTTCGCTCATGCGGGTGCCCGGCTGGCCAGGTCATGGGGCACCGGCTCGATACCGCAACCCCTGTAGTGTTTCCAGCGCATCCGGGCGGCCTGGCGCGCATCGTCGTCGGTGCTGACGACCTCGAGCAACATCGCGAAACGCTGGAAATCCGGTGGCAGGTCGTCGCCCAGATTCAGCAGGACGTCGCCGTGGGGCCAGCTTGACCCGCTCCCACCGAAGACAATCGGTGTCTCGGCGGCCAGCGGCGAATCCACCGCCACGTGGGGAACGAAGCTGCCCGGCTCGAAGGTCCACAGCAACTGGTCGAAGCGCCGCCGCTGCGCCTCGTCGGGAATGCGGACCGCGAGACGCCGGCCGCCGACGAAGGCCCGCGCGGCAATGCGGCAGGCCGCGGCCAGGCGGTCCGGGGTGTTGTGATAGAAGTGGATCTCGGTGTCCAAGGGCGCGTCAGCCGCCGCAGCGCGACAGCAGGAACTCCATCAGCAGCGGCACCGGGCGTCCCGTCGCGCCCTTGGCCTCGCCCGATAGCCAGGCCGTGCCGGCAATGTCGAGGTGGGCCCACTTGTACTTTCCCGCAAAGCGGGACAGGAAGGCGGCGGCGGTGATCGCGCCGCCGTAGCGGCCACCGATGTTCGCCATGTCGGCGAAATTGCTCTTCAGGAGATCCTGGTAGTCCTCCCACAGGGGCAGTTGCCAGGCCCGGTCGCCGCTCGACTGGCCGCTGGCGAGCAACTCGGCCGCCAGCGCATCGTCATTGGCGAGCAGACCGCTCGGAATCTTGCCGAGCGCGATGATGCAGGCGCCGGTCAGGGTCGCGATGTCGATCACGCAGGCCGGGTCGAAGCGCTCGGCGTATGTGAGCGCATCGCACAGGATCAGCCGGCCTTCGGCGTCGGTATTGAGGATCTCGATGGTCTGGCCGGACATCGAGGTGACAACATCGCCGGGCTTGCTGGCGCGACCGCCGGGCATGTTCTCGGCAGCCGGCACGACGCCGACGACGTTGATCGGCAGGGCCATGCGCGCCACGGCCTTCAGGGTGCCGAACACCGATGCCGCGCCGCACATGTCGTACTTCATCTCATCCATCTCGGCGCCGGGCTTCAGCGAGATGCCGCCGGTGTCGAACGTGATGCCCTTGCCGACCAGCACCACCGGCTTGTCCTTGGACTTGCCGCCCTTGTAGTGCATGACGATCAGCTTGGGCGGTTCGATCGAGCCCTTGGCCACCGACAGCAGCGAGCCCAGGCCCAGCTTCTCCATCTGGGCCTGGTCGAGGATCTCGACCTTGAGCTTCTCGGCCTTGCCGAGCTTCTTCGCGGTCTCGGCCAGATAGGTCGGGGTGCATACGTTGCCCGGCAGGTTGCCGAGATCGCGGGTCAGTGCCATGCCCTGCGCGGTGGCCACGCCCTGTTCCAGTGCCGTCTTCTCGGCATCGGCGGGGCGCTTGCCGAGCAGGATCCTGACCTGCTCGACGCCCTTGGCCGGCTTGTCGTCCTTCTTGGCGCGTGGCGCGTCGAAGCGGTAGGCCGCGGCCTCGATCTGGCGGCCCAGCTGGCGTAGCTGCCAGGCGAGGTCCCGGTCGGCCACGGTGGTGTCCGCGAGGGCGATGGTGATGTCCTTGAAGCTGGCGCCGGTGGCCGCGCGGGCGATGGCGGCGAGGACGTCGCGCCAGGCCTTGTCGGTGAGCGAGTCGGCGTCGCCGAGGCTGACGAGCAGCAGCCGCTCGCAGGGCAGGCCGGCGGGCGCATGGAGCATCAGCGTGGCCGCGGCCTTGTCGTCCAGATCGCCTCGGGCGAGGATTCTGCCGAGTGCTCCCTCGCTGGCGGCGTCGAGCGCCGCGAAGGTTTCG
>JBNLCM010000044.1:0-58721 GCA_050303815.1 Rhodocyclaceae bacterium
CGGCTCCCGTTCGCGGCCTTGTCCCCTGAGGGCCTGGCCCACCTCGACGAGGCGGCGCTGAGGCGTGCCGCCGACGTCGGTGCGCGCTTCGATGCCCTGGTCGTGCGCCCGCCGCTCGCGCACTGGATGGCCGACGAGCCCGGCGCGCTGGCGCGCGCGGTGGCGGCGGTCGGCGGGTATCTGTCGGACGCCGAAGTCCGCGCCCTGCTGGCCCGGCCGCGCGGCACGGGCCGCATCGCCATGACCGAGACGCTGCACTGCGACCGGCAGGCGCGGGGTGCCCGGGAGGACCTCCGCTGCTGGTCCGGCGACACGCTGCGGGTGGCTGCCCGCAGGACGGGCGGACGCTTGTGGATCGACCGTCTGGTCCTGCCCGGCGGCATGGTGCGATACGGCCTCGAGTTCGTGGCCGACGCCGATGGCTATGCCGGTCGCGGGGCGTTGGCGCGGACGAGCAAGGGGTTGTCGCTGGGGCGCCTTCGACTCGATGGCGCGCGCCTCGAACTGGTCATGAGCGACGACCTCGCGCCGCTTCAGGCATCGATTCGCACGCTCGCGGCACGCAATCGCGCGGGCGATGGCCTGGCTCTGGCGCAGGGGGTCCTGCGGCGTCACGCGACGCTGGCGCCGCTGCTGGTCGATGCCGGTCTGGCGCCTCCGCCTGCCATCGTGCCGCTCCCGTCCCTGGATGAACGCGTGTCGACGGGGGGGGGCGTGATGGCGCCCGACCTTTCCGTCTTCTACCGGCGCTGTGGCGCGTGCCACGGCGCAGGGGAGGCCTTCCCGCCGGGCTTCCTGCACGGCCCGGAGGAAGAGGTCAGGGGGCGCCTGGACGCCTGCGCGCCACGCATCTGGCGGAGACTGCAGGCATGGTCGCATGCGCCTGCGACACGAACCAAGACGCCCATGCCGCCCCCTGCCAGCGCCCAGGCGGGGGGATTCGCGGGCTCCACGGAGTTCGAGGCGATGCAACGCTTTCTCGAAGACCGCCTGCGCGCGCAGGGCCAGGCGCCCGGGCGAGTTGCCGCGGTCGCCTATGCCGATCTGCCGGCTTGCGCGACGTACTGAAGATGAGGCCTGCCATGAGAAAGGAACCATCCGACACCCCGCCCCTCACCGGAGGGTGGCGCCGTCTCGTCTGGCGGAGCCTGCTGTGGCTGCCCTGGGCCATCGCGTTGGTGGTGGGGCTCGAACTGGGCAGTCGCTTCCTGGCCGACGAGCCGGTCGGTTACCGGGGCGCCGCGGAGCACTTCAAGTACGGCTCGACCGGAGGCGAGCGGGAGTCTGGTTTTCCCTACTGGATCTGGCGGGCCATGCCGGAGGTCTGCCCGGCGTCGCTGCCCGGCGAGGGCTATGCGTCCCTCGGGATGATCTACGAGCCCGGCAAGGATCTGCCGGTGGGGGTCTCGAAGCGCTTCCACCTGGGCATCGACCGGGTCTTCCTGAACTGTGCCGTGTGCCACACGAGCACCGTACGTGACGCCCCGGGCGAACCGCCGCGACTGGTGCTGGGCATGCCGGCGCACCGCTTCGATATCCGGGCCTTCGAAACCTTCTTCTTCGAGTGCGCGTCGAGTGCCCGTTTCCGGTCCGAGTTCATCGTGCCGCAGATCCAGGCCATGGGGGGCGAGCTCTCCTGGCTGGACCGCAACGTCGTGTACCCGGTCGCGATTGGCTTGATGCGCGAGCGGCTGCTGATGCTGAAGGAGCGCTTCGACTTCGTCTTCGACCAGCCGGCGTGGGGGCCCGGACGGGTCGATACCTTCAATTCGGCCAAGGTGCTGTTCAACTTCCCGATGCACCAGCTGCCCGCCCGCGAATTGCTGGGGGCCTCCGATTTTCCGTCGATCTGGCTGCAGGGCCCGCGCATGCTGCGCGACGATGGTGAACGGATGGAGTTGCACTGGGACGGCAACAACACGCATACCGAGGAGCGCAACAAGAGCGCCGCCTTCGGCACAGGGACGACACCCCCCACCATCGACCTTCGCGCCATCGGTCGGGTGGAAGACTGGCTGCTCGACCTGGCACCGCCCGCCTGGCCCTACGCGATCGATGTCGCGCTGGCGCGTCGCGGCGAGGCCCTCTACGCGACGTACTGCGCGGACTGCCATGGTGCCGGTGGACGGGACTTCAGCGGTGCCCGGGTCGGCCATGTCACGCCCATCGCCGAGATCGGGACCGATCGCTCGCGCCTCGACTCCTATACCTATGAGCTGGCGGTGAACCAGGCCACCCTGTATGCGGGCTATCCCCACCGCTTCCGCCATTTCCGCAAGACCTTCGGCTACGCCAACATGCCCCTCGACGGCATCTGGCTGCGTGCGCCGTACCTCCACAATGGCTCGGTGCCGACCCTGCGCGACCTGCTCGAACCGTCCGGGCGCCGTCCGGTGACCTTCTACCGGGGAGACGACGTCTACGACCCGCTGCGCGTGGGCTTCCGCACCGACCGACCGGACGACGGCGGGGCAGCCTTCTTCCTGTTCGATACGCGGACGCCCGGCAATGGAAACCGGGGCCACGAGGGGCATGCCTACGGCACCGAGCTTCCGCCGCAGGACAAGGATGCCCTGGTCGAATTCCTCAAGACCTTCTGAACGGAGCCGGCCATGAACTGGATCGATTGCACGACGCGCCGATGCCGCCGTTGGATCACCGCCCTGTGCGTGCTGGTGCTCCTCGGCGGTCTCGCCGCCGCCTGGGGCTGGTACGCGTTCTTCCACGAGGAGCCCCAGCCGGCGTGGATCACCCAGGACCCGGCGATGCGTTTCAAGTACGGCTCGATCGGCGCGGAGAACGACGCGGGCATACCCTACTGGATCTTCTACGTGCTGCCGCGCATGTTCCCCGAGAAGCTGCCTGGGCCCGGCGGCTACGCCAGTTTCGGCGTGGCCTGGGAGGAGGGCATGGAGCTCCCGGTGGGATTCACGAAGAAGACCATCGGCTTTCCCCGGGTGGCCAACACCTGTGCCGTCTGCCATACCGGCAGCTATCGTGTCAGCGAGGACGCGAAGCCGGTCTTCGTGCCGCTGGCGCCGAACCATACGCTCGATCTCGCGGCCTTTTTCCGCTTCCTGATCGACTGCGCCCGGGATCCCCGCTTCAACCCGGACAACCTGATGCGCGAGATCAACCTGGTGACGGAGCTGTCGGTGGTCGATGGGCTGATCTACCGTTTCGTGCTGATCCCGATCACGAAGAAGCGCCTGCTCGAGCGGGAAAACCAGTTTGCCTGGCTCTACCACCCCGGTTTTCCGGACTGGGGGCGGGGGCGCGATGACGCGATGAACCTCACCAAGTACTTCATGATCCGCTGGCCGATGGACGACACCTTCGGCCCGACCGACATGCCCTCGCTGTGGAACCTCGGCAAGTACCGGCCCGAGGCCGGGATGCGCATGAATTTTGCCGGCGACAGCCATGACGCCTACTCGGTGCTGATCGATTCGGCCCTCGGTCTGCTCGGCGCCGCGCCGAAGGACAACCAGGCCTTCCTCGACCAGATCGACTGGATGCTCGCCTATTTCACCGAGCAGACGGCGCCGCCCTACCCCTTTGACATCGACCGCGCGCTGGCCGAGCGAGGGCAGGCGGTGTTCCAGGCCGAGTGCGCCGCCTGCCATGACAGCGAGCGGACCGGAACCGTCGTGCCGGTCGCCGAGGTGGGAACCAGTCGTGACCGGCTGGATACCTGGAACGAGCGCGCCGCACGCGAAGCCAACGCCGTGGTGCAGGAGATGGGTATCGAGCGCAGGGGCCTGGTGGAAGCGCCCCTCGTGGGCTATGTGGCCGCCTTCCTGGACGGTATCTGGATCAAGGCGCCTTACCTCCACAATGGGTCCGTGCCGACCCTTCGCGATCTCCTCGAACCGGCCGCCGCGCGTCCGGTGACCTTCCGTCGTGGCTACAACGTCTATGACCCGGCGCGGGTGGGATTCGTCACCCGCGGCGAGGAAGCCGAGCGCATCGGCAGCCTGCACGACACCCGATTGAAGGGAGGCGGCAACCAGGGGCACGAATACGGCACGGGATTGCCCGAGGCGGACAAGGCGGCCCTGGTCGAATTCCTCAAGACCCTGTAGCGGGGGCGGGCGGAGGGGTCGGCACCTCGCGCGGGGCGTTGCCGGCCACGAAGGTCCGGAGCGTCTCGGTGAGTCGCGCCAGCGTGTAGGGCTTGCTCAGGTAGGCGTCCATGCCGGCGGCGAGACAGTCATCCGCGTCACCCGACACGGCATTGGCGGTGAGCGCGATGACGGGGGTGCGCGCCAGGCCCTCGCGTGCCTCGATGGCGCGCCAGCGGCGGGTCGCCTCCAGTCCGTCCATGCCCGGCATCTGGCAGTCCATGAGGACGGCCGAATAGCGCTGCCTGCGGAGGCGCTCAAGCGCCTCGTGGCCGTCCGCGGCCTCGTCGTATCGATAGCCGAGCTGTTCCAGCGCCGCGGAGGCCACCAGCCGGTTGGTGGCGTTGTCTTCGACGATCAGGATCCGTGCCTCGGCGTCCGCGGCGGCATCGGGGACAAGGAATTCGGTCGCCGGGTCGGCCGGCTGGCTGCTGACGACCATCGGCAGCTCCAGGGTGAAGCTCGCGCCGGAGCCCGGCGGTGTCTCGTCCAGTACCAGCGTGCCGCCCATCATCGTAGCCAGCTGGCGGGAGATGCTGAGGCCCAATCCGACGCCGCCCTCCTTGCGCGTGATGAAACCGTCGAGTTGGCGGAAAGTCTCGAAGATGCGCTCGCGATCGGCAGGCGCCACGCCCTTGCCGGTGTCACGCACGCGCACCGACCAGGTGGCGGTGTCCGGCCCCTCGCTGCACGCGACGTCGACATCGATGCGTCCCGACGGACAGTACTTGATGGCGTTGGACAGCAGGTTGGAGATGACCTGGCGGACGCGGTGGGCGTCGCCGATGATCCAGTCGGGCATCGCGGTGGTGTGATGTACCGCGAGGGTCAGGCCGCGCTCGCTGGCGCGGGGTCGCAACAGGTTGGTCAGCCGTTCGACCAGCTCGGTTGGGGCGAAGACGGTCGGCGAGAGGTCGAGCCGCCCGGCCTCGATCTTCGAGAAATCGAGGATCTCGTCGATCAGTCGCAGCAGGTGCTGGCCGGAGTCCTGCAGGGTGCCCAGGAACTTGCGCTGTCGGTCGTTCAGTGCCGAGCGCCCGAGCAGCTGCGCCATGCCGAGCACGCCGTTCATCGGTGTCCGGATTTCATGGCTCATCGTCGCCAGGAACATGCTCTTGGCGAGGTTGGCGGCGTCGGCCTCGCGCCGGCTCTCCTCGGCTTTGCGGGCGCTCGCCTCCAGGTCGATCTGCAACTGCAGCATCTCCTTCAGGTTGCGCTCGATCCGGCGGCCATTGAGATAGAGCGAGACAATGAAGATCGCCAGCGTGCCGGCCACCAGGTGCTCGAGGTAGGTGTCACGCAGGGCGAAGCCCGCGACGCTCGGGAACAGCATCGCCGCGAAGAAACCGAGGTAGGCCGGCAGGAGCGGCGACAGCGAGACCAGGCCGGACGACCCGACACCCATGAGGGCGACTGCCGAGATGGTGGACAGGCCGCTGTCGGTCGGCGGGCACAGCACGCTCCCGATGAGTCCCCACAACAGCCCTGCCAGTGTCGCCTCGACGATCAGCCTCGGACGCAGCCGCAGCGCCGCGGCGTGGCGGTCAGCCGCCCGCTGCCAGCGCCGCACCGAGAGGGCGCGCCAGCCGGACAGGCCAACGACGGCCAGCCACCAGAGGGCGAGCGGGACGGGGGACGGGTAGGCGTCGCGGAGGAGGATCAACAGTAGGGTGCTGATGATGACCGACACCGGCAGGATGTAGCGGTGCTGGCGCAAGTGGGCCTCGACCAGTGTCGCCCTCAGTCGCGATGCGCTGTCCGGTTCGTCCCTGACCATGATGTCCTGCCCGGTGGAAGCCTGCATTATGGCACCGGGCCGGCCTGGGTCGTGGCGTCTGGCCGTCGGTCAGGCCTGTGCTTCCGACTGGCGCAGCTTGCGATAGAGCGTGGTGCGTGTGATCCCCAGCTCCCGGGCGGCCGCAGACACGTTGCCGGCGTGGCGATCAAGGCACTCGCGCACCAGCCTGAGTTCCGCGGCCCGCAGGTCGCCGCCGGTCGGTGGCGGCAGGGGGGGCTGGCTGGCATGGAAGTCGATGCTGTCCTCGGGCAGGTGCACGGGCTGCAAGGCGGTCTCGTCGGGCGCCAGCATCGCGATGGCCACACGCAGGACGTTGCGCAGCTGGCGCAGGTTGCCAGGCCAGGGCTGGCGCCGCAACAGGTCCAGCGTGTCTGGTGCGATATGGACCGCACGGCTGGGACTCTCGTCGTCGACCACCCGCGCCACCAGCGCGTCGAAGTCGGCCCGCTCGCGCAGGGGCGGCAGCCAGACGGTCAGACCGTTGAGCCGGAACAGGAGATCCGCCCGGAAGCGGCCTTCGGCCACCATCTGCTGCAAGGGGCGGTGGCTGGCGCAGACCAGCCCGATGTCCACCGGGACCTCCTCGCTCGCGCCGAGAGGAACCACGGCCCGCGTCTCGAGGACGCGCAGCAGGACGGCCTGCAATGCCAGCGGCATGTCACCGATCTCGTCGAGGAACAGGGTGCCCCCGTGGGCCTCGAGAATCTTGCCGCGGGCACCGCGGGAGCGGGCGCCCGTGAAGGCGCCCGGAGCGTAGCCGAACAACTCCGCCTCGATCAGCGTCGATGGGATGGAGGCGCAGTTGACCGCCACCCACGGTGCGTCGCGGCGGGGGCCGCTGAGGTGGAACGCGCGCGCAAACCACTCCTTGCCGCTGCCGGTCTCGCCCTGGATCAGCAGCGGGATGTTGCGATCGGCGATCTTGCGCGCCCGGTCGACGGCCATGCGCATTCGCGCGTCCCCGTGCTCCAGCTCGTCGAAGCCGTCGCTGCCGCTGACCGGTGCGGTGGCCGACAGGGCACGCGGTCGCTTGCGGGGGGGCGTGCGCAATCTGACGTGGGCCGTCAGCCAGCGTCCCTGGCGTGTGCGCAGTTCGAGGGGCTGGCCGTCGGCAGGGGACGCCAGCAGGCGGCGCCATTCCGCGTCGAAGCCCTGTTCGAAGTTCGGCAGGGAGTCGAGGTCGCGCAGGCCGAGCTGTTGCCGGGCGTTGCGGTTGCAGGCCAGCATCTGACCGGCCTCGTCGAAGATGGCGATCGCCTCGAGCGGGCTGCCAAGCATCTCCGCGTAAGGGCTGAAGTGCAGCGACACGTGGCCATTGCCCATGCTCTCGAGCAGGCGGTGCTCGATCATCTCCGCGGTCGAGTGCAGCAGCGCCCGGGCATGGGGCAGGGAGACGCGGACATCGCTGGACAGATCGAGGATGCCCAGCATGCCGCCCGATGGCGCGTGGATCGGCGTGGCGATGCAGGTCAGGAAGCGGTTGCGTTCCAGATAGTGTTCGTCTGCCATCACCGACACCGTGCGCGCTTCGTGGATCGCGGTGCCGATCGCATTGGTACCCATGTGCGCCTCGGACCAGTTGGCGCCCGGCATCAGCGCCACCCGCTGGGCACGCGACACGAAGCTGCCGTCGCCGACGGCGCGCAGGATGAGGCCCTCCCTGTCCGCCAGCAGCACCATCGACGAGGCATGGTCGAGTTGCCCGTGGAGGTGCTCGATGATGGGCTGGGCGAAGGTCACCAGCCGGGCGTTGGCTTCCAGGCGCTCCGCGAGGAGCACGCGGTCGACGGGCTCGCTGCCTAGCGCACTGTCGGTCGCGAGGCCTTGCTCCGCGCATCGCGTCCAGGACGAGCGGATCAGTGGGTCACGGGGTTCAGCCTGGTCGGGGCGGCTCATGGACCACGCGACAGCAGGAAACATGCCGGTTCGCGTCTCCGTCGGGCATTGCCGGGTCGCGCAGGCGATCGCTCGGAGATGCCGGCCAGCGGCGCCATCGCGGCACAACCCGCCGCCTGTTTCGCGGCGGGACTTCTTGCGCAACACCTGTCCCAAAACGGGTCAATCTGGAGCGATGGCAGGAAGATGAGACGCGCCGTCGGTCGATTCTTGATTGGGGTCAATGTAATTCGAACGGCTATTTGATTGCCGTCAAATGCGCGTCAGGTGGCGCCTTCGCGCCCCTTCAGGCGGCGCTAAGCTGCGCCGCAATATGCGAGCGTGGTCTGCGGCACGTGGCCGCAGCCCCATGCGCGGATCGGCCGACGGGCCGGAACCTACTTGGGAGCCAATTCCAGATGAACATCTCAGCCATGCGTGTGACCTTCCGTGGTGTCGTCGCGGCGGTGGTCGCGGGCCTTGTCGCGTTATCGCCGGCCGCCTCGGCCGAACTGAGCGACGCGCAGGCGAAAAAGATCCTGAAGAAGAATGACTGCTTCAAGTGCCACGCGATCGACAAGACGAAGAAAGGGCCTTCGTACCAGAAGATCGCAGAGACGCATCGCGGCAAGCCGGACGCGATCGACAAGCTCATCCACAACCTGACCGATGCGCCGAAGGTGAAGCTGGAGGACGGCACGGAGGAAGAGCACAAGGTCTTCAAGGGCGATGAACAGAGCAAGCGCGAACTGATCGACTGGATCCTCGCGCGCTAGGGGATCGGAAATGGCTCCGGACACGGAGCCGTTTGATTTTGTGGGTTTGGGAACCATCAAGGGGAACGAAGATGAGGAACTGGCGACGGGTGTTGTGCGCGTTCGCGCTGGTCGGCGGCGCGCTGACGGGTACGGGCGCAGTCGCGGCGGATGGGCCGCCGCGGGCCGAAGGGGAGGCCAAGGGACTCGTGCTGCGGGGCGACGCGCGCTGTACGGAGTGTCACGATGAAGTGGATGGCCCAGAGCAACTGGCGATCGGCAAGACGCGCCATGGCACCGTGGCGGATGGGCGCACCCCGTCGTGCGTGTCGTGTCACGGCGAAAGCGAGCGGCACGTGAATGAAGCCGGCCGCGGCAGCGGACCCACGCCGCCGGTCGACGTCGGTTTCACCGCCAAGAATCCTGCCGATGCCGAGGCGCGCAACGGGGCCTGCCTGTCCTGTCACCAGGGCAGCACCCGGATCTTCTGGCAGAACAGCACCCACAGCCGTCGCGATGTGACCTGTACCTCGTGCCACAAGGTGCACGACGGCCACGACAAGGTCCGCGACACGGCCACCCAGCCCGAGGTGTGCATGAGCTGCCACAAGGAGCAGCGCGCCCAGATGGCGCGCCCGTCGCACCACCCGGTGCCCGAGGGCTCGATGAGCTGCTCCTCGTGCCACAACGTCCACGGCGACAATCCGTCCCAGCTGGCCAAGCACAGCGTGAACGAGACCTGCTACAGCTGCCACGCCGAGAAGCGCGGGCCCTTCGTGCACAACCACCAGCCGGTCTCCGAAGATTGCGCGATCTGCCATAACCCGCACGGAACCATCAACGCCAACCTGCTCAAGTCGCGAACGCCCTACCTGTGCCAGGAGTGCCACAGCCATGACAGCCACCCGAGCCAGCTCGCGGTGTTGCCGGGCGAGCCCACGACCAGCACCTCGCTGCTGGGCACCGTGGCGCGTGGCTGCCTGAACTGCCACACCAACATCCACGGCGGCAACAGCACCGTGAACAGTGCCACCGCCGGGCGCTTCCGCCGCTGAACGGGAAGGGAGAACGATCATGACAAGCAGTGTTTCGATCTTCAGGCTGACCGCCTGTGCGGCAGCCCTGATGGCAGCCTTCGGCTACGCGCTGGCGGACGACGAAGAGATCCGTGCCTTGAGCGAGCCCGCGAGCTTCGTGTCGCTGGGGGTAGGCAACTGGTCCCAGGACCGCCTGCAGCAGGGCGTCTACGATGGCATGCGGGAGGACGGCCTTTACGGCCTGTTCGATCTGGGGCTGGTGAAGCGCGATGAGGAGACCGGCAGCTGGTTCCGGCTCGATGGCCGTCGACTGGGCCTGGACAACCGCCGGATCGACGCCGAAGCCAGCCGCCAGGGCGACATCGGTGCGACCTTCGGCTACCAGCGCATCTCGCGTGACCATCCACTGGTCATCCACTCCGGCCTGCAAGGCATCGGCACGACCGAACTCACCCTGAGCGGAGCGGGCGAGAACGCGCTACCGTTCCAGAAGGTGGACCTCGGCACCAGCCGCGACGTGGTGCATGTGGGCTTCTACAAGTACCTCGCGGAGGGTCTCAAGCTGAAGTTGGGCTTCCGCAGCGAAGAAAAGGACGGCACGCGCCACTGGGGATTGGGCAGCAACGCGCTGTTCCTCGTCGAGCCCATCGACAGCACGACCGAGCAGATCGACCTGACCCTGGAGTACACCACGCCGCGCTTCCAGCTGGCGGGAGGCTACATCGGCAGCTGGTATTCCAACAGCAACAAGCTGGTGACGGCGACCGTCAATGGCGATGCGCAGCCCGGCTCGACCAGTCGGCCGAATCCGACGCCGCTGTCCCAGCCGCTCGACAGCCAGGCGCACCAGGTGTTCTTCCACGGCGGCTACGCCTTTGCCGACTCGACCCGCGGCACGCTCAAGCTGTCGCGCAGCGTCGCCACCCAGGACGAGTCCCTGCCGTCCTATGCGCTGGGGGCGCCGAACGACCCCTTCGTCGGCGCGCCATCGAGCCTCGAGGGCAAGATCGTCACCACGCTGGCGGAGATCGGCATCAGTTCGCATCCGACCTCGGATCTCTCGCTGAGCGGCAAACTGCGCTACCACGACGTGGATGACCAGACGCCGCTGGCCGGCTTTGTCGGCGACAACGATAGCGGCGAGATCACGGTTCACAACACGCCGCACTCCTACGAAACAGTGACCGGCAAGGTCGAGGCCAGCTATCGCCTGCCGATGCGGATGCGGGTGATCGCCGGGGTCGATCGCAAGCAGCAGGACCGATCGGCCTCGCAGTTCGTCGATGAGCGCTACGTGCCGTACCGGACCGAACTCGATGAGACGACGGTCCGCCTTCAGCTGCGTCGGTCGATGTCCGCGACGATCAACGGCGCCATCACCTTCCTGCGCAGCGAGCGGGACGGCAACGCCTACGTGGCGCCTCACGACGCCGAGATCTTCGACACCATCAACCCGCTGCACATCGCCGACCGGACGCGCAACAAGTGGCGCCTGTCCCTCGACTGGTCGCCGACCGAGGTGTTCGGGATGCAGTTCAACGTCGAGGCCTCCCGTGACAACTACGACCATGACGCCGAGCGCCCGTATGGGCTCCAGGATGGCAAGGCGAGCCTGGTGTCGCTGGACGCGCGTTACGCGATTTCTGACGAGTGGCAGCTGACAGGCTGGGTCTCCCATGACGAGACCGAGGCGAACCAGCTTGCCGGGCGCTGGCCGCGCAACACGGCCACGCCCGTGCCGGACATGGTCAAGGATGCGGAACTGCGGGACACCGGCGACTCCATCGGGATTGGTGTGCGAGGCGCGATCGGCGAGAAGCTGACGCTCGGCGCCGATCTCCAATGGACGCGCACCACCAGCGCCTATGACGAAACGACCGATCCGGCGCGGGCGGACAACGAGCTGCCGCTGGCCGACATCGAGAACACGCTGACCAAGGTCTCGATGTTTGCCCGCTACACCGTCGCCAAGGATCGCGAGCTGCGCTTCGACCTGGTCCATGAGCGCTGGGAGACCGATGACTGGAGCTGGAGCTTCGCCGACGGGTCGCCCTTCACCTATGGCACCTCGACGGATGGCACGTCGGTGTTCGTCGAGCCGAAGCAGACCGCCAGCTTCGTCGGCGTTCGCTACATCGTGCGCTTCCAGTAGTCGCGCACCCCTTGAGCCCGCGGCCGGCGTCGCTGGCCGCGGGCGGGAAAGACATCATGCAAAGACGAGCCTTGACGCGGCCGGGCAGCCAGCGACCCGTGCCGGCGCGCGGGTGGTTGCCCGCCGCCATCGTTGCGCTGTTTCTCTTCGTGGCCGATTTCGGCCCTGCCCGGGCCGATGAGACCCGACCCTCGGGCCCCGCGCCGGACGTCGCGGATTGCCTGGCGTGCCATGGCGACAGTGCCGACATCATCGAGGTCGACGCCGGTGACGGCGAGGTGCGCGAGCTCGCCGCCTTCGACCCGGCGGTCCTGGCCGCCGGTGTCCATGGCAAGCTGGCCTGCTCGGATTGCCACACCGATATCCGCGACCAAGAGGCGCCCCACCAGAAGCAGGGCGAACCGGTCGCCGACTGCGCCACGTGCCACGAGCGCCTGCTCGAGGCGGCGCGCGCCGCCGGGACCGAAAGCGAGCACCCCGGCCTGTTGCGGGTGATGAAGAACGTGGCGGCCTACCGTGAGTCGTACCACGCCCGCCCGGATGCCGACCATCCCGAGCGCCCTAAAGCGAGCTGCGATCAATGCCACGACACCCATGGCTTCCAGCGTCGTGAGCCGGGTACGCCGGCCCACGAGGCGTGGCGGCCGGAGATCCCCGCCCTCTGCGGCGAAGCGTGCCACGAGGATCAGTTCGAGGACTACACCCTGTCCGTCCACGGCGTGGCGGTGCTGGAGAAGGGCAAGCCGGAGGCGGCGGTCTGTTCGGACTGCCACACGACGCACGATATCGACAACACGTCGAAGGACCCCACCAAGCTGCTGATCACGAGTCAGTGCGGCGGCTGCCACGAAGCGCAGTACAGGAGCTATCGGGCGACCTACCACGGGCAGGTCCATAGCCTCGGATACACCTACACGGCCAAGTGTTTCGACTGCCATGGCAGCCACGACGTGCTCGCCCCGACCGACCCCGAGTCCATGGTCCATCCGGACAACCGGCTCGAGACCTGCCAGGAATGCCATGACGGCGACAAGCTGCCGCTGGCCACGGCCGGCTTCGTGAGCTTCGGGCCGCACGCCCACGCCGGCGATTTCGAGCGCTACCCCCAGCTGTGGATCGCCACGCGCTTCATGGTCGCGCTGCTGATCGGCGTCTTCGCCTTCTTCTGGCTGCACTGTGGCCTCTGGTACTACCGCGAATGGAAGGATCGTCGCGACGGCGTGCCCAGTCCGCGGGTCAAGGTCAGCGAGCTGCCGCTCGACGAGACGCGCCATGTGCGGCGCTTCGGCGCAGGCTGGCGAATGGCCCACCTGGCCTTTGCCCTGGTCACCATGACGCTGGTGCTGACCGGCACCGCGGCGCTCTACGCGGAGACGGCCTGGGCGCGCGCCGTGGTGGACGCCCTGGGCGGACCGGAGCGTACCGGCGTCGTCCACCGGGTCGCGGCCACCTTGTTCGTCGGCATCTTCCTGGTGCACTTCGTTGTCGTGATGTACCACCTGCTGGTCCGGCGGCGCGGCCAGTTCCGCTGGTTCGGCCCCGATTCCCTGGTGCCGCGCTGGCAGGACTTCATCGACTGCTACCGGATGTTCCGCTGGTTCCTGGGCCGTGGTCCGCGACCCTTGCTCGATCGGTGGGCCTATTTCGAGAAGTTCGACTACTGGGCGGTGTTCTGGGGGGTGAACGTGATCGGCTTCAGTGGCCTGATGCTGGCCTTCCCGCATGTGACGGCGAGCCTGCTGCCCGGCTGGGTGTTCAACGTAGCCACGGTGGTGCACGGCGAGGAAGCCTTCCTGGCCGCCGTGTTCCTGTTCACCGTGCATTTCTTCAATAACCACTTCCGGCCCGACAAGCTGCCGCCGCCCGACATCGTGATGTTCACGGGCACGCAGTCCCTGGACGAGTTCCGGCGAGACCATCCGGCCCAGTACAACCGGCTGGTCGAGACGGGGCAGCTGGAGGCGTACCTGGTCGATGCCCCGTCGGGCGCCTTCGTCACCGCGTCTCGGGTGCTGGGGCTGGTCCTGATCGGCTTCGGCCTCATCCTGCTGGTGCTTGTCGCGATCGGGTTCTTCTCGGTGCTCTGAGAGGGCCCGCGACTGGCCGTTATGCACCCGGGGCGCAAATTGCCCCGGGTGTGCCGCATTTGCATCGCAGCGAATGGCGGCTCGCGCTATCCTCGCGCTTGAATGGACCTGTTGGCGAACAAAGCGCCGACGCCCGTGCCTGTCTTTCGAGTCGATGATACGAATCTTCCAGCGCTTGTCGTCGCGTGTCCGCCTGTCCCTCGCACTCTCAGCGGCGGCATTGCCGTTCGTGACCGTCCTGGTGTTCGCCAACGTCTGGGTGTACGGACCGATGAAGGACGATCTCCAGGTCATCTCGGACGAAATCCAGGCCCGCTTCGAGGAGGTCGGGAGCCTGCAGCTGTTGCTGGCGCAAAGCGCGATGCCGCCAAACGACTTCCTGATCCACGGCGCCAGCGACGAGCGGATCCGCTTCGAGCTGATGGCCGGGCGGATCGAAAGCCTCTTCGGCGACCTGATGCGGTCCACCTCGCTTTCCCATGGGGAGGAGCAGCGCCGTCTGAGCGACATGGTCCGGCGCTGGGCGGTGGCGCGGAAGATGGGCGACTCGCTCCTCACCTGGCCACCCGCGACCCGCCTGACCGAGGGCGCGGTGGTCATGGAGCGCTTCGATCGGGAACTTGATCAATTGACCGAAGACGCCGAGGCGCTGCTGGCGCATGTCCGGGTGGAACTCGAGGAGGCGCGCGATGCGTCGATCAAGCGGCGCCATGACCTGAACCGGTTCGTGGCGCTGGCCACGGCCATGGCTGGCATCCTGACCCTGGTCCTGATGGCCTTGCTCGGGCGCGGGGTGGGCGAACCCGGCACGGCCCGCAGCGGCATGGGGCGTCCGCCGACACTTCCGCCCTCGCCGGAGCCCGAGGTGGCCTTGGCGTCGGTGTTCGCGCCGGCGAAGGACGATCCGGCCCCGGATGCCGTTCCGCGTGCGCTCGAACCCGAGGCGGGCGGCGAGCCGGCCGTCGATCCGCTGACCCGGCTGTGGAGCCGTGGCAGCCTGCAGCGACAGCTGGCCATCGAGACCGAGCGCGCGATGGTGCTCGAGACGCCCTCGTCGATCGCGATCATCGAGATCGACGGTTTTGACCAGCTGGCTGAGCGTTACGGCGAGGACGCGCTTGCGCCCGTCGTGCTCGCCGTCTCCGAGCGCCTGCGCCATATCGTGCGCAGCACCGATTTTCCGGCGCGATCGAATACGGGCGAGTTTGCGCTCCTGATGCCTGCCACCGATCTGCGTCAGGCAGTCGACCTGGCCGACCGGCTGCGACAGGAAGTGGCCGATGTGCCGGTGTCGATCGGCCGCCGAACGGCCTCGATCACGGTCAGCGTGGGTGTCGCCGGCGACAGCGTCGGCCGCGCCGGGCAAGTCGGGGCGTCGACCCTGCTGGGTCGGGCCGACCAGGCCATGCATCGCGCGCGTCGCGCGGGTGGCAATCGGGTGGAGCGCAGCGGCGCCCGCAGCTAGCACGCCCGCCGGGCGCCTTCGCGCGGGGCGCGATCGTCGCCCGATCGCAACGTTAGGCAACGCTGCGCGCTGGAGCACCTGTCCAGTTTCGGGGCAACGCGGCAGGGCTCCGGCAAAGGTCTCCGTGGCCCGTCAAGCCGCGCCAGAACAGGCCGTTCCGGTATTCCCGGCGCTCCGGGCATGGCTCCTGCAAGGTTCTGAATCGTGGGTGCAGACTGTCGGGCGGCCCTCCCTCTACCGCCCTGCGCCTCGAATCGCGCCTCTCCGGCGCCGCGAGTCCGACGGCCGGCATCCACGGTTTCTCCCTCCACGGCGTAGCTTAGGGGCGGCCCGCACGGCGGGCCGCCCGATTTTTTTTGCCTGAGCGCCGGCCGTCTGGCCCGGACTGGCGAGACAAGCGTACCGGACAAGTGTCCCAGAGCGAGACAGTCTGCGTCGCTGGAACGTCCGCCGGGCCGGGTCGGCGCGGGCACACACACCGCGTTTCGGGGCCCTTTTCCGGGTCGGGAAGATTTCCCGCCGTTGGCACGTGGCTTGCACCGTCGGGAACAACCCGGTTATACCGCCATCTCAGTGGCAGGCGCCCGGTCAGAGGTGTCGCCCAAGGAAGGAGACTCTCCATGTTTCGTCGTCTGCCCCTCGCGGGCCTGCTGATCGCTGTTCTGGCGGTTTTCCTCTCGGCTGTCGCCCGTGCCGAAGACCCGACGCTGCGGGTCGGCGTCCTGAAGTACGGAACGGTCAACTGGGAGCTGGATGTCATCCAGCACCACGGACTCGACCGCAAGCACGGCTTCGCCCTGGCGGTCACCCCTCTCGCACTGAAGGACGCGGCGGCTGTCGCGGTGCAGGGCGGGGCGGTGGACATCATCGTGACCGACTGGCTGTGGGTGGCCCGGCAGCGCTCCGAAGGACGCATGTATGCGTTCGCGCCCTACTCGCGGGCGGAGGGCAGCCTGATGGTGCGTCCCGACGCCGGGGTGACATCGCTGGACGGCCTGAAGGGTAAGCGCCTGGGGGTCGCCGGTGGCGCGCTCGACAAGAGCTGGCTGCTCCTGCGGGCCTATGCCCGTCAGCAGACGGGGATCGACGCGGCCGAACTGGTCGAGCCCAACTTTGCCGCTCCGCCCCTCCTGAACCAGCTCGTGCTCAAGGGGGAGCTGCCCGCGGCCCTCAACTTCTGGCACTTCGCGGCGCGCCTGGAGGCGGCGGGCATGACCCGGCTGCTCAGCATCGACCAGGTGCTCGGTGGGCTGGGTATCGACCGCGAACTGCCGATGGTCGGCTGGGTCTTCAAGGAAGACTGGGCCACCGCGCACCGCGCCGAGGTGGATGGCTTCCTGAAAGCGTCCGAGGCCGCCAAGGTCATCCTGCGTGACTCGGATGCGGAGTGGGAGCGCTTGCGACCGATGATGAAGGCCGAGGACGAGGCCACCTTTCTGGCGCTGCGCGACGGATTTCGCGCGGGCATTCCGCAAGCCGGCGTCGACCAGGCTGAGCAGGCCGCGCAGCAGGCCTACGTGGTGCTGGCCCGGGAAGGCGGCTCGGCGCTGGTCGGCTCGGCCGAGACGCTGGCGCCCGGCGTGTTCTGGCGGACCGCGTCGCGGTGAGTCGCCGCAGCGACGGCGCGACGACCGCAGGCGTGCTGGAAACACCGGTCCGGACAGGCATCCTGGCATGGCGTCCCAAGCGGGACACGCTGATTCGGGGGGCTTCGCTGCTGTGCTTCCTGCTGATCTGGCAGGTTGCTGCCGTCCTCGCCCAGGATGCCACGGTGCCCTATCCGGCCGTGGTGTTCTCGCGCATCGCCAGCGAGGTCGCGTCGATGGCCCTGCCACACCATCTGGGCGTGACTCTGATGCGGGTGGCGGTCAGCTTCGCCGCGGCGATGGTCATCGGGGCGGCGGTGGGCATCGCCATGGGGCGCTGGCCGGTCCTCGATCGCTTCCTGGACGGATGGCTGGTGCTGGGGCTGAATATCCCGGCCCTGGTGACGATCATCCTGTGCTACATCTGGTTCGGCCTCAACGACACGGCCGCGATCATCGCGGTCGCGATCAACAAGATTCCGACGGTCATCGTGACCGTGCGTGAAGGCGCCCGGGCGGTGGATACGCGCCTGATCCATGTCGCCCACGCCTACCGGATCAGCGCGCGCCGCAAGTTCCTGCAGGTGTACCTGCCCCAGCTCTATCCCTACCTTTTCGCCGCCGCCCGCGCCGGCCTGTCGCTGATCTGGAAGATCGTGCTGGTGGTCGAGCTGCTGGGGCGAAGCGAGGGTATCGGCTTCCAGCTGAACGTCTTTTTCCAGTTCTTCGACATCGCCGGGATCCTCGCCTACACCCTGGTGTTCGCGTCGGTCGTGCTCCTGATCGAGGCGCTGTTCGTGCGGCCGCTCGAGCGCCGGCTGAACCGCTGGAGGCCGCACTGATGCTCGAGGTGCATGTCGCG
Organism: Rhodocyclaceae bacterium; assembly: GCA_050303815.1. GTDB lineage: Bacteria > Pseudomonadota > Gammaproteobacteria > Burkholderiales > Rhodocyclaceae > Cognatazoarcus. The sequence continues at coordinate 17,742 of JBNLCM010000044.1, forward strand.
GAGAAACGCTATGCCGACCGGGGCGGCCGGGGCCATCTGGCGCTGCATGACCTGCGCCTGACGGCAGGCGACGGAGAGTTCGTCTGCCTGGTCGGACCGTCGGGTTGTGGCAAGAGCACTTTGCTCAACATCATCAGCGGACTCGATCCGGATGCCTGCGCAAGCGTGCGACTGGATGGCCGGGAGCGGGGGCGGGACATCGGCTTCATGTTCCAGGAGCCGCGCCTGATGCCCTGGCTGACGGTGCTGGAGAACGTTTGCCTGGTGCTCGAAGGGGTGCCCGAGGGCGAGGCGCGTGCGACGGCTCTGCTGCAGGCCATGAACCTCGGCGAGGTGCTGAATGCCTACCCGGGCACGCTGTCCGGTGGCATGCAGCGTCGCGTGGCACTGGCGCGGGCCTTCGCCATTGAACCGAAGCTGCTGTTGATGGACGAACCCTTCGTGTCGCTCGATGCTCCGACGGCCGCGCGGCTCCGTGCCATGCTCATCGATCTGTGGCAGAGACAACGAAGCACCGTGGTGTTCGTGACCCACGACCTGCGTGAGGCACTCGCGCTGGCTGACCGGATCTGTTTCCTGTCTGCGTCGCCCGGCCAGATCGTGCTCGAAGAAGCAGTTACGCTGCCCCGGCCCCGTCGGCCCGAGTCGCCCGAGGTCGGGCGGCTGTACGAGGCGCTGCTGTCCCGCCATCCCGACCTGCTGGCGGGGCTGGCAGACCATCCCCAGGAAGATGATGACCATGACTGAATCCCGGCCGGAAACGCTCCTGCAGGTCGATGACGTTTCGAAGTCCTATGGCCCCCGAAAGGCACTCGATGGTGTCTCCATCGCCGTCGGTGCCGGCGAGTTCGTGGCCTTGCTCGGGCCGAATGGTGCTGGCAAGAGCACGCTGTTCCAGCTGCTGTCGGGCCTCTTCGTGGCCGATGGCGGGCGCATCGAGATCTGCGGTCACGACATTCGCAAGTCGCCGGTCAGTGCGCTGGCGCGAATCGGGATCGTCTTTCAGCAGCCGACGCTCGATCTGGACCTGTCAGTCGAGCGCAACCTGATGTTCCACGCGCGCCTCCACGGGATCGGAGCCGCCACCGCCCGCGACCGCATCGAGCGCGAACTGGCCACCCAGGGGCTCATCGAGCGGCGCAAGGACCGGGTCCGTGACCTGTCCGGTGGCAACCGGCGCAAGGTCGAGTTGGCGCGGGCCATGGTCCATGAACCCAGGGTGCTGCTGATGGACGAGGCCACGGTCGGACTCGATCCGGGCTCGCGTGCAACCCTGCTGGCCCAGGTGCACGGCCTGTGCGAGAGCCGCGGCGTCGGCGTCCTGTGGACCTCGCACCTGGTCGACGAAGCGGAAGGCGCCGATCGCATCGTGCTCCTGCACCGGGGCAAGGTCCGCGCCGAAGGCCCGCCCGCTGCCCTGGTGGCGTCGGCCGGCGTGGATACCCTGGCGCAGGCCTTCGCCCAACTGACCGAAGGTGCCGCCAAGGCACCCGATACCACCCCTGCATGAACCGAGGAAGGAAGAGAGCCATGACTGTTTTCAGAGCCAGCGCGGCGTTGGTGGGGCTGTTGCTCGCCGGTAGCGTTAGCGCCAAAGGGACCGGCTACCTGTTTGTCAGCAGCGAGAAGGACCACGCGGTCACCGTGCTCGACGGCACGGACTACAAGGTCGTCAAGGTGATCGAAACGGGCGAGCGGCCCCGGCACCTGCAGTTCTCGCCGGATCGCGGCACGCTCTACGTCGTGGCGAGCGACTCGGGTCGCATCGACCTGATCGATGTGGCCAGGCTCGAGGTCGTCCGCAGCATTGACGTGGGTGAGGATCCCGAGGCCTTCGACGTGGCACCGGACGGCAAGCATTTCTACATCTCGATGGAAGAGGATGCGGCCATCTCCGTCGTCGATTCGACGACCGGCGAGCAGGTCGCCGAGATCGAGGTGGGCGAGGAGCCGGAAGGCGTGAAGGTCAGCCCGGACGGCAAGACCGTGTATGCCACGTCGGAGGTCGCCAGCATGGTCCACGTGATCGATGTGGGCACGAACGAGATTCGCGCCAATGTCACGGTTGGCAACCGTCCGCGTCGCTTCGCCATCACGCCCGACGGCGGCGAGGTATGGGTGACCAATGAACTGGCCGGCCAGGTCAGTATCCTTGACGGCAAGACCAACGCCGTGAAAGGCACCGTGCCGTTCAAGCCGAAAGGCTTCCGCGACGAGGACGTGACACCGGTGGGGATCGTCATGACACGCGACGGCAAGACCGCCTATGTCACGTTGGGGCGGGCCAACCATGTCGCGGTGGTCGATGTGGGGAGCCGCAAGATCGAGGAATACATCCTGGTGGGCAAGCGGGCCTGGGGGGCAAGCCTGTCGCGAGACGAGAAGACCCTGTACGTGGTCAATGGCCTGTCGGACGACCTCTCCATCGTCGATACCGGCAAGCGCCGCGTGACCAAGTCGATCCCCGTCGGACGAGTGCCCTACGGCGTTGTCGTGGATGACTGAAGCGGAGTGATGATGCACACGAGACTCTGTTCCCGCTGGCTGCTCGCCGGGCTGGTTGCCGCACTGCTGGGGCCGGCGCACGCCGCGCAACTCGATTTCGGCTACCTGAGCCTGTCGCGGGATGCCCGCTATCACGAGGACCGCCTGTACGTGCGCAACCTCGCCCAGGGCGAAGGCGAGCCCGAAGCCGGGCTCGAGGTGGCGCTGAAGGAATCGAAGTTCAACGCCAGGGCGGTCGGTGTAGAACTGGGCATGACGAAGGCGAGGGCGCCGGACGGCAGGGGCCTGGTGGCCGAACTCGAGCGCCTGGCCGCCGCGGGCACGCGATATTTCCTGATCGATGCGCCGGGCGAGGTGGTGGCCGAGGTGGCAGCGGCCGCCAGGGGGCGCGACCTGTTGCTGTTCAACGTCTCGGCGCACGATGACGCCTTGCGCCAGAAGCAGTGCCAGGCGAACCTGTTGCACACGGCGCCGAGCCACGCCATGCAGGCCGATGCCTTGGCCCAGTACATGGTGTCGCGGAAGTGGCGCTCGGTGCTGGTTTTGCAGGGGCCGCTGCCCGAGGATGCCCTGATTGCCCAGGCTTTCGAGCGATCGGCGAAGCGATTCGGGATCAAGATCGAGGCAAAGCGAGATTTCATCCTGTCCAACGACCCGCGCGAGCGCGACAAGGGCAATGTCGGCCTGCTCACGTCGAACGAGGACTACGACGTCGTCTTCGTGGCGGACAGCGATGGGGAGTTCGCGCGCAGCGTGCCGTACCGGACAGTGCGCCCCCGGCCGGTGGTCGGTGCGGAGGGGCTGGCCGCCCTCGGCTGGCACTGGTCCTGGGAGCGCAATGGCGCGCCACAGCTCAACACCCGTTTCGAGCGTGCGGCCAAGCACCGCATGGGTGAAGCGGGCTGGGCCGCCTGGATGGCGGCAAAGACCGTGGTGGAGGCGATGCAGAGAACCGGCGGTGCCGACTTCGCCAAGATCCGCGCTTATCTGCTGGGTCCCGAGATCACGATCGACGGTTTCAAGGGGCATCGCCTCTCGTTCCGCAGCTGGAACCACCAGCTGCGCCAGCCGATGTTGCTGGCCACGCACAACGCGGTAATCGAGCGGGCGCCGATCCAGGGCTTCATGCACCAGTCCAATACTCTGGACACGCTGGGCTTCGATGAGCGGGAGAGCCAATGCAAGTTCTGAGCGACACCCGGGGGGCAAGACGATGACGCCGATCCATGCGCTGCGCGTGCTCGGGGCGGTGGCCGGCCGCGAGGTGGAGAAGTTCGTCCACCAGGGCGGTCGCTTCTTTTCCGCCCTGGTGCGTCCCCTGCTGTGGCTCGTCGTGTTCGCGGCAGGCTTTCAGAACGTCTTCGGTGTGTCGATCATCCCGCCGTACGAGACCTACATTCCCTATCAGGTCTATATCGCACCGGGCCTGCTGGGGATGATCCTGCTGTTCAACGGCATGCAGTCCTCGCTGGCGATGGTCTACGACCGGGAAATGGGGATGATGCGCCTGCTGCTGACGGCGCCCGTTCCGCGCTGGTACCTGCTGCTGTCCAAGCTTGTGGCGGGCACGCTGCTGTCGGTGCTGCAGGCCATCGCCTTCCTGCTGGTCGCATGGCTGCTCGATGTGGAGCTGCCTGTCGAGGGCATGTTGCTGGCACTGCCTGCCCTGGTCCTGGCCGGCATGATGCTCGGAGCACTCGGGCTGGTGCTCTCGGTCCACGTGAAGCAGCTCGAGAACTTTGCCGGCACGATGAACTTCGTAATCTTCCCGATGTTTTTCATCTCTCCCGCCCTCTATCCGCTCTGGAAGCTGCAGGAGTCCGGAGCTGAATGGCTGCATCAGGCTGCCCGATTCAATCCCTTCAGCCACGCCGTCGAGCTGGTCCGATTCGCCATGTACGGGCAGTTTCAGACCGCCTCGTTCCTGGTCGTCCTGGGCTGCCTGCTGGTGTTCTTCGCGGTCGCAGTCGTCGGCTACGACCCGCAGCGGGGGATGTTGAAGCGGACTGGCGGGAAAGGCGGTTAGGGTCGGCCGGCGGCCCCTCGCCTGGCGGTTGCACCGGCGCCCGCCGGGGTCGAGGACACGGCGCGCCGCTTCGGCCGAGGTGACGCCCTGGCAAGGCAGCGCATCGCGGTCACCGGGCGCGACCGAACCCAGCCGGTCGGGGGGGCGCGATGAGCCAGCGCCGCGTCGTCGTGCCCCTTGTCTGCGATAGCGGGCGTGGTCAGGGACGCGTCCTGTGGTCGGGATCGCAACCGCTCGGCGCTACGCAGCGCAGACGGTCCGCGGATTCGCGACCGGGACACTGGCTGAGCCACGACAGATTTCCCGCGTCTGAGGGGTGGACGCCAGCCAGAACCGGCAAAGAGGGGAGCAAAATGAAACAGAGCGTCTGCTCCATATTGGAGCGGCCGCTCTGTTTTGTCACAGTTTTTGTTTAAATAATGGACGGTTGAAACAAGGCTGTCAGATGTCTTATAGCTTTTTAGGGGGTCGCCAGGGTAACGCCGTGCTCCTGGAAGATCCTGGCGAGGGTGCCATCGCGCTGAATGTCCTCCATCGCCTTGGCCAGCGCCTCAGCCAGGTCCGTTGAGTCGGCCTTGACGGCCATGCCGAGCGGCCAGCCCTGGATCCGCAATTCGGGCATGGTCACCGGCCCCAGCTCGAACCGCTCGCGAATGTCAGCCGATGCGCCCTCGATCTCTGCTCGCGTTGCCATGACGGCGGAGATCTCGCCCGCCTTCATGCCAGCCACGGCCTCGGCGACGGTCCGGTAATGAACCACGTTGTCGCGCAGGCGCCCGTTCAGGATGCTGAGCAGGAAGTCATCCGCCAGGCTGGCGGTCTCGACCCCGATGCGTTCGCGCGTGAAAACCTCGAGCGCCCGTGCGGCGGAGCCGGTGACGGGCGGGACCCGCGCCGGATCGCGAATGACCGCCAGGCTTTCGAGGTGGTAGGGAGCGAAGATCCTGACCTGGTCATTGCGGTCGGCCAGGCGCTTATCCACGGGCACGTGAAGCATCACGTCGGCGGGGCGGGTGCCCAGGTAGTGCCCTTTCCAGACCATGTTGCGGAGGTCGTCGTTCATGTCCTCGTCGGCGGCGAACTCCACCACCTCGGGCTCGAGGCCGAGGCGTTTTGCCAACTCCCGTCCGATGGCCACGTCGATGCCTTTGCCGCCACCCGAGTAGGGCTGGAAGTCGTCATATACGGCCACCCGCAGGCGACCGGGCGTCATCGTCTCGATGGCGCCCGCCAGGGCCGCTGCGCTGAGGCTCGTCGCCGCCAGCGCGGCTGCCAGGGTGCGCAGGATCGTGCGCTTACTCGACACGTACCGTCTCCAGCCAGGCACGGATGGCCCACATGGCCTCCTGCTGCAGGATACCTTCGAACGGGGGCATGTAGACACGACCATTGCGGGAAGCGCCATTGCGGATCCGCATGATGAAGATCTCGTCGCCTTCGTCCTCCACCGGCAGGTAGCGCAGATCGGGCGCAATGCCGCCAGAGACGGCGCCGATGCCGTGGCAGCGGGCGCAGTTTTGCGTGAAGGCCGACTCACCGATGCGGATGGCTTCCTTGTCGCCCCGGAAGGGGTTGCTCTCGAGCCATTCGTCGCCCAGGGACTTGAGCGAATGGGTGTCGACCGCCTGGGGCGTGACGTCGCCGTGGGCGAAGGCCGCGCTGGTGGCAAAGCCGAGGGCGGAAATGGCGATCGCGCGCTTGAGAGCGTGCAGGTGAGTGTGCGTGTTGGCCATGTGTCTGTCCTTGCGTTTGGTTGTTCTTACCTCGCCGGCGGCGGGGGTTCCCGGTGCAAGGTGCAAGGGCTATGCCACGGCGAGCGCCCGTTTGCCCCCATGCGCCCGCGAAAGCCGCCGGATGCGGTACTTGCGCGACGAATCGTGACACTTGATGAAACAGGTGCTTACAGGTGGCACGCGCCTTGCCTTGTACTGGGACACCCGTTGCACTGCACGATTGCTCCAATGTGGGACAGGTGTTAGGGTCACTGACACGGTCAGGGATCGGACTGAACAGAATAAGAACAATCTCAACGGAAGGGGACACAAGCATGAGCGGACTGGTCTTGCCGGTGGAAACTCGCGAAGCCCGTATCCGGGAAGCGCGCAGGGCGTTTCTCGATGGCAACCTGCAGAAGGAAGAACTCGCCGTTGCCACCTCGAATGTTGTCAAGTCCTGGCAACGCTGTCGGCAGTCCGGACTGGACAATGGCCTGCGTGGATCGGACATCGGCTGTGCGGCCTCCACCGCCCTCAAGGAAGCGCAGGACAGAAACGCGTTTCTGCTCTCACACTCTCGGGGCATCCTCAATCATCTGTACGAGCAGATCCGCTCCACCGGCAGTGTGGTCATCCTGTCGGACAGCTCGGGCATGGTGCTCGAGAGCCTGGGTGACCCCGAGTTCGTCGATCGCGCCAACCAGGTCGCGCTGCGGCCGGGCGCTTCCTGGGCGGAGAAGCTGCGCGGCACGAACGCCGTGGGCACGGCGCTGATCGAGCAGCGTCCGATCGAGATCGTCGGCAGCGAGCACTACTTCGACTGCAACAGCTTCCTGACCTGTTCGGCCTCGCCCATCTTCGATGCGGGCGGTCGCCTGCTCGGCGCGCTCGACATCTCCGGCGACTACCGGTCTCACCAGCGCCATACCCTGGGCCTGGTTCGCCTGACGTCCCAGATTCTCGAAAAGCGTCTCTTCGAGGCCGAGTTCGCGCAGGAACTGCTCGTCTTCTTCCATCCGCGGATGGAGTACGTCGGGACCCTCCAGGAAGGGGTGCTGTCCTTCACGCCGGACGGCACCCTGCTGGCTGCCAACCGGCCGGCCATCGAAGCGCTCAGCCTGAACCGCGCGATGATGCGACAGCTCGACTTCTCGATGATCTTCGAAGGCAACTTCGGCGATTTCTTCGATCGGGCCGCACGCGATCCCCATACCCTGAGCTCCCTCGCGCTGCGCCACGGCGGGCGTGTGTTTGCCCGCATGCGGGTGCCAGTGCATCACAGCACGGCCCCGGTGAACCTGTCGCAGCATGCGGCCCGGGCCGAAACCCCTGCACCGCGCCAGGCGCGGAAGTGCGAAGTGCCCGAGGTGCCGACGCTGACCTGCCTGGATACCGGCGACAGCCGCCTGCGCGCAGCCGTCCAGCGGGCCAGCAAGGTCGTGGGGAAGGACATTCCCCTCTTGATCCTGGGCGAATCCGGTGTGGGCAAGGAGATGTTCGCCAAGGCGTTCCACAACAGTGGGCCGCGTCGCGACAAGCCGTTCGTCGCGTTGAACTGCGCGGCGATACCCGAAAACCTGATCGAGTCGGAGCTGTTCGGCTACGTCGGTGGCGCCTTCACGGGCGCTCGCAAGGAAGGCTACACGGGCAAGATCCAGCAGGCGAGCGGGGGCACCCTGTTCCTCGACGAAATCGGTGACATGCCCCTGTCGCTCCAGGCCCGTCTGCTTCGCGTGCTGCAGGAGCGGATTGTGGTGCCGCTGGGCGGCGTGAAGTCGGTACCCGTGGATATCTCTCTGGTCTGCGCGACCCATCGCAACCTGCCCGAGGCGGTGCGAAGCGGCGTCTTCCGCCAGGACCTCTACTATCGCGTGAATGGTCTGACCGTCACGCTGCCCGCCCTGCGTGAACGCTCGGACATCCGGAGCCTGATCGAGTCGATAATCGAGATCGAGGCCGAGCCCGGCCTCAATGTACAGGTGTCGGAAGAGGTCCAGGGCTTCTTTGCCCGCTACGGCTGGCCCGGCAACATCCGGCAACTCCAGAATGTGCTCAGGGTGGCCCTGGCGCTGCTCGATGAAGACGAGAACGTGATCTCGCCCACCCATCTGCCGGAAGAGCTGTTCGCCATCGAGTGCGACAGCGACGCGTCCTCCGAGCGCTTCGAAACCCAGGGAAGCCTTCCGTCGTCGGCTCAGACGTCACCCGCATCCGCTGCGCTGCCGCCAGCGGGCGGTGGTGAGTCGCTCGAGGCGATCGAGCTGCGCGCGATCGAGCGGGTCCTCGCCGAATGTCAGGGCAATGTCTCGGCGGCTGCCCGACGGCTGGGGATCAGCCGAAACACGCTTTATCGAAAACTGGGCAGGATGTAACGGAAGAAAGGGCGCCCCTGGCGCCCTTTCTCATGGGGCAGGTCCGCATGCGGTGTCAGCGTGGCAGCCGCTGTGGGTCCGGGCCTTCCGGCCGGTGCCTGCACGGGGCCGGACGGGGCGTCGCCTGAGACTCGCTCCGCCGAGCCCAGGCTCTGTGGGCAGTTGTCTGGCGGTCGCGCTGGGCTCTGCCGGATCTGAGGCCCGGCGTGCCTGCGTGGCCCCCGGGCAAGGAGGCGTAATGCAGTCATCGGGCCTGGCAGGCCCCAGCCTCAACGCGATCCGCGAAACACGTGCCCTAGGACCCTAGCCCTGCCCGGGTTCGATCGGTGCGGGGCAGGCTGTGCTCAGGATAGTCAGTGTTGCCTGGAGGTGCTCGACGACCTCCAGGCCGAGGCTCGTCAGATAGCCGCCGTCCACCTGGCTGATCAATCCCTTGTGGAAGAGACGGCGCGTCGCCTCGATGACTTCACGGTCCGCATGGCCGTGTATCTTGATGCCCTGCTGGTGATTGCCCGGGTCGAAACGGGAGAGGACCTCGAGTTCCTGAATCAATTCGGGAAAGAACAGCATCCGGCAGCCTCGCGGAATCGTGAAGCCTCCATTCTAGCGCGCCGAGGGCCTTTGGCGGGTCGGAACCACACCCCGCGCGCGCCGAGCCTCAGGGCTGCTCGACTGGCTTGCCCAGCGCTTTCCAGCCGATAACGCCGCCTTCGACCGCATAGACCTTGCGGTAACCCTGCTTCTGGTCGAGATAGTCGGCAACCAGGCGCGCCTTGGCGCCACTTCGGCAGATCAGGATGACCGCGTCGTCGGGGCCCGCCACCGGAGCGAACGACTTCATCCATGCGTCGGGCTGTTGGGCGCCATGGGCGTCAAAATAGCTGATTGGCCTGCTGCCCGGCACGATGCCGGTTTCCTGTTGGTCACCCAGATGGCGGACATCGACCATCGGGATGCCGCGCTCGAGCAGCGGGGCCAACTCGTCCACGTCCACGACGGTGACCTCGGCCTGGGCGACCGTGGTTGCCCACATCAGGGCGAGGGCTGCAATGGTCTTCATCGAAAGTCTCCTCCTGGGATTGGGGCGAGGCCTGCACACTGTGAGCGCATTTCGGCCTCGTGTCACTGACGGATCCGGCAATGGGGTCCGTCCTGGGAACGGACCTCGTCGGCGTCCAGGGGTTTCCCAGGCGGCAATTGTCGTGATCAGAAATTGACGCCCAGCTTGGCGGTCAGTGTCCAGTTGTCGAACTCGACGCCGGACCGCTCCGTCGTGGCCTGGTAGTGCAGATCCGCGCCGGCGTAGAGGGCGCCCGCGCGGTAGTTGAGGCCCGCTGCCACGCCGTAGCCGAACAGGTTCTCGTCATGGTCGCCCGCCTCGGCCCTGACCAGGGCCAGGCTGGGTCCCGCGCCGATGGAGAGGCCGCCGTCTAGCGGCAGCGTATAGCGGGGCGAGAGGGTGACGCTGGTGACCTCGGCATCGTCCTCGTCAAAGCGGCTCATCGAGAGGTGCGTGCGAATGCGGTTGTCGGGGGACTGGATCAGGCCGCAGTTGAAGTTCAGTTCGAGGCCGAAGGCGCTGCCCGAGTCGGTGCCGCTGGCGGTCGGCTCGACATGGCCGGCGGTCACGGCAAGGCTCGGCTCGAGGCGAAAATCCGGGTCGGTGAGGAGGGGGGCGACGCGCCAGCCCTCTGCCTGGGCTGACGTGGCAAGCAGGGCAGTAGCCGCGAGGGCCGCGAGGACTGGCGAACGGGTGCGCTGGGACATGAGTGAGCTCCGGGATGTGGGAAGACATCGTGGTCGCCTTGCGGCGACGGTCGGAGCGCACTGTGCCAGCGCGGCAGGGGCCGGTCTGTAACTTCGGTCACTGCGCGCATGCCGCCAGGCGGCGCGCGCGCCCCGTCGAGCAGGGCGCTTTCCGGCAGTGTCAGGTGCGGAACTGGCCGACGAGCAGTTTCAGGTCGTTCATCATGCGGGCCATCTCGGCGGTGTCGCGCGAGGTTTCGCTGGCCCCCGCGGCCGTGCGATCGGCGACCTCCGTGATGGAATGGATGCCGTCGCCAATGTGCTCGGCCGCCTGACGCTGGGTGGCGACCGCGTCGGCTATCTGCTGGACCATCTCGCCGATGTGGGCCATGGCCGTCACGATGTCGGCCAGCGCGATTTCCGTTGCACCTGCGTGCTCCACGGTGGTACTGGCCTTGTTGCGTCCCTGTTCCATGACGGAGACGGCCTTGCGCGAGCCGGCCTGGAGGCGGTCGATCACCGTTTCGATCCGACCGGTCGATTCCTCCGTGCGCTGAGCCAGCTTGCGGACCTCGTCGGCGACCACGGCAAATCCGCGGCCCTGCTCGCCTGCGCGGGCCGCCTCGATCGCGGCGTTGAGTGCCAGCAGGTTGGTTTGGGCGGCGATTTCGCGGATGACGGCCAGCGTATCGCTGACCTCGTTCACGTCAGTTTCCAGCGCCTGCATGGCCGAGGCGGCTTCCTGGACGTCGTTGGCCAGCGCTCGCATCGCCTCGATCGTGTTGCCGACCACCTGCTGTCCTGCCTGGGCGGCCCGATCGGACTCCTTCGCCGTGTCGGCCGCCTGGCTGGCACTTTCGGCGACGCCCTGGACGTTGGCGTTCATCTCGACCACGGCCGAGGCGGCCGCCTCGCACAGCTCGTGGAGGTGATCCATGCCGGCGTGGGTCTCGTCCGAAGACCGGGACAGGGAGGCACTGCTCCGGGCCAGGCTGTCGGTATCCCGAGAGACCTGGATGATGGTGCTGCGGATACGCTCGACGAAGGCATTGAAGCCGTGACCGACCTGGGCGATCTCGTTGCTGCCGGTCACCGTGAGCCGGTGCGTCAGGTCGGCCTCGCCACTCGCAATGTCGTTCATCGAGTCGCGTAAGGCCAGGATCGGCCGCAGCACGACACGGTCAAGGAGGAGCGCGCCCAGGATAACGGCGGTGATCACCACGGCGCTGGCGATCGTCATGGTCCATTGTATGGCCTCGGTCTGGCGCGTGGTGTCCTCGAGGATCTCCTCGGAGCGCGCGGTCAGGCCGGACACGATCTGATCGAGCCTGTCGGCAAGCGATTCGGCCTGTTCGTCGAAGCCGTCGCCGGAGCGCTTCATGATGGCGTTGCCAGCCTCGCGTCCGGATTCGATGTAGGCCCTCGCCATCGTCACACCCGTCGCGTACAGCCGCTCGATCGACTGGACGATCGGCGCCAAGTCCTGGCCGGAGGCGGCTGTGCTGTCACTCAGCTGCCGCAGGCTTCCGATTGCCCGGTCGCGGGCAGCACCTGCCTCGGTGAACGAGCCCTCGTCGGCGGTTGCGCCCGCGTCCGTGAGGAACTGCTGCACCTGGATCACATCGAAGCGGGCCTCCTTGGCGAGGAGCATGGCCCGCTCCAGCCGCTGGCCCTCGGCCGCCCGGTCATGAATGTTGCCGAGGAGGACGTAGTTGGTGATGGTGAGGGCGACTGTCGCGAAGAGAACGAGGACCGACCCGACGACGAGGAGCTGCTTGAGCGAGGCGTTCTTGATCATTGGCATACATCGTGGGGCTGGGATGTCAGCTGTAACGACGTACGATTGACATATCTTTAGGCATGGCGGCGCAACTTTGCCGTGTTGCACAAATTAACGCTTGTGGGTCAGCCTCCCCCGCGGTGCATGAAGAGATCGAGCCGTTGCAGGAGGTGGGCGCGCGCCGCATCGTCACCCCGGGTAAACCGGTAATTGACGGTCAGTGTCGGCAGGCACAGCAGCGCAATCCGCCGCTCCGGGCCGGGCGTTGCGGTGAGGGTCAGGGCCGCTGCGGGCGTCTCAATCCGGTAGGTACCGGGCCCGCTGCGTTCGGCATCCGGGTAAGCCGCAACCATCCACTTGGCGAGTTCTTCGAGCGTTGCCGAGATGTCGCGGCTGAAATCCTCGGCGGGCATGCTTCAACCGCCGGCGATGGGGGGCCAGATGGCGAGCGTGTCGCCCTCGGCCAGGGCATGGGTCAGTCGCGCCTCAGGCGCGACATAGGCGCCATTGACCAGTACCAGATGGACCAGCCTCTCGGGGAGGTGAAGGGCAGCCACCAACTCGCCCACCGACTGATTGTCGGTGAGTTCCATCTCGGCGATGTTGCCCTTGGCATTGGCGGGCAGGTAGTCGGTCAGGGTCGCGAACAGCTTCAGCGTGATCTTCATGGGGGAACCGTCGTTGTGGGATCGGAGGATAGGACAACGGCCCTCTGGGCGGGTTCGCGGCCACGGGCCGCGAACCCGGATGGGGCCTCAGGCGGCGATCGACACAGGCTGGCTCGTGGCGATATAGGCATCGACGAAGCGGGTCGGATTCTCCATCAGGGCATCCTTCCACTTGCCCAGTCGCGTGCGGTTCTGGATCAGGCCCCGCAGCACGCCGACCTGGTCGGTACGTCCGATGGCGGTGGCGCCGATCAGGACATCGCCCTGGAACTGCAGGCTGAGGTACTTCCACAGGGCTTCGTCGACCAGTTCGACGCCGCTGCCGCCCTTGTCGGCATTTTCGCCCCACCATTGACCGAACGAGACAGAGATCAATCCCAGCGTGTCGAGGACGTTGATCGCCAGGACGCCGGGGAGCTCCACGCTGCGGCCGGCCATGCCGAGCGCGGCAATGCGGCCCTGATCCGCCGCGTTGGGCTGGATCGCCGACACCATGCCCTCGCCGGTAAAGAAGTCCGGCCCTTCGGCCACGTCACCGGCCGCGAAGACATCCGCCACGCTGGTCCGCATCGAGGTGTCGACCCTGACGCCATTGCCAACCTGGACGGCCGTGTCCTTGAGGAAATCCACGTTGGGACGCACGCCGGCTGCGGCGATGACCAGGTCGCACTCGATCTTTTCGCCTGTCGACAGCGTGACCGTGACGGCATCGGACGCCTTGCTGCCGCCGCCGGTAATGCTTTGCACCACCGACTTGATCGCGGCGCCGATGCCGCCGGCGTTGTTGGCGCCCGCCGGGTCGATGCGCTGAACGCTGGCACCGGTTACGACGCGAATCCCCTTCTCTTCGACCCAGCGCTTGATCATGCCGCCCGCCTTGGGCGTCATCATCCGGGGCACCATCCGGTCGCCCATCTCGACGACGGTCAGATTGACGCCGCGCTTGGCCAGTGCCTCCATGATGATGCAGCCGATGAAGCCGGCGCCCAGCTGCAGCACGCGCGAGCCCGGCGCAGCCAGCTTCGCGATTGCGCGGGCGTCTTCCAGCGTCCAGCAGGTCTGTACCTGCGGCAACTCGACGCCGGGGATGGGGGGGCGAACCGGGTGCGAGCCGGTCGCGATCAGCAGCTTGTCGTAGGATTCGCTGCTGCCGTCCGCAAAAGCGATGCGCTTCGCGGCGGTGTCGATGGCGGAGGCTCTGCCATGCTTCTGGCGCACCTGCAGATCGTCGAAGTGGCTGGATGTCTTGCGCAGGTAGGTTCCGCGCTCGTCGATATTGCCTTCCAGCAGGTAGGGAATCGCCATGCGGGAATAGGGCGGCTCGGCCTCGCACCCGACCATGACGATCTCGTCGCCGGGGGCCGCATTCCGGAGGGTTTCAGCAGCCACCACACCGGTGGGGCCATTGCCGAGAATCACGTGTTTCATTGCTGCGTCCTTGTTTCGGGGGGCTGCCAGGCGCCCCGCGGCTCGTTTCGGAAAAAAGCGCCGGGGAGCGGTGTTCCGCCACCCCGGCGCCTGTCCTCTTCAGTGTTGCTGCAGGGGCCGCTTACAGGCCCAGCCGCGCGCGGGTTTCGGCCGTCGGCACACCTTCGGCATCCCAGCCACGGACCTGGTAGTACACCGGCAGCATCTCGTCGATGTGGCTGACCACGCCCTTGGCGGGGCCGGTCTTGGCGGCTTCGGTCTTGAGGCGCGGCGGCAGGTCGTCGTCCTTCCTCGTGAAGCCCGCCTTGAGGTTGTACTCACGCTCGAGGTTCCAGATCCGCTCGCCCACTTCGTTCAGGCGCTCCATCGTCCATTCGCCCTCGCAGGCAGCGGCCAGCTGGGGCTGAACGTCGGCCAGGGTCCAGGCGAACGAGGTGAACAGGCAGATGCCGGCGGAGTCGAAAATCGTCGTCGCGTCCTGGAAGGCCTTGACCAGCTCCGGCTTGCCCTCGGTGGCGGTCGGCTCGGTCTTGACCGGGATGCCCAGCACCTCGGAAGCCACCGTGTAGCCGCGAACGTGGCAGGCACCACGGTTGGAGGTGGCGTAGTTCAGGCCGATGCCCTGGATGCCGCGACCGTCGTAGGCCGGGAATTCGAGGCCCTTGACGCTCATCGACAGTTCCGGGTGGCCGTACTTCTCGCACAGGCGCTTGGAGCCCAGGCCCACGTCCTTGCCGAAGCCTTCGCCCTTGGAAACCTGCTCTGCGAGGAAGGCCAGTGCCTTGGCCGAGCCGAAGGGCGCCTCGATGCCGATCTGCTCCTTCGTCAGCACGCCCATCTCGTACAGTTCCATCACCGCGCCGACCGTGGCGCCGAAAGTGATCGGATCGTAGCCGTCTTCATTGCACAGCATGTTGGCGTACTGCAGGGCTTCCAGGTCACCGACGCCGTTGGCGGCGCCCAGGGCCCAGGCTGCTTCGTACTCCAGGCCGCCGGAGGCACCCCAGTACTTCGGGCTGTTGACCACGGTGAAGTGGTTCTGGTCGATCTTGGAGATCCGGCCGCAGGCAATCGTGCAGCCAAAGCAGGCGGCGTTGGTCACCAGGTGCTTCTTGCCGTCGCTCTCACGCACTTCGTGCATGGCCTCGGCCGAGATCTTCGAGGCATCCTCGAACTGCACGTCGCGGTGGTTGCGGGTGGGCAGCGCGCCGACTTCGTTGATCACGTTCATCAGCACCTGGGTGCCGTAGGTGGGCAGGCCCTGGCCGGTGACGGCGTTGTCCTTCAGCACCTGCTTGGCGTCGTTGCTGGCCTTCAGGAAGGCCGCGAAGTCCTTCACGCCGGACACGCCCTTGGTGCCGCGGATGGCCACGGCCTTCAGGTTCTTCGAGCCCATCACGGCGCCGACGCCCGAGCGGCCGGCCGCCCGGTGGAGGTCGTTCACGATGCAGGCGAACATCACCTGGTTCTCGCCGGAGCGGCCGATCGAGGAGACGCGGATCTGCGGATCCTGGTGGGACTCCTTGATCGTCTCTTCGGTCTCCCAGCAGGTCTTGCCCCACAGGTGCGCGGCGTCGCGCAGCTCGGCCTTGTCGTTCTCGACATACAGGTAAACCGGCTTGGGCGACTTGCCTTCGAAGATGATCATGTCCCAGCCGGCGAACTTCAGTTCCGCACCGAAGTAGCCGCCCGAGTTCGAGCAGGCGATGGCGCCGGTCAGCGGGCCCTTGGTGATCACCGTGTAGCGGCCACCGGTCGAGGCCATGGTGCCGGTCAGAGGGCCGGTCGCCATGATCATCTTGTTGTCGGGAGAGAGCGGATCGACCTTCGGGTCGGTCTCTTCGTAGAGGTACTTCGTGCCGAGGCCGCGCGAGCCCAGGTAGTCGTTGGCCCACTCCATGTTCAGGGGTTCGGCCGTGCACGTGCCGTTGGTCAGGTTGACCCGCAGGACTTTTCTATTCCATGCCATCTGTGCTTCTCCTTACAGGGCCGCCGCGTTGGCCTTCTCGGCCCAGGCGCGCATCTTGTCCAGTCCGGTCCAGTCGGCGTCGATGTAGGTGATCGCGCCGGTCGGGCACGCCTTGGCGCAGGCCGGATCGCCCGCGCAAAGGTCGCACTTCTGCACCTTGCCGACATCCGCCATGTAGTTCACGGTGCCAAACGGGCAGGCGATCGTGCATACCTTGCAGCCAACACAGGTGTCTTCCAGGACGACCTTGGCGCCCGTGTTCTTGTCGAGCTTGATGGCCTCGACCGGACAGGCCTGCAGGCACCAGGCCTCAGCGCACTGGGTACAGGTGTAGGGCACCTTGCGGCCCTCTGCCTCGAAGTTGAAGATCTTGATGCGCGACTTGGCGGGATTGATGACCCCCGTCTTTTCGTACGAGCATGCCATTTCACACTGCAGGCAGCCGGTACATTTCTGGGGGTCGAGGTGCAGCGATTTCATCATGGGCTGGTCCTCCGGGTCTGTTCGAATGAAGCTCGGGTCTCTTCCAACGGACGTGACACGCGCAAGAGGCGTGCCGTTTTGGATTCCCTTTGGGTTGGCGGAAACCGGGTCAAAAAATGTGCCCCGGCCGAAGCGGGGTGCTCATGGGTGGTACAGGGTGCTCCAAAGTGAAGCAGTTGCTTCGCGCGATGAGACGCGCATGCGGCAGCATTGCATATTTCAGGCGAGCCAGAAGCGGCCGTACAGGGCGCCCGCGACAGGTGGCATATGCTTTGTATAGGCAATCCGGGATGTAAAACCAATGAGGGAGGAGTCGCATGCATGCCGATCCGGGGTGCAGTGGCGGTGGCCGGGACGTCGCGCTCGAGCCGTCGGTCGTGCGCGACGAGATCCTGCGCCGGGTGGCGCCGGTCGCGCAGCGGGAGCGTGTTGCCCTGCGGGGGGCCTGCGGCAGGGTGCTGGCCGAGCCGGTGGCCGCGGCGGGCCTTGACGCGGGCTGCCGCATCGCCGCGCCCGAACTCGGCTGCCTGGCGGCAGCGGGGGTGGTCGAGGTGCTCGTGTACCGGCGCCCTCGCGTGGCCATCCTCTGCACCGGAGACGAACTGCAGGCCCTCGGGGGCGTCCTCGAGGCGGGTCAGATCTTCGACAGCAACCGCTATCTCCTGCACGGGCTGCTGGCCCGTAGCGGCGTCGACGTGGTCGATCGGGGGCGGGTGCCCGACCGCGCCGACGACCTGGCCGCGGCCTTGCGTGGTGCGGCCCGGGGGGGCGACGCCGTGCTCACCACCGGGGGGGTGTCGGCCGGTGACGCCGATCTCGTCTGCGGCGCGATCACGACGTGCGGCGAACTGATCGTGCGGCGGGTGGCGGTGCGTCCCGGGCGCCCGATGGCCTTCGGCCAGATCGAGGGCAGCTGGATCTTTTCCCTCGCCGGCAAGCCGTCTGGCGTGCTGTCGGGCTTCCTCGGCATCGTCGGCGACGCCCTGCGCCGCCTCGGGGGGGAGCCACCGCCCGTACCCAGGCCGCGGTTGCCGATGGTGCTCGCCGAGCCGCTCGTCAAGCGCCACGCTCGCACCGAGTTCGTGCAGGGCATCATGTTCGAGCGCGACGGCCGCTGGATGGTGCGCCCGAGCCGCATCGAAGGGGGGCGGCTGTGCTCGATGAGTGCGGCAAACTGCTATATCGTCCTCGGCCCCGAGGTCCGCGACCTGGCCGCCGGCCAGCCGGTGCCGGTGCAAGTCTATGGAGACAGAGTCTGATGGATGACCGCCAACTGATCCGCTACAGCCGACACATCATGCTCGATCCGATCGACATCGACGGGCAGCAGCGCCTCCTCGACGGCCATGTCCTGATGGTCGGGGCGGGCGGGCTGGGCGCGCCCGCCGGGCTGTATATGGCCTCGGCCGGCGTCGGGCGCCTGACGATCTGCGACGGCGACGAGGTGGACCTCACCAACCTCCAGCGCCAGATCATCCACCGGGAGGCGACGGTGGGCGTCAATAAGGCCGAATCGGCGCGACGCACGATCGCCGAGATCAACCCGGACTGTCACGTCGAACCGGTGCGCAAGCGGGTCGGGCCCGAGGAGCTGGCGGCCCTGGTTGCCGCCGCGGACGTGGTGGTGGACTGCTGCGACAACTTCGCGACCCGCCACGCGATCAACGCCGCCTGCGTCACGCAGGCAAAGCCGCTCGTCAGCGGCGCGGGCATCCGCTTTTCGGGGCAGGTGGCCGTGTTCGATCGCCGCAAGCCGGGTGGCCCCTGCTATCACTGCCTGTTTCCTGCGGTCGGCGGCGACGACGGCGAGCGCTGCGCCGTGATGGGCGTGTTTGCGCCGCTGGTCGGCGTGATCGGGACCCTTCAGGCCGCAGAGGCGATCCGTCTGTTGCTGGGGCAGGACAGTCCGCTCGATGGGCAGCTGGTGCTGTTCGACGCCCAGTCGATGGACTGGCACAAGATCCGGATCAACCGCGACGAGGCTTGCCCGGTGTGCGGCGCAGACGCCGATCCCGATGCCGTGGTCCAGGCGGCGATCGATGCCCAGAATGCATGTCGGGCAGACGGCTGAACGCCCCTCAGGCCGACACCGCCGGGGGGGCTTGCGGATCGGGTGCCGATTTGATGTAGACGTCGCGCTGTGGGTACGGGATCGTGATGCCCGCCGCCTTGAAGCTTCGCCAGATCGCCAGGTTGATGTCGGTTCGGACGTTGCCGATCCCATTCTCCGGATCGGCGATCCAGACCCGCAGTTCGAGTTCGATGCCGTTGTCGCCAAAGGCCAGTAGGCGGGCGACCGGTTCGGGGTGCTCGATGACGCGGTTCGAGGCGCGCGCTGCCTCGACCATCAGCGCCATGGCCTGCTCCACGTCATCGTCGTAGCTGACGGAGACGGGCAGCCGCACGCGCGTGTCGCGGTCGGTGTAGCTCCAGTTGATGACCTCCGAGGTAATCAGGTTCTCGTTGGGAATCAGCCGCTCGACGCCGTCCCGGTCGCGCACCACGACATATCGGGCGCGAAGCTCCTGGACCCAGCCATACTTGCTGCCGTCGGTGCCGACCGAGATCACGTCGCCGGGCTTGATCGAGCGGTCGAGCACCAGGATGAATCCGCTGATGAAGTTGCTGGTGATCCGTTGCAGGCCGAAGCCGATGCCGACGCCGAGGGCGCCACCGAAGACCGCGAATGTCGTGAGATCGATGCCGACGGCGTCGATCGCGACGATGAAGGCCAGCGCAATCAGGAGCACGCGGGAGAACTTGGCGAATGCCACCTGCAGTGCCGGCGTCATGTTCGGCGAGTTGCGCATGCGCCGCTCGATGACCCCGGAGACCCAGAAGGCGAGGGTCAGCAGCAGGGCGATCAGGCCCACCAGCTTGATCGTCGCGAGCAACGAGATGCGGGTCTCGCCCAGCGAGAAGGCGAGGGCTTCGAGCGCCGACTCGACCGCTGGCAGCCAGCCCAGCAGGTGCAGCGCGACGAGGGCCCAGATGCCGGTGACGAGGACATTCTCCCAGGCCTTGAGCGCCGGGGATGCGCGGAAGCCCTTGCGGAGCAGGTAGACGACGATTCGGATCGTCGCCAGCGATCCGATCAGGGGCATCGCGATGTCGAGTACCGGCGTCTCCTGGCCGCGCGACAGCAAGGCCGCCCGCCCGAGAAAGACCATCACCAGCAGCGATATCGGCCAGACGAGGCGTTGCAGCGAGCGGATGGCGAGGTGGTGCAGGCTGCCTGAACGCGTCGCGTCGGCCCGGTCGCTGAGCGTGTGGCCAGCCACCTGCCGGACAAGCAGTGAGCCCATCACGGCCAGCAACAGCGTCAGCAGTTCGAGCTGCAGACCGGCCTGGGCGAGATGCTCGCCGAGCCAGGGCAACCGGGCCAGCAGATCCTTCAGCGTGTCCTGCATTGCAATGTCCTGGGGGCGATGGCTGTCAGTGTAGCTTCGAGCGGGGGGGCGGCCGGAAGTTGCCGCGCACGGCCGCTCCGGTTGCGATGATCTCGCCGTGCGTTTCGTGATTCAATGTGGTTCATGAATCTGTTGTGGCTCCAATCCGGCGGTTGTGGTGGCTGCACGATGTCGCTGCTGTGTTCCGACGCGCAGGACCTCGTGGGCCTGCTCGGCGATGCGGGCGTCGAGTTGCTGTGGCACCCCAGCCTGTCGGAGCAGAGCGGGCAGGAAGTCGTCGGCCTGCTGGATGCCATCGAAGCGGGAGAGCGCCCGCTCGACATCCTCTGCGTCGAGGGCTCCCTGCTGACCGGCCCGCAGGGCACCGGCCGCTTTCACCTGCTCGGCGGCACGGGCCGGCCAATGATCGAGTGGGTTCGCGCCATGGCCGCGCGCGCCCGCCACGTGGTCGCGGTGGGAAACTGTGCCGCGTTCGGTGGCGTCACGGCGGCGGGCCTCAATCCGACCGATGCGGTTGGCCTTCAGTATGACGAGCGCCAGCGCGGTGGCTTGCTCGGGGCGGATTTTCGGGCCATCGGCGGTCTGCCGGTGGTCAATGTGGCGGGCTGTCCGACCCATCCGGGCTGGGTGCTCGAGACGCTGCTGGCCCTGGGTCTGGAGAGCCTCGAGGAGCGGGATCTGGACGAGTTCGGGCGGCCGCGCTTCTACGCCGATCAACTGGTTCATCATGGCTGTTCGCGCAATGAGTTCTACGAATTCAAGGCCAGCGCCGAGAAGGCGTCGGACCTCGGCTGCCTGATGGAGCACATGGGCTGCAAGGGCACCCAGGCACACGCCGACTGCAACCTCCGGCCGTGGAATGGCCAGGGCTCGTGCACGCGTGGCGGCTATGCCTGCATCAGCTGTACCGAGCCGGGCTTCGAGGAGCCGGGGCATCCCTTCGCGGAAACCCCCAAGGTGGGTGGCATCCCGATCGGCCTGCCGACGGACATGCCCAAAGCCTGGTTCGTCGCCCTGGCGGCGCTGTCCAAGTCGGCGACACCGAAACGCGTCCGCGCCAATGCCACCGAGGACCACACCATCGTGACCCCGGCCATTCGCAAGACGGGGTTGAAGTGACGCGAGGCGTGCCGGCGTGAGCCGCCTCGTATTGGGGCCGTTCAACCGCGTCGAGGGCGACCTGGAGGTCACCCTTGAGGTGGACGACGGCCAGGTGCGCTCGGCGCGGGTCAATTCGCCTTTGTATCGGGGCTTCGAACAGATCCTCCAGGGCAAACACCCGCTCGATGCGCTGGTCTTCGTGCCCAGGATCTGCGGCATCTGCTCGGTATCTCAGTCTGTCGCGAGCGCGCTCGCCCTGCGCGACGCGCTGAACGTCGAAGTGCCGCCCAACGGCGACCGGGTAACCAACCTGCTGCTGGCCTGCGAGAACGTGGCAGACCACCTGACCCATTTCTACCTGTTCTTCATGCCCGATTTCGCGCGGGCGGCCTATGCCGGGGCTCCCTGGCATGCGGCCGTCAAGGCGCGCTTCGAGGCGGTGCATGGGTCGGCACGGATCAGCATGCTGCCCGCGCGAGCCCGGTTCATGCACTTGATGGGTCTGCTCGGTGGCAAGTGGCCCCATACTTTGAGCCTGCAACCCGGGGGCTCCACGCGGGCTGTCAGCAGTGCGGAAAAGATCCGGCTCTACGCGATCCTGAGGGAGTTCCGTGCGTGGCTGGAGCGCGACCTGTTTGGCGATGCCCTCGAGGCGGTTGCCGCGCTGGCGTCGGGTGAGGCCCTGACGCAGTGGCTCGCGGGGCGCGGGGCCGCACACAGCGACCTCGCGATGTTCCTGCATGTGGCCGACGCGCTCTCCCTTTCCCGCTTGGGACGAGGGGCCGGCCGATTTCTGAGCGTCGGCACCTATCGGGTGGGCGGCGACCCCGGCTACGCCGCTGGCGTCTGGGATGGTGGGCTGCATCCGTTCCGGCACGAGGACGTGGCGGAGGACCTGGCCAGCAGCTGGATGCTGGGTGACGTCGCGCCCGCCCATCCCTGGTCCGGTCACACCGTGCCCGAGATGGACAAGGCGGCCGCCTATAGCTGGTGCAAGGCGCCCCGGTGGCGGGGGCAGGTCGTGGAGTGTGGCGCGCTCGCGCGACAGGTCGTGGATGGCCATCCACTGGCGCAATCACTGGTGGCCGCGGACGGGGGCAGCGTTGCGAGCCGGGTGGTGGGGCGGTTGCTCGAGATTGCGCGGACGGTGGTCGAGATGGAAGGCTGGGTCCGGTCGATCAGGCCGGGAGAGCCCTTCTGCCAGCGGGCAGAGCTTCCGGACGAGGCGCGCGGTGTCGGGCTCGTCGAGGCGGCTCGCGGCGCGCTCGGGCACTGGCTCGTCATCCGCCGGGGGCGGATCGCCAACTACCAGATCATCGCGCCTACGACGTGGAACTTCTCACCGCGCGACCGCGAGGGCACGCCGGGCGCGCTCGAGCAGGCCCTCGTTGGCACCCCGGTTCCCGCGGGTGATGACGGCGCGCTGGGCGTTCAGCATGTGGTGCGCTCTTTCGACCCGTGCATGGTGTGTACGGTGCACTGAGCATCTTCCGCCGTGCCGTGAGCGACGGCGCGTGGCGGCGGAATCATGCTGTACGGGTACAACTTGAGACATTTTTTCCGGTCGGCGCGCCTGCGCCATGGATGTCTCCGAACGCATGCCGGACCACCGCCTTTCCCCGGTCCGATCTGGCTGGAGAAACATTTCCTGCCAAAAGGGTGTTTGTCTCCTGAATGCTATAGGCATAATCTCTGCGGCCTGCGCGACGAATGACGTTTGCATTTGCGCAGGAATCGCACTACAAACCGAGGAGAGAAACATGAAGAAGTGGATCATTGCTGCGTGCCTGGGCTGGGTTGCCACCCAGGCCATGGCTGCGGAACACGGGTCGGCGGCCGAAGCGCGGGCCATGCTGGAGAAGGCGGTCGCCGCCCTCTCCGCCGACAAGGCTGTCGCGCTTGCGCAGATCGCCCGTGGGGAGGCCGGATTCAAGGATCGTGACCTGTACCCCTTCTGCGGCGGGCCGGATGGCAATTTCACGGCGCATCCGTCGCTGACGGGCAAGAGCATGAAGGCCCTCGTCGACAAGGCGGGTCAGCCGGTCGGTCAGAAGCTGTATGCCGCGGCCGCCGAAGGCAGCATCGCGGAGGTCGGCTACATGTGGCCGCGTCCGGGCAGTCAGGAGCCGGTCGAGAAAGTGAGTTTCGTCACCCGGGTTGGCGATCAGGTCTGCGCTGTCGGGTACTACAAGTAGCCTCTGCCCCCCGGATGCCGAACCGGGGTTCTTGGGTGCCGCGTGGCGCAACTTGCGCCCGCGGCCTCTTTTTTTGTCGCCTTCAGGCGATGCCCCTCTGCACCTCTTCCAGGCCGCAAGCCAGCGCGGCGCTGCCGGTCAATGCCGCGAGGATCAGGGCACACCGGCTCGAACGGTCCGAGAGGCGGCCCCACACGTAGGCGCTGAGGATCGAGGCGAGGGCCGAGGCGGTGACAAGGAGCCCGAGCGTGCCGCTGGCCGATGACTCGCCGCCTGCCGCGGCAGCGAGCAGATACGGGGGGCGACAGGGCCGTCGCGGTCAGCGGCCCACGGGTCACGATGAAGCGCTGCAACTGGCGGTCGGATCGCAGCTGTGACCATGGCTCGCGCGCACGGTCCAGCGCGTTGGCCCCGCCTTCGGTCGCGCCGGGCGCTTCGTCCAGGCGAAGGACGAGTGCGGAAGCCGACAGCATCAGGACACCCGCGAAGGCCAGCACCGCCGCGATGACCGATACGTCGGGGGGAAGCAGACCGCTCGAGAGGGCGGAGCCGAACGCCAGGGCGAGGAGTGCGGCGGCACCCGTGGCGGTCCCGCGAGTGGATCTGGAGACAGTCTTGCCGAGGACGTCCTTGTCGCTGACGGAGCAGGCGCCCCGGGTCAGCGCGGCGATCGCCAGCAGCCCGACGGCGGTCAGGCCCGCCGACGCGCCGTCGAGGGAAACGGCGCTGCCGCCATGCCCAGCAGCGCGGCACCCTGGGTGGCCGTGCCGGCTGCCCAGACCACCTTCCGCCGGGGCTGCGCCCGCACGGCGGCGGCGATGGCGAGCTGAGGGAGCAGGCTGCCCGCTTCCCGGATCGGAACCAGCAGGCCAAGCAGCCACCCGGGGACTCCCATGGCACCCAGCAGCCAGGCGATGACCCGTTTCGTGTCGGCCAGGCCGTCGGCGGTCTTGCTTGCCCCGAGGCTCACGACGTGGCGCAGGAAGTCGCCCGCTTGATCGGCACAGGCGCTTTCCGGGATGTCGCGACACAGGCGCCCTCGTCGTCGCGGGTCAGGAGCGCATAAGCACGTTGCGTCGGCTCGGCAGTGTCGGCGCGGGCAGGCATCGGGAAGCCCGTGAGCTTGGGCCCGCCATTCTGCCCCGTTGGGGCGCCGGGCCGGTAGCCCTCGCCCCCGACCCGATCAGGGAGCGGTCAGAGCTTGCTGTGCGTACCGTCGCACATCGGGGCGCCCGCCGACTGCTTGCAGCCACAGAAATAGGCCGTGCCGGCCTGCTCCGCCACGTAGGGCGCCGGCGTGAAGCTCGTGCCCGCATGGGAACCGTCGCAGAAGGGTTGCGAGCGACTGCGCCCACAGGCGCACCAGTAATACGTCTTGCCGGCTTCAACCTCAACGGCGTAAGGGGACTTCTGGGCAATCTCGGGGGTGTCAGCCATGGTGCGGACTCCAGCGGTGGAAGGAGCGTGCATTGTGCGACGGGCGAGGCTCGCGATAAACGCCGGCCCATTGGAGTGATTGTTGTCGATATTGCAATAATTGTCTGTCGGTCAGCGACGCAGGGCGGTCGCCAGGGCGGTCAGATTGTGCCGCATCATGGCGAGGTAGCTGTCGGCCTCGCCGTCGGGTCCGGTCAGCGAGTCTGCATACAGCGTCCCGCCGATGTGGATGCCCGTTTCGGCCTGTATCTGCTCGATCAGGCGAGGATCGGACACATTCTCGATGAACAGCGCGGCGGCTTTCTGGGCACGCAGCTGCCGAATCAGCGCGGCGACCTGGGCAGCCGACGGGCGGGCGCTGCTGGAGAGACCGACCGGGGAAAGGAATTCGAGGCCGTAGGCCCGGGCGAGATAGCCGAACGCGTCGTGCGAGGTGACGATCCGCCGCTCGCTGGGCGGAATGTCGGCGAAGTCGCGGCGGAAGCGGCTGTCGAGATCGTCGATCTGGCTGAGGAAGCGCGCCAGTCGCTGCAGGTAGTAGGCGGCGTTGGCTTCATCGGCCCGTGCAAAGGCCAGGGCAATGTTGCGCGCATACAGGCGGCCGTTGCCCAGATCCTGCCAGGCGTGCGGATCCGCCTGCCCATGGTCGTGACCCTCCGCGTCCCCATGCCCAGACAGCTCGAGCAGCCGTACGCCCTCGCTGGCCACGACCAGCGTACCGGCGAAGCGGCCGGATCGAAGCAGGCGTTCGATCCAGCCCTCGAAACCGAGTCCGTTCATGACGACGATGTCGGCCTGGGCGATCGCGCGGGCGTCAGCCGGCCGCGGCTGGTAACCATGGGCGTCGACCCCGGGCGGCACGAGATTCGTCAGCGTGATGCGGTCGCCGCCGATGACCCGGCACATGTCGGCAAGCAGGCTGAAGGAGCTGACCACCTTCAATCCCGTGGCCAGCGCCGCGGTCGGGATGAGCAGGGCAAACGTGAGCAGCAGGGGGAGGAGACGGATCATGACGTGTAGTGCCACCGTGGCCGCAGGCGGCGCAACAGTCCGCCGACCGGGCTCGCCATGAGGGAGAGAAGGTAGAGTGCGCCGAGGGACAGGACGATGGCCGGTCCAGAGGGCAGTCCCACGTGGTAGGAGAGCAACAGTCCCCCGGCGGAACCGGCGAGTGCAATCAGGATGGCTGTCGCCAGCAGCGGTCCGAGGTCTCTCTGCCAGAGTCGGGCGGAGGCCGCCGGCAGGATCATCATGCCGACCGCCATCAGCGTGCCCAGGGCATGAAAGCCTGCAACCAGGTTGAGTACCAGGAGCACCAGAAAGCCGAGATGCGCGAACGGACTGGCACGGCTGACGCTGCGCAGGAACGCGGGGTCGACGCATTCGAGGACCAGCGCCC
Source organism: Rhodocyclaceae bacterium (assembly GCA_050303815.1). GTDB lineage: Bacteria > Pseudomonadota > Gammaproteobacteria > Burkholderiales > Rhodocyclaceae > Cognatazoarcus. The sequence continues at coordinate 43,976 of JBNLCM010000044.1, forward strand.
GATAGCCTGCGGCCAGCCCGAGCACGGTCAGCGACGCGATACCGGCGAGCAGGAGCAGGGTTGGGTCGTCGAGGGCAAGGACGTTCCCGAACAGGACGTTCAGGAGGTCCACGCCGCTGCCAGAGAGCGAGATGATCATGACGCCGGCCGCCAGCGAGATCAGGTAGACCGCCGACAGGCTGGCATCTTCCCGGAGCTGCGTCATGCGCGCCACGCCACCCGCAACCAGCGCCACGAGCAGGCCTGCGATGAGTCCGCCGCCGGTCATGGCAGGGAGCGACAGACCAGCCAGCATGTAGCCGATCGCCGCGCCGGGCAGGATGGCGTGGGCGATGGCGTCCCCCGCCAGGCTCATGTTCCGCAACATCAGGAAGACGCCAACCGGCGCCGCGCCGAGGGACAGGGCCAGACAGCCCGCCAGCGCGCGTCGCATGAAGCCGAACTCCAGGAAGGGGTCGAGCAGCCAGGCGTCCATCAGGCCGCCTCCGCGTGCCGGTGACAGATGGGCGCGTGCTCATCGAAGGCTTCCGCCAGCTGCCGCGCACGCTCGAGATTGCTGCGGGAGAGGACTTCGGTGGCAGGACCCCGTGCGATCGTCTCGCGCGCCAGCAGCAGGGCCTCGGGATACTCGTGGCGAACATGGTCGAGATCATGCAGGACGGCGATCACCGTGCGGCCTTCCGAATGCCAGCGCCGAATCAGTCGGGCCATGTCGAAGACCGTCTGGGCGTCGACCGCGGCGTAGGGCTCGTCGAGCAGGATCAGCGGTGCATCCTGGAGCAGCAGCCGGGCAAAGCGTGCGCGCTGGAGCTGGCCGCCCGAGAGTGTCCCGATGGCGCGGCGTTCGAAGCCACGCAGACCCACCTGGGCGAGGGCGTCGGCGAGCCGGACGCGTCCGGCTTGGCCGATTCCACCGAACAGGCCGAGGCTGCGCCAGAGGCCCATCGCGACCAGGTCGGACACGGTGATGGGGAAAGCGGGGTCAATCGCGGTCTGCTGGGGCAGATAGGCGAAGCGGCCGGCATCGCCCTGGCGTCGCCGAATGCCGCCCTCGATCGGGCGCAGTTCGCCGGCGATGGACTTCAGCAAGGTCGACTTGCCGGCGCCGTTTGGGCCGACGAGTGCCAGCAACGTGCCCTCGGCAACCTCGCCGTGGAGATGGTGAACAACCGGATGGCGGTCGTAGCCCAGGGTCAGGTTGTCGAAGACCACGGCGGCCTGGGTCATTGCATGGCCCACCAGACGACGAGCCAGAGGGGGACCAGCCCCGCCGTGGCCAACACCAGCCGCTGCCCGGCGCTGGCGCAGAGCAGCGAGATGCGCAGGGGGGGGGCGGCATCGTGATGATGGAGCGGGGTCGGCGCTGCCGGGTCGCGGCGATGGGCAGTCATGGTGCAACCTGGTTGCGTGTGCCGGCGCCGGCTGCGCCGGGGCAGGCCGGGCAAAGCCCGTGAAAGGTCAGTTCCGCGCGGCCGAGTCGGAAGCCGCTGGGCAGGGTCGCGGCAATCGCGGGCTGGAGCGATTCGAGGCAGAACACCTTGCCGCAGCGGTCGCACTGGAAGTGGGCATGCTGGTGGCCTTCCTCGCGCGCGGCGTTGAACCGCCATGCGCGGTCGGGCCCGGCCACCTTGTGGGCCAGGTCGTGGCCCACAAGCCAGTCGAGGGTCCGGTACAAGGTGACGCGATCATGGCTGATGCCGCGGGCGTCGAGTGCCTCCCCCACCTCGTCGTGGCTGATGGGCCGTCCCGCCTCGAAGAGCACTGAGAGCACCGACGTCCGCGTGCGGGTCACGCGTCCGCCGCGAGCGGCGATGAGACCGGCAGGGTCGGGATGCGACATGGGCAAGGTGGGGTAGAGTTAATGCAACAGTGTAGCGTTTGTGCGCAACTCACTCAACACGCCTTGCGGCGACCCTCAGCCGCTTTCGCCGAACTGCCGCCGAAACGCCTCGAATTCGCTCGCCGGCAGTGGCCGGCTGAACAAGAAGCCCTGGACGTCGAAGCAGCCCCATTCGCGCAACTGGGCGAGGTGTTCGCGGGTTTCGACACCTTCGGCGATGACCTCCAGCTTGAGGCTGCGCGCCAGCGAGATCACGGCTTCAACAATGGCGGCATCGTTCGGGTCGTGAGACAGGTCCTGAATGAAGCTCTGGTCGACCTTGAGCCGGTCGATGGCGAAGCGTTTGAGATACGAGAGGCTGGAGTAGCCTGTCCCGAAGTCGTCGATGGCGAGGCGGACGCCAAGCTCGGACAGGCGTTCGAGCAGCGAGGTCGCGTCGTCGGGCCGCTCCATCAGCATGCTCTCGGTGATCTCGAGCTCGAGCTGGTCGGGCGGCAGGCCGCTCTCCGCCAGTGCGTCGCGCACCAGGTCGATCAGGTCCTCGCCCGAAGAGAACTGGCGCGCCGAGAGGTTGACGCCCATCCGCATGGATTCGCCGAACTGATTCCGCCAGCGTGCCGCCTGGCGGCAGGCCTCGCGCAGGACGAAGGCCCCCAGCGGGACGATCAGCCCGGTATCCTCCGCCACCGGAATGAAACGGGCCGGCGAGATCATCCCGTGCACAGGGTGCGCCCATCGGACCAGCGCCTCGGCGCCGACGATCCGTGTGCTGCGGGCGTCAACCTGAGGCTGGTAATGGACCACGAACTCGCCACGCTCGAGGCCGCCGCGCAGGTCCGTTTCCATTCGCACCCGTTCGGTGACGATGGCATTGAGGGCCGCCGTGTAGTACTGGAAGTTCGCCCGCCCCAATTCCTTCGCGTGGTACATCGCGGTGTCCGCGTTGCGGAGCAGGGCCTCGACCGTGTCGCCATCCCGGGGGAAGAGGCTGATGCCGATGCTGCCCGTGACGTGGAAGGCCTGATTGCGGATTGCCAGCGGCTCGCCGAGCGCTTCGAGGACGCGGCTGGCGACCAGCGCGGCGGCGTCCGTATCGTGCAGTCCAGGCAGGACGATGACGAATTCGTCTCCGCCCAGCCGAGCAACGGTCTCCCCCTGGCGCAGCACGGCACTGAGACGCCGGGCCACCTCCTCGAGCAGCGTGTCGCCGACGTCGTGGCCGAGGGAGTCATTGATCAGCTTGAAGCGGTCGAGGTCGAGGAACATGACCGCCACCTGCCGCCCGTCGCGGGCCGCAATCGACATCGCCTGCCCCAGGCGATCCTGCAGCAGGACCCGGTTCGGCAGGCCGGTGAGGGCGTCGTGGTGCGCGAGGAAGTGGATGCGGGCCTCGGCTTCCTTGCGCGCACTGATGTCGAAAAAACTGGCGATGTAGTTGTGCGCCTGGCAGTCCGGTCCGCGAACGGCAGTTACCGTCATCCACTGCGGATAGACGCGTCCATCCTTGCGGCGATTCCAGACCTCGCCGGTCCACTGTCCCTCGGCGTCCAGTTCCCTGGCCAGCTCGTCGTAGAACTCCGGCCCATGGCGCCCCGAGCGCAGCAGGCGGGGGGTTTCGCCGATCAGCTCGGCTGGGGTGTAGCCGGTGATGGGTTCGCAGGCCGCATTGGCGGAGATGATGTGGTGGCTGGCATCGGTGATCATGATGCCCTCCGCACTGTTCTCGAAGACCGACGCCGCGAGCCGGAGCTCGGCCTCGAGCTGCTGGCGGGCGAGTTCCATGGCCGCCCGGTCGGCAAAGATCGAGATCAGCTGGGCGTACTCGGCTTGCAGGGACAGGTCGCGATCGGCCAGGGCGACGAGCGTGCCGACGCCATTGCCGTGCGCGTCGCGCAGCGACGCACCGAGGAAATGCGTCAATTGACCCGATTCGCACAGCTGAGTTGGGCAACAGGGGGAGTCGATCATCTCGGCCATGACGCCCCGATCGTTGTGCAGCAGGCGCTCGCACAGCGTGTCGGCGATTTCGTATTCGAAGTTGTCGGCGAAGGACTTGCCCGACCAGACGGCCAGGGTGCGCATCGTGCCGCTCACGGTGGCACGCTCCGAGACCAGGACATGGGCCACGTCCAGAGTGCGCGCGAGATGGCGCACCAGCGAACGGAAGAAGGCTTCGCCCGATTGACGGGCCGTGGCCGCGACGAGGCCGCGCAGGGCGTCCTGGCTTCGCCGCACGGCCGTGATGTCGCGCGCGATCCCTCTCAGGCCCGTGAGCTTACCCGACTCACCGAATTCCTTCGTCAGTGACCACAGCAGCCGGAGCGGCTGGCCGGCGGGCGGATCGGTTCGGTACTCCAGGCTCAACTGCCACTGTTCGGAGTCCAGCCAGCGCTCGATCGTCTCGCCGATCTGCTGCCGCTCATCGCGGCTCGCCACGTCGAGCAATGACATCCCGAGACAGTCGGCGGCCGGGCGGCCGAGCAGGTCTTCTGCGGCCGGATTGCAGAACAGGATGGCAAGGTCGAGATCGACCTGGACGATCAGATCCTCGAGTCCGTCCACCAGGGCACGGTAGCGGTGCTCGGTGCTGAGCAGTGCGCGTTCGCGCAGCACGATGGATCGCACCATCCGGTCCATGGCGTCGCGCAGCCGGTCGATCTCCGGCCAGGAGGTGGGCGGCGGCGGGGCATCATAATGGCCCGCCGACACTTCCACGGCATGCTGCACCAGGGCATCCAGAGGCGCGCCCAGGCGTCGCGACAGCCGCGAGGCGAGCGCAGAGCTGAGCACCGCGATGGCGATCAGCGCGAGCAGCGTGACACCCAGGGCGCGCTCGATCTGCGCGCGGCTGTGGTCATACGGCTGGCCGACCACGACGACCCAGCGGGGGCCCGCGATCTCCCCGGCGACGCCGACATAGCGGTTGCCACCCAACATGAACTCGTGCTGCTCGCGGACGCCCTGGCGTGCGCGTTCGACCATCGGCAGGTGGCCGAGATTGACCTGCTGGAGGGCGGCGGAGGGGTCCGGGTGGGCAACAACCTGGCCACGCCGGTCGAGCACGACAACGATCAGGTGCCCCGTGGCGCCCAGGCGGCGACTGAGCTCGGACAGACGGTTGAGATTGATTTCGCCGACCAGGATGCGCGCGCCGGATGGCACCGCGATGGCAATTGCGATCTGGCCCGAGAGCGTCGAAAGATGCGAATCCGACCAGACGGGCTGACCCGCGGCACGCGCCTGCCGCACGTGCTCGCGGCCCGACAGGTCGAGGCCGCGAATCTCTTCCAGGGGGGGGCGGGCGTCGCCGTGCGGCACCTGAGCCCCTGCGATCACCCGGTCGTCCGCGTCCGCGAGGTAGAGGTGCTCGAAGCCCCGGTTGGCGAGCACGGAGGCATCGAGGATGCGCTGGGCATCCGGTGAGGCCGGGAGCGATTCGACGTGATGGGCCAGTTCGATCAGTTCGCTCATCGGGTCGGTCAGCAACTGCTCGACCTCGGCAATCACGCCGTCGGCAAACGCCCGATTCTCCGACTCCAGATCCTCCTCTATCGTAGCGACGAGGATCGTGCCGAGCGCGACCGACACCATCAGCGCCGGCACCATCGACAGCCAGGCCAGGTGGCGCAGCAGCCAGAGGCGGATCGAACCGGACGAGGTCACGCGGAGCTCATCGACGGTCGGCGTCCCGCACCCGGACGAAGCGGCCATCGCGTATCGTCATGATGAAGGTGCTGCGCTGGCCGTCGCCGTCGGCATCGAAGTCGAACGGGCCCTGCGCCGCCGGAACGGTGGGCGCGCGACGCAGGTAGTCGCGCATCGTCTCGCCGTCGCGCTTGCGGGCGAGGCCGTTGAGGACCACGTTTGCCGCATCGAATCCGGTCAGGCCGCCAAAACTGGGCTCGCTACCGAAGCGCTTCCGGTAAGCCTCAAGGAAAGCGACGTACGGAGGCGACTGGTTGTCTTCGTCGAGAAAGCTCGCGATGGACATGCCTTCGACGGCGCGGCCGCCCATCTCGGTCAGCCTGGACGTCGCCGCCCATTCCGACGCCGCGAGCTGGACGTCGCTGTCGAGACGCCTGACCTGCTGTGCCAGGAGGGCTGCATCGAGCGAATTGGCCAGTATCAGGATGCCGTCAACCGGGTCGGCGAGTAGTTGCCGCGCGAGCGGCAGCAGGCGCTCCTGCGCGCCGGACTCGAAGGTGAGCACCTTCACGATGGCGTGGCCGGCGTCTTCGTAACGCAGGCGGAAGTCCGCCAGCCAGCTGGCCGCGTAGGCGGCATTACTGGCGTCGTAGATCACCGCCAGTCGCTGGAGGCCAAGGTGCTCGCCGAGGTGGATGGCGCTCTGTTCGGTGAAGTGCCGGGTGGGGGCGACGACCCGGAAGAAGTGGTCGTCGCGGCCGGACAGGCTGTTGGTCGTGACGGTCGGGCTGACCAGCGTCACTTCCAGTTCGTCGGCGAGGGGGGCGATGGCCAGCGCGATGGCACTCGTCATTGGCCCCACTACCGCCTGGCAGCCGCTCAGTGCCAGTTCGCGAAAGACCCGCCTGGCGTGCTCCGGATCGCCGCCGTCGTCGCGTGTCAGCAGTTCGACGGGTCGGCCATTGATGCCACCCCTGGCGTTCCATTGTTCGACAGCCAGCTGGGCGCCATTCCGACCGCTGATTCCGAGGTCGGCGCCGCGGCCAGAGATGCCGCCGATGAAGCCGATACGGATCGGCGTCGGGTCGGAGCATCCCGGCAACAGGAGGGTGGTGAGCAGCGCGACTGCGCCGAGCAGGCGCGTGGCGGGTGTGGCCCAGCGCGCCCAGGGGCCGTACGCGAAGAATTCTATGAGCATCGGCAACGCATCATGGTTCGTGTCCGGTAGGGCTAAAGACCGCTTCCAATCTGTCGATATGCGCCGGGTTCGCCCGATTTGACCGGCCTTCAGCTTTATCGGCGGCTGCCTGGCAAGCTTCAGTCCGAGATGGGGCCGGCACCGGGCCAGGTACCGATTTCTTTTTCGATAGAGGTAGCAATATGTCCCAAGCCGTTTCTTCCCACGTCCGGCTGGTGCTGGGCGGGCTGGCGCTGCTGGCCGCCTGCGGGAGCGCAATCGCGGAGCGCCCGATGAACGTCGACGATGCGGGTACCCTCGATCACGGCGGGGCCAAGGTCGAGTTCGGATGGAGCAAGGACGACCAGACCAAGGGCTTCGAGGCCGCTGTCGGATACGGCCCGATCGAGAATGTCGAGGTGGAGCTTGCCGGCGGGTGGGCGAAGGACGACGATGCCTCGCCCGAGCAGACCTTCAAGGGCCTTGGCTTTGCCATCAAGTGGGTGCCCCTGCAGCAGGAGATCGGCCTGTCGGCGGGCCTGAAGTTTGAATACGGTCGGGAGAAAGCGACGGACGACGCCGGGCTCGACGAGACCGCGACCGGCAAGGCGATCATTGCCCTGGTCCAGTGGGGGCTGCCCTCCGGCCAGCTGTTGCACCTCAACCTGTCGCGCGAGTGGGTCGAGATCGATGACGACACCGACGCCGACAATGGCTGGGGGCTGGGAACGGCCTATCCGCTCACCGATCGCGTCTTCCTCGTCGCCGAGGCCTTCGGCAGCCAGCACGGTGCGCCGGACAAGGCAATCGGCGTACGCTACGAGATTCAGGATGGACTCAAGCTCTCCGGTGAAATCGGCCGGGGAGATGATCGCAGCTTCGCCAACCTGGGCCTTGCCTGGGAGTTCTGAGCCGGCCTGGCGGCATCCCGTCGCGAGGCCTTGGCGCCGCGCCGGGGTGCCATGCCTTGAGCGCTCGGCCGCTCGCGCCTATCCTGTCGGAATCCCATTTCAGCGAGGCGATTCCAGGGCCATGGAGCGCATGACCATTTCGCTCGACGAGGAGCTGGCGAAGGCTTTCGACGCGCTCATTGCCGAGCGCGGCTATCGCAATCGCTCCGAGGCCATCCGCGACCTGCTCCGGGCCGAGCTCGAGCGGGCTCGCGGGCAGGACGATGGCGAGTTCTGCATTGCCGCGCTGTCCTACGTCTATAACCACCACGAGCGAGAACTGGCCGAGCGTCTCACCGGTATCCAGCATCGTCGCCACGACCTGACGGTGTCGACGCTGCACGCACATCTCGACCACGACAACTGCCTCGAGTGCGCCGTCCTGCGCGGCCCTTCAGGCGACGTCCGGCGGTTTGCGGAGTCGCTCGTTGCGGAGCGGGGCGTGCGTCACGGCAGCCTCAACCTGATCTCGGTGGAGGTCGCGCGCGGCGGGCACGGCCATGGCAGTGCACCGGCCTATCGGCTCGGGGGCGCGGGGCACCACGTGCACTATCGACCGCGCAGCTGACCATGCCAGAGCGACAGGGGCGCGAGGAGAGTGTGCAGGGATCCGGTCACCCCGGAGAGCTTGTCGGTGTCGGCGAGGACGTGTGGATGGATGTCATCCACAAGATGGACGAAGTCTATTCCGACTTGCTGCAGTACGAGGTGGCGCTCGAGCAGAAGAACGACAAGCTCGAGGAATCCCAGCAGTTCATCCTGTCCGTCCTGACCTCGATTTCGGACATCCTGGTGGTCTGCAGCCGCAACGGCACGATCGAGGATGTCAATCCGTCGATGGAGGCATTCTCGGGGCGATCCGCGGAGGTCCTCAAGGGGTCGTCGATCTTCGAACTGTTTCCCGACGACATCGCGCGCGACCAGGCCCGGCAGATGCTGTCCGGCCACGGGGAGCGCCCGGTTCACGACTGCGAGCTCTCTCTGCGGGCGGCCGATGGCTCCGCCGTGCCGGTGTCGCTCAACTGCACGCCGCGTTTCAATGCAGTGGGCAAGTCGCTGGGTGTCGTTGTCACGGGGCGGCCGGTCGGAGAGCTCCGCAAGGCCTACCACGCCCTGCGCCAGGCCCACGATGACCTCAAGCGAACCCAGCAGCAACTGGTCCAGTCCGAGAAGATGGCCTCGCTCGGCCGGCTCGTCGCCGGGGTCGCGCACGAACTGAACAATCCGATCAGTTTCATCCTCGGCAATGTCCATGCCCTGCGCCGATATGCGGATCGCATCGAATCCTATGTTGCGGCTCTGCACGAAGGCAACAGCGTCGAGGCCTGTGCCACTCTGCGCAAGGAGTTGCGCATCGACCGCATCCTGTCCGACCTCGATCCGCTGATCGACGGAACCATCGAGGGGGCCGAGCGCACCCGCGATATCGTCGATGGCCTCAAGCGGTTTTCGGCGCTGGATCGCGACGAGAACCAGGAGTTCGATCTGGCCGAGGTGATCGAACGGGCGGTCCACTGGATCACCAAAGCGACGCGCGATGATTTCCGGGTCTCGATCGAGCTGGCCGCCGAACTGCGCGTGCGCGGATCGCCGGGCCAGATGCAGCAGGTCGTCATGAACCTGGTGCAGAACGCGCGCGATGCCAGCCAGGGCCAGGGCGGGGCGCGCCTGTCGATCACGGGCGAGCGTCGCGGCGGGACCGTGTCGGTGCGCTTCCACGACAACGGGCCGGGTATCGACGAGCAGCACCTCGCCCAGATCTTCGACCCGTTCTTCACGACCAAGCCGGTCGGGCAGGGGACCGGGCTGGGGCTCGCCATCAGCTACGGGATCGTGGAGCGCCACGGCGGGCGGCTTGCCGTCTCCAATCATCCGGACGGTGGCGCCGAGTTCACCCTGACCCTGCCGCTGATCGACTGAACCGGCGTGTGCATTTTGGGGCTTGCCCCCGCCGCCGCCTTGCTAGACTTTGGCGATGCACAATTTCCGGCGTTTGGCGTGAACGATCTTCGGCTCGATGTCCAGTCTCCGGGCGAACGGGACAACAGCGCATCGCCCCAGCGCGTCGCCAAGATCCGGCGCGACTACAACACCTGGGTCGCGCGGGAGACCCTGGAAGACTACGCCCTGAGATTCACGCCACGTAGCTTTCGTCGCTGGTCGGAGCTGCGCGTCGCCAACACCGCCTTCGGCGCGGCATCCTTTCTGGTTCTCGAGGCGGTCGGCGCCACGCTGCTGGTCGAATATGGCTTCATCAATGCGGCGCTGGCGATCCTCGCAACGGGCCTGATCATCTTCCTGGCGGGGCTTCCGGTCAGCCTCTATGCGGCTCGCTACGGCGTCGACATGGATCTCCTGACCCGTGGCGCCGGCTTCGGCTACATCGGCTCCACCCTGACCTCGCTGATCTACGCCTCGTTTACGTTCATCTTCTTCGCGCTTGAGGCGGCGATCATGGCCTACGCGCTCGAGCTCGCCTTCGGCATTCCCCCTGCCTGGGGCTACGTGGTGTGCGCCCTCATCGTGATCCCGATGGTCACCCATGGCATCACGTCGATCAGCCGGCTGCAGGTCGTCACGCAGCCCTTGTGGCTGGCCTTGCTGGTCCTGCCCTTTGCCTATGTGCTGGTTGAGCAGCCCGAGGTACTGCATGGCCTGTCCGTCTACGGGGGGCGTGATGGCTCCGCCGCGGGCTTCGACTGGCACCTGTTCGGCGCCGCCCTGACCGTCGGCGTCGCGCTGATCACCCAGATGGGCGAGCAGGCCGACTACCTGCGCTTCATGCCCGAGCGCACGGATGCGAACCGCAGGCGCTGGCTGGCCGGGGTGCTGGTCGGAGGGCCGGGCTGGGTCGTCATCGGGGTGGCCAAGATGCTGGGCGGCGCGCTGCTGGCCTACCTGGCCATCCGGCACATGGTGCCGCCCCACAAGGCCGTCGATCCCAACCAGATGTATCTGGTGGCGTATCGGCAGGTCTTTCCATCCGAGGCATGGGCCATTGCGATCACCGCGGTGTTCGTCATCATTTCGCAGCTCAAGATCAACGTCACCAATGCCTACGCTGGTTCGCTGGCCTGGTCGAACTTCTTTTCGCGGCTGACTCACAGCCATCCCGGGCGGGTCGTCTGGGTGGTCTTCAACACCCTGATCGCGCTGATGCTGATGGAGCTCGATGTGTTCCAGGCCATTGGCAGCGTGCTCGGTCTTTACTCGAACATCGCCGTGAGCTGGATGATGGCCGTCGTGTCGGACCTGGTGATCAATAAGCCGCTGGGTCTGTCTCCGAAAGGCATCGAGTTCAAGCGCGCCCATCTCTACGATGTGAACCCGGTCGGCCTCGGCGCGATGCTGCTGGCGTCGGTTCTCTCGATCGCGGCGTACCTGGGCCTGTTTGGCGAGGCAGCCGAGGCGTTCTCGACGCTGATCGCGATGGGCGTCGCCTTCGGTGCCGCGCCGGTCATCGCGTGGGCGACCCGCGGTCGCTACTACCTGGCCCGCCGCCCGGAGGCCGCGGCGGGCGCGCACCAGACCTGCGTCATCTGCGAGCAGGTCTACGAGTCGGAGGACATGGCGAGCTGCCCCGCCTACCAGGGGTCGATCTGCTCCCTGTGCTGCACGCTCGATGCCCGCTGCGAAGACCTCTGCAAGCGCGAAGCCCGCCTGTCGGCCCAGTGGACGCGGGCGATCCGTCATCTGATGCCGCGCCGCACATGGCGCTACCTGGACAGTGGCCTGGCCCACTACCTGCTGTTGATGGCCGCCGTGGTGCCGGCGCTGGCCATCCTCGTGGGCCTGCTGTACCACCACGAGATCCGCCTGCTGGGCGAGGCGGCGGAACCCCTGCGGCCCATGCTGCGGCTGGGCTACCTGAAAGCCTATGCGGCGCTGTTGTTGGTCGCCGGTGTCGCGTGCTGGTGGCTCGTCCTGACCCACCAGAGCCGGCGCGTGGCGCAACAGGAATCCAACCGGCAGACGGCGCTGCTGATGCAGGAGATCGAGCGGCACCGCCATACGGACGAGCAGCTCCAGCGGGCCAAGCAGGCCGCTGAACTGGCCAACCAGGCCAAGAGTCGCTACATCAACGCGATCAGCCATGAACTGCGAACGCCGCTGAACTCGATACTGGGTTACGCCCAGATCCTGGACGGCGATGAGGCCATTCCGCCGCACCGGCGCCAGGCCATGCACGTGATCCGTCGCAGCAGCGACCACCTCCTGTCGGTCATCGAAGGGACCCTCGACATCGCGCGGATCGAGGGCGGCAAGCTGACGCTGGATGTGAAGCCCCTTGCCTTCGTCGACTTCGTCGAAGAGGTTGCCGGCATGATCGAGCCGCAGGCGATGGCCAAGGGCCTGGCGTTCCGGCTCGAACTCCAGGGACAGCTGCCTGCCGCGGTGCGGGCGGACGAGAAGCGGCTGCGCCAGATCCTGATCAACATTCTGGGCAACGCGGTCAAGTACACCAGCGCCGGTTCGATCACGATGCGCGTCCGGCATGTCCGCGAGATGGCCAGCTTCGAGATCGAGGACAGTGGGCCGGGCATCTCGTCCGACGAACTCGAGCGGATCTTCGAGCCGTTCGCGCGCGGCGCGTCCGCGGCCCAGGCGGGTGGGGCCGGCCTGGGGCTCACCATCAGCCGGATGTTCACGGACGTGATGGGTGGGCAGCTCACGGTGGACAGCGAGCCGGGTCGTGGCAGCCTCTTCAAGGTGCGGCTCTACCTGCCGCAGATCCGCGCCGAGACCGTTGTCGCGAAGGCACGGCGGGTGCGGCATCGCGGCTATCGGGGCGAGCGGCGGCGCATCCTGGTGGTCGACAATGAACGCTACGACCGGGAGTTCCTGATCACCGTCCTCGAGCCGCTGGGTTTCATCCTGGAGCAGGCCGGCTCCGGGGTCGAGTGCCTGAAGCGGCTCTCCACGTTTTCGCCAGACCTGATCTTCATGGATCTGGCGATGCCCGGCATGGACGGCTGGGAGACCATCCGCCGGATTCGCGAGCAGGGCCTGTCTTCGGCCCACATCGCGGTGATCTCCGCCAATGCCTTCGACAAGGGCCTGGAGCACGGCAGCAGCGTGCCGCCGGAGGATTTCATCCTGAAGCCGGTGCGGGTGGCCGAGCTGCTGGACTGGATCGGCCGGCGGCTGGCGCTGGCGTGGATCGATGCGGGCGAGGCATCGTCGCCGCCGGTCGCGGCCGCTGCTGCCGTTCGATGGTGCATGCCGCCGGCGGATGTGCTCGCGCCGCTGCGCGAGGCCGTCGAGATGGGCTACATGAAGGGGGTACGCGCCCGGCTGGACGAGCTGGCGGCTGAGGACGAAGCGTACGTGCCCTTCGTTGCCCTGGCCCGGCAGCACGCCGACGCCTTTGAGCTGGAGGCCTTGCAGCGGCTCATCGATCGCGAGGACGGCGCATGACCGGATTTGACCGACTGACGACCGACCTCGTGCTGGTGGTCGATGATGTGCCGGAGAACCTGTCCGTGCTCCATGACGCCCTCGACGAGTCCGGCTACACGGTGCTGGTGGCGACCAATGGCGAATCGGCGCTCGCGCGGGCCAGCCAGTCCCTGCCCGACGTGATCCTGCTCGATGCGATGATGCCGGGCATGGACGGCTTCGAGGTCGCCCGGGCCTTGAAGGCGGACTTTGCCACGCAGCACATTCCGATCGTGTTCATGACCGGTCTGACCGAGACCGAGCACGTGGTGGCCGCCTTCGAGGCGGGTGGCGCCGACTATGTCACCAAACCGATTCGACCCAAGGAGGTGCTGGCACGCATCTCCGCCCACATGCAGGCGGCCCGCCTCATGAAACAGGCCCGAAGCGCGCTGGATGCCTACGGGCAGGCAACGCTCGCGATGCGGCCCGAGTCCGGGCGGATCATCTGGCAGACGCCTCTGGCGCGCCAGCTGCTGCAGGCATTCGAGCTGGCGGTCGGCGACCACGCGCCCCCTGCCGTGGCCACTTGGCTGTCCAGCGCGATCGATCAGCGCGGGGAGGGGCGGGATGTGCCGCCGCTTTCGCTGGCGCGGGGGGCGAAGCGGCTGGTGTTCACGCTGCACGACCGGACGACGGAAGGTGAGTGGTTGATCGTGATGCGGGAGGAGTCCGGCGCCGCGATCATCGAGGCGTTGACGGCCGCCTTCCGTTTGACCGGTCGAGAGGCCGAGGTGCTCTATTGGGTCATCAAGGGCAAGACGAACCGGGACATCGGCGAGATCCTGGGGACAAGCCCGCGGACGGTTCACAAGCACCTTGAGCACATATTCGAGAAGCTGGGGGTCGGCACCCGCACGGCGGCGGCGGCGCTGGCGATCAACCGGGTGAGGACGCTGGGTGACGGCTGATTTGTGCGGTGCACAAAAAAGATGTTGACACGGGAAAGCTGTTGATGCAGACTGAAATTGTGCAGTGCAGCAAACGAGATGTGAGCTGACAGAGAAACCCCATCCGAGTCCGTTATTCAGGAGATTACCATGTACGTTACCCCCGAAAAATTCGCCGCCGCCAACAAAGCTTCCCTCGAGACCGCCTCCAGCTTCGCATCGCTGGGCCTGGCCACCATCGAGCGCCTGGTTGCCCTGAACCTCAACACCCTGCGTGCCGGCCTGACCGACACCGCTTCGAACCTCGAGGCCCTGCTGGCCGTCAAGGACCCGAAGGAAGTCGTGACCCTGGCCTCCGGCCTGGTCGAGCCCACGCTGGCCAGCTCCGTCGGTTACTTCCGCAGCGCGTACGGCATCCTGGTCGATAGCGGCGAAGAAGTCGGCAAGATTGTCGATGGCCAGATCGCCGAGCTGAACAAGTCGGTCGCCATCGCCCTGGACGAGCTGTCCAAGTCGGCGCCCGCTGGTTCGGACGTCGCCGTTGCCGCCGTCAAGCAGGCCATCGCTGCCGCCAACGCCACCTACGACAACGTCACCAATGCGACCAAGAAGGTCGTCGAGATCGCCGAAGCCAACGTGTCCAGCACCACCGGCGCTGCCGTGAAGGCCGTCGGCAAGGCTGCCAAGAAAGCTGCCTGACCACCTCCAGCCCCAAGCTGCCCCCAAGCCCCCTCCGGATTGTCGGAGGGGGCTTTTTTCGTGAATCCGTTCCGTGTGCCGGATGGCACCAGATGGGTCATACTCT
>JBNLCM010000045.1:0-8762 GCA_050303815.1 Rhodocyclaceae bacterium
GCGCCTTGCAATGAAATCTCGCAAGGCGCCGTCCGTCGCATCGTCGAGTTTCGGCTCCTCGTACTCGTGCAACAGTTTCTTGGCGTACTCGATGGCCCGCGCGGTAATCTCGACCGAACCATCGACCTGCCATTGCTCGAACGAATTGTTGTCGAACAGCTTCGGCATGAAGAAGGCGCGCTCGAAGTTGCCCAGCGTGTGCGAATGGCCCAGATAGTGGCCGCCGGGGCCGACATCGCGCACCGCCTGCAAGGCCTCGTCGAAGTCGTCTCAGCGAACGCCCTCGGCCATGCGGTACCCCATCACTTCAGGCTACGCCCTTCGCCGCTTCCCAGCGCGAGCCTTCCTTCGCTAAACTTATCCACAGCCACTCAATGACAAGTGGCTATCGGCCCCTGGTCAAAATTCAGTGCAAACAGGTGGGCAAAATTCGGCGCCAACGGACAGTATTGCGACCTGCGCGCCTACCGGCACTTGGTTGTGCGCGACAGCGGCGCCGTGCGCGACCGACAGGCGGCCTCGATCAAGGTCGAGCAGCGCTGAACCGTGAGCCAGATGGCGAGCTCGATCGAAGCCGTGCGCTCCGGCTTGGGCTTTTCCTGGTTTCCGGAGGATCGGATCCGTGCGGAGCTCGAGAGCGGGACGCTCAAGCCCCCTGTCTTGAAGGAAGGGGGAGCGCTTCATCGAACTGTATCTGGTGCTGGCCGATCCCGAATTCGCCGGCCCTGGCGTGCGGCGCTTGGCCCAGATCCTGAGGGAGACGGTTCATTCAGAATGTAGGCGGCGCACGGGCGACTCTCTTGCGCCTCTCGATTAGGCGACTTCATAGCTAGATTCAGGCAAGAAGGAAAGGAAATGGACCGCTTCCTCAGTATTCAGGCCTTTGTGCGCGTGGCCGAGGCCCACAGTTTCGCCGAGGCCGCGCGGCAGCTCGACGTGGCGCCTTCGGTGGTCACGGTGCGCATCAAACAGCTCGAGGACTACGTCCAAGTACCTCTCTTTCATCGCACCACACGCCACGTCCGCCTGACGGAGGTGGGCGAGACTTATTACAAGGAATGCGCGGAACTGGTGGTGCGCATCGAAAGCATCACCGACAGCATGCGCGAGACCAAGGGTTCGCCGGCCGGGGTGCTGCGCGTGCAGGCCCTTCCGGGGCTGGTACTGGGCCATTTGTCGCATCGACTGAACGAGTTCCAGGCGCGCTACCCGGGGATATCCGTCGATCTGGTGGTCAACGACCGGGTGATCGATCCGGTCGAAGAGGGCTTCGACATGGCCCTGCAGATCTTCAGTCCGGCCAACGAGCTGCTGGTCCAGCGCAAGCTCTTTCCCTTGCGGCGCATGTTCGTGGCGAGTCCGCAATACTTGGCCCGGCACGGCACGCCGCGGCGCCCGGAGGATCTGCAGGAGCACAAGCTGGGCCTCTACGACCGCTACCCGACACGCAACCACTGGCGCTTCCACAAGGGCGACGAGGTGGTCGAGCTGACGTTGCCGGCCGCGCTCAAATCCAACTCCGTGCATCTGCTTTGCGACTACGCCCTGAGTCACGCGGGCATCGTCTGCGTTCCCACCTTGACCTCGGCCGAGCATGTGCTGAGCGGGCGCCTAGCGCCGGTGCTGCCCGATTACCCCTTGGCGTCTTTGACGGTCTTGGCGGTCTTTCCGGAGACCCATCGACACACGCTCAAGGTGCGCCTGTTTATCGACTATCTGCTGTCGATCTACGCCGGCGAGCCGGAGTGGGACGCCAAGCTGGCAGCGGCGGGAGTCGTGCTGCCACCGGTGTGAAGGTCTGCAAGCCCTGCCCGAGAGCGGGTCGGGGACTACACGCATCAGCCTTCAGCATTCGCAATTCCCGAATGATCCAGTCGCCGATTGCCCCTTTTTTGCCTAGGGGCGCGGCCGTACAGTCACCTCCACAAGATTTCGATTCCGCAAGTGCCCCGAGCCAAGCGGGCACGCGGCAACCTAGGAGGAAGGTATGAGCCACCAGTTTACGACGCACTTTGCTTCGCTTTCGAACTTCGAGCGCGGTTCGATCGAGGTCATCAAGGGCGACGCCAAGCACTACGCGTTTTCCAACGTCTTCGACGTGGCTTCCCGTTCGGAGCCCTACGAAAAGGTCGTCGTGGCCAAGAATCTCGAGTATGTCATCGAGATCCTGCGCGCCGAGGGCCAGTCGAAATGGTTCGCCGCGGCCCATGACGAATTCGCCGTGGTGCTCGAGGGCTACGTGGAGGTCGAACTGATGAAGCTCGACCAGCCCGAGGCCGTCGTCCCGGCCGCCAAGGAAGGCACCATCAAGGCCGGCGCCAACCCGGCCGGCCGCAGGATGGGTGCGATCTATCTCAAGCGCGGGCACCAGGCGCTGCTGCCGGAGGGAGCAGCCTACCGATTCAAATCCGCGCAGCCGGGCGTGATCATGCTTCAGACCATCCGCGGCGAGCTGTCCGTCGAAAAGTGGGGCGAGATCTGCATCAAGTGATGACAGGCGCAAACCAAACATGGATCGAAACCGAGGAGTTGAAGAGATGAGCATCATGGAAAACGTCATGGCAACCGAGGCGAATCCAGTCACGGGCTACAAGACTTTCAAGCTGGGGCAGTTCGAGTTTTCGCGCGACGAATATTTCGTGGGGATCAAGTGGCCGGCAAATGGCGAGATCCGCTCGCACACGATGTCGGCGGACGCCTTCCTGCGCGCCGTGATGCGCGATGTCGCGTGGGGTTTCTTCTACGGCTGGGTGAACTTCGATGCGGTGCTCGGCACGCGCAATCACTATGGCAGCGTCGACCTCTACTGCGGCGCCTTCAACGGCGTGATGAAGGAAGCCGGCGTCGACTACACCGAGAACTTCCCTACGCCCCAGATTATGGCCACCTTCAAGGCCATCCTGCATGACTGGGTAAACGAAGGTTTCGATCCCTTCGCCGCCCCGGAGGAGACCGGCACGGCCTTCGGCGCCAAGCACGGCGACAATGATGCCGCCATCGATCGCAGCCGCATCGCGACGCGGCGCATGCCGGGCCTGGAAGGGGACTCGCCCCTGCGCGACGACCTCCCGGTCAACCGCGCCTTCGCCGATGTGCCCCAGGACGAGCCGGAGATCGTGGCCGAGCCGGGCTTCGAAGGGGAACTGCATGCCTTCAATCTGTTCAAGTACCTCTCGCGCTCGGACGTCACCTGGAATCCCTCGGTAACCTCGGTGTGCAAGCAAAGCCTGTTCTGCCCGACCACGGAGGAGTACGTGCTGCCGATCGTCCATGGCAATGACCGGGTGGAGTGGTTCATCCAGCTCTCCGACCAGATCATCTGGGAGATCGGCGACAAGAACGACGGCTCACCGCGCGCCCGGCTGACCATGAAGGCCGGCGACGTCGCCGCGATGCCGGCGGATATCCGCCACCAGGGCTATTCGACCAAGCGCTCCATGCTGTTGGTGTGGGAGAACGCCACGCCGGATCTGCCCAAGCGCTACGAGCGTGGCAACCTCAAGCCTTATCCGATCGAGTTCAGCTGAGCCCGATTCGGCGGATCACGCCGCTACGCGGCTGATCCGCCCGACGACAACCCACCGCTGATATCGCCCTCGACTGGCCCAGAAAAGGCCGGCGTGGATGGGCCTCGGCCGAAATTATGTCGATAGCATAAAGATTAAGGAGCGCCACGTGAATTTCTCGAACAAACTGTTTATCGGCGGCGAGTTCGTCGATGCCGCGGACGGCGCGACCATCGACGTCTGCAACCCCCACGACAACAGCCTGTTGACCCAGATCGCCGAGGCCAAGGCGGAGGACGTCGATCGCGCCGTCGCCGCGGCGGACAGGGCATTCCCGCGCTGGAGCGCCCTGGCGGGGGCCGATCGCGGTCGCTTGCTGCTCAAGCTCGCAGACACGATCGAGCAGCACGCCGACGAGTTGGCCCGTATCGAGGCTCTGGACGCCGGCCACCCGATCCGCGATGCCCGCGCCATCGACGTCAGCCGCACGGCGGCCTGTTTTCGCTACTTCGGCGGCATGGCTGACAAGTTCCAGGGCAGCGTCGTGCCAGTCGAGGCCGGCTTCCTGAACTACGTGACACGCGCTCCCATCGGCGTGGTGGGGCAGATCGTGCCGTGGAACTTCCCTCTGATGTTCACCAGTTGGAAGATGGGGCCGGCGCTGGCGGCGGGCAACACAGTCGTGCTCAAGCCTTCCGAAATCACCCCCTTGTCCACCCTGCGAATTGCCGAGCTGATGGCCAAGGTGGGCATTCCCGAAGGTGTCGTCAATATCGTGCCGGGCTATGGACACACCGCCGGGCAACGGCTGGCCGAACATCCGCAAGTCGGCAAGATCTCCTTTACCGGCTCGACGGCGGTGGGCCGCAAGATTGTCGAAGCCTCCCGCGACAACCTCAAGCGCGTCCAACTGGAGCTGGGCGGCAAGGGCGCGAACATCGTCTTCGACGACGCCGACCTCACCGCCGCGGTCAATGGCTCGGCCTGGGCGATCTTCCACAATCAGGGCCAGGCCTGCATCGCCGGTTCGCGCCTCATTGTGCATGAGCGCATCGCCGAGGCCTTCCTCGACAAGTTCTGCGGCCTGGCCAGTTCCATCCGTCTGGGCGACCCCCTCGACCCGCTGACGGAAATGGGACCGCTGACCTCGGCCCAGCACCGCGACCGCGTGCTGGACTACGTCGCGATCGCCCGCGAACAGCGTGGTGAGGTGCTGGCCGGCGGCAAGGCGCCTTCCGATCCGGCGCTGGCGCGAGGTTGCTACGTCGAACCAACCATCGTGCGCGCCAAGGCCACCGACCGCGTCGCCCAGGAGGAGGTGTTTGGCCCCTTCGTGACGGTGACGACCTTCCGCGACGACGAGGAAGCCCTGGCCATCGCCAACTCCACCGAGTACGGGCTAGGCAGCGGATTGTGGACGACAAGTCTCGCACGCGCCCACCGCACCGCCGCGGCCATCCGCGCCGGCATGGTGTGGATCAACAGCTACAAGCGGGTGAATCCGGGCTCCCCCTTCGGTGGGGTGGGCAAGTCCGGCTACGGCCGGGAAATGGGCTTCGAGGCGATGCACGACTACACCGAGGCGCGCTCGGTGTGGGTGAACGTGGACGCCAAGATTCCGCCGCACTTCCAGCGTTAGGAAATCGCGATGGAACCGTTCATCTATCAGGGTCGGCCCTCGCGGGTGATCTTCGCGCCGGGAGCGGTCGCGCGCCTCGCCGAGGAAGTCGCCCAGCTTGGCGCCGAAAAGGCCCTGGTGCTGTGCACGCCCGAGCAGCGCCCCTTGGCCGAGCGCATGGCGCAGCACCTGGGCAGCCGTTCGGTCGGGATCTACGACATGGCGGTGATGCACGTGCCCGTCGAGACCGCCACGGCGGCCCAGGACGAGGCGACGCGGCTTGGCGCTGACTGCTGCGTGGCCGTAGGCGGAGGCTCCACGGTGGGCCTGGGCAAAGCGATCGCGCTCGCCTCCGGCCTGCCCATCGTCGCCGTGCCCACCACCTACGCCGGCTCGGAAATGACGCCGATCTACGGGCTGACCGAAGGACGGGTGAAGCGCACCGGCAAGGACCCGCGTGTCCTCCCGCGGACCGTGATCTACGACCCGGAGCTCACCGTGACGCTGCCGGCCGGCGTCTCGGCCGCCAGCGGGATGAATGCCATTGCCCACGCGGTGGAGGCGCTTTACGCCGAGAACGCCAACCCCATCGTCAGCCTGATGGCCGAGGAAAGCATCGCGGCGCTGGCGCGCTCGCTGCCGACGATCGTCCATCATCCCGAAGACATGGAGGCCCGCTACGATGCGCTCTACGGAGCCTGGCTGGCCGGCACGTGCCTGGGCTCGGTAGGCATGGCGATCCACCACAAGCTATGCCACACGCTGGGCGGGGCATTCAATCTGCCCCATGCCGAGGTCCACAGCGTCGTCATTCCCTACACCGCCCATTTCAACCACGCGGCGGCGCCGCAGGCCCTCGCCCGCGTAGCGAGCGCACTCGGCGCCAAGGGGGCGCATGAGGCCGGCCCGGCCCTGTGGCGCCTGGTGCGGGCCTTGGGTCTCAAGACCTCGTTGCACGAGCTGGGTATGACGGCCGGCCAGCTCGACGAGGCGGCGCGGCTGGCCACCCAGAACCCCTACTTCAACCCCAGACCGGTGGACGTAGAGGCGGTGCTGAAGCTGCTTCGAATGGCCTATGCCGGGGGCCCGCCGGACGAGGCCTAGGCGCCTGCGCGGTCACAGAACACCAATGAGTACTCCAAAGGAGACGAACATGTTCGACAACGATAACAAACCGCGGGGCGCAATCGGCCGCCGCCGCTTCCTGCAGACCCTGGGCGGCGGCGCCCTCATCGCTGGCGCGACCGGCTTCGCCGGCTTGGCCCGGGCTCAGTCGGGTCGCAAGCTGAAGATAGGATTTGTGACTCCGAAGACCGGGGCGCTGGCGCCATTCGCCGAGGCGGACAGCTTCGTCATCGAAGAAATGCGGCGCTTCTTCGCCGACGGCCTGACCATCGGCGGCGCCAAGTACACGGTGGAGATCATCGTCAAGGACAGCCAGTCCAATCCCAACCGCGCGGCCGGCGTGGCGAGCGATCTCATCGTCAGGGACAAGGTCGACTTGATGCTGGTGTCGTCAACGCCGGAGACCACCAATCCAGTGTCCGACCAGTGCGAGTTGAACCGCAAGCCCTGCATCTCCACCGTGGCGCCCTGGCAGCCGTGGTTCTTCACCCGCGGCGGCAATCCCGACAAGGGCTTCGAGTGGACCTACCACTTCTTCTGGGGTCTGGAGGACATCGTCACGGTGTTCGCCAGCATGTGGGGCAGCGTGACCACCAACAAGGTGGTCGGCGCCCTGTGGCCCAACGACGGCGACGGCAACGCCTGGGGCGACGCCACGCGGGGCTTCCCTCCTGCGCTGAAGAAGGACGGCTACACCGTCGTCGATCCGGGTCGCTACCAGAACCTCACCGGAGACTACTCGGCACAGATCGCCAAGTACAAGGAAGCCAAGGTCGAGATCCTAACCGGAGTACCGATTCCGCCGGATTTCACCACCTTCTGGAACCAGGCTGCACAAAAAGGCTTCCGGCCCAAGGTGGCGAGCGTCGGCAAGGCGCTGCTCTTCCCGTCGTCCGTGGAGGCGCTCGGTGCCAACGGCGAAGGCTTGTCCACCGAAGTGTGGTGGACCCCCAACCACCCCTTCAAGTCCTCCCTCACCGGCCAAGACGCGCGCCAGCTCGCCGACGCCTACGAGGCGGCGACGAAGAAACAATGGACCCAGCCCCTGGGCTTCGCCCATGCCCTCTTCGAAATCGCCGTGGATGTCCTGAAGCGTGCCAAGGATCTCGACAGCCCGGCGGCGATCCGCGATGCCGTTGCGGCGACCAAGCTGGACACCATGGTGGGCCACGTCGCCTGGGGCAACGGGCCCGTGAAAAACGTGGCGAAGACCCCTCTGGTCGGCGGCCAATGGCGCAGGGGCGGCAGGTTCAAGTACGACCTGGTGGTTGTCGAGAACTCGCTGGCGCCGGCCATTCCGGTCCAGGACAAGCTGAAGCTGCTGGGCGCCTGAGGAGGAAAAGCGAATGGGCGCACTCCTCGAGCTGCAGTCGGTCAGCAAGCATTACGGTTCCCTCAAGGTCACCGACGACCTGAGCTTCTCGCTCGCCGAGGGCGAAGCGCTGGGCGTGCTCGGGCCCAATGGGGCGGGCAAGTCCACGATGTTCAACCTCATCACCGGCGACGTCCGCCCCAATGCCGGCCGCATCACCTACGACGGGGAAGACATCACCGGATTGACCGCCTCGGCCCGCTGCCGCAAGGGCATCGCGCGCTCCTATCAGGTGCCACATCCCTTCGCCGGCATGACGGTGTTCGAGAACCTCCTGGTGGGCGCCATGTTCGGGGCCGATCTGAGCGAGGCGGAAGCCACCGAGCACTGCGTCACCATCCTCGAACGTACGGGGCTGCTGAAAAAAGCCAACCACCTGGCGGGTGCTCTCACGCTGCTGGACCGCAAGCGCCTGGAGCTGGCGCGCGCGCTCGCCACCCGTCCGAAGCTGCTGCTGCTCGACGAGATTGCCGGCGGGCTTACCGATCACGAGGCCCAAGCTCTGGTGGAAACAATCCGGGTCGTCCGGGCGGAGGGGGTTTCCATCGTGTGGATCGAGCACGTCGTGCATGCGCTCCTCGCCGTGGTCGGCCGCCTCATCGTCATCAACTTCGGCACGCTGCTGAAGGACGGCGAGCCCCAACAGGTGATGGCCAGCCGCGAGGTCCAGGAGATCTACATGGGGATCGAAGCATGAATCTGTTAAACACCGAGCAACTGACCGCCTTCTACGGCGACTTCCAGGCGCTCTACGGCATTGAGTTCGCCATCGACCATGGCGAGGTGGTGGCCATCATCGGCGCCAACGGAGCCGGCAAATCCACCTTCCTGCGCAGTCTGACCGGACTCAACCGCGTCTCGCAAGACGCGATCCGTTTCGACGGCGAACCCATCGGCGGCCGCGCGCCCCACGACATCGTGAGGCGTGGCATCGCTGTGGTGCCGGAAGGACGGCGTCTGTTTCCGAGCCTCTCCGTCGAGGAGAACCTGATCCTCGGCGCCAACCCCGGACGGCCGGGCCCGTGGAGCCTGCGGCGGGTCTTTGATCTCTTTCCCATCCTGGCGGAACGGCGACGCAATCCGGCCACGGCGCTGTCGGGCGGCCAGCAGCAGATGGTGGCGATCGGCCGCGCGCTGATGT
>JBNLCM010000046.1:0-63292 GCA_050303815.1 Rhodocyclaceae bacterium
GCCGAACAACTCGTCGCCGCAGTCGGCCATTGCGGCATTGCCGCTGGTGACGGTAGCGGCGAAAGCCGTGGCCTGCGGCAGCATCTGGTCGGCGTAGAAGCGGGCGGTCGCGACCTTGTTGCGGTAGAAGGTCTGATCGCCCTCGCCACTCGCGAGCCGCGCCGCTGCCACCAGAGCCGCCTTGCCCATCATCCAGCCGCCTGCGACGGTATTCGCCAGATGCAGGTAGGGCACGGCGGCGGTCAGTACGCCGCCAGGATCGCGCTTGGCGTTGGCAGCCAGCCAGTCGGTCGACTCACGCCAGGCGTCGAGCGCGTTCGCCAGCCTTTCGCCGATCGTGCGCAGTTCGGCGCGGTCGCTGTCGCCGAGGGCCCCGACGGTGGCCTGGATTTCGCCGAACAGTTCGTCTCCGCAGCCGGCCAACGCGGCGTCGCCACTGATCACGGTATCGGCGAAGGCAGCAGCCTGCGGCAGCATCTGGTCGGCGTAGAAACGGGCGGTGGCGACCTTAGTGCGGTAGAAGGTCTGGTCGCCCTCGCCACTCGCGAGCCGCGCCGCTGCCACCAGAGCCGCCTTGCCCATCATCCAGCCGCCGGCGACGGTGTTCGCCAGATGCAGGTAGGGCACGGCGGCGGACAAGGCGCCACCGAGATTCCCCCTGGCATTGGCAGCCAGCCAATCGGTTGCCTCACGCCAGGCGTCGAGCGCATTGGCGAGCTTCTCGCCGATCGCGCGCAGCTCGGCGCGTTCACTTTCGCCGAGCGTGCCGACGGTGGACCGGATCTCGCCGAACAGGCGCTTGACGGTGGCACCCTGGTCGCGCATCAACTTGCGGAAGACCAGATCGTTGGCCTGGATGCCGGTGGTGCCCTCGTAGATCGTCGCGATCCGCGAGTCGCGCCAGTGCTGTGCCGCGCCGGTTTCCTCGACATAGCCCATGCCGCCATGAATCTGGATTCCCAGCGAGGTCACCTCGATACCCATCTCGGTGCTGCCGCCCTTGACGATGGGAATCATCAGTTCGGCCAGATAGAGGCTGCTCTTGCGCGCATCCGCGTCCGGATCGCGGTGGGCACGATCGAGCAGGCCGGCAGTGTAGTAGGCGAGCGCACGACAGGCCTCGACGCGCGACTTCATCAGCATCAGCATCCGGCGAACGTCCGGGTGCTTGTCGATGGAGGCGAGCTCCTCGCCGGTCAACGCATCGCGCCCCTGCTTGCGCTCGCGCGCATAGGCGAGCGCCTGCTGGTAGGCACGCTCACCCAGCGCGAAGCCCTGCACGCCGCAACCCAGGCGGGCTTCGTTCATCATCACGAACATGTACTCGACGCCGCGGTTCGGCTCGCCGAGCAGGAAACCCGTGGCCCCGCCGTTGTCGCCGTAGCTCAACACACAGGTCGGGCTGCCGTGGATGCCGAGCTTGTGCTCGATGGAGACGCAGTGCACGTCGTTGCGCGCGCCCAGCGAGCCATCGTCGTTGACCAGGAATTTCGGCACCAGGAAGAGCGAGATCCCCTTCACGCCGGCAGGCGCATCGGGCAGGCGGGCAAGCACCAGGTGCACGATGTTGTCGGTCATGTCGTGATCGCCGTAGGAGATGAAGATCTTCTGGCCGAAGAGCTTGTAGCTGCCGTCGCCCTGCGGCTCGGCGCGCGAGCGCACCAGGGCGAGGTCCGAGCCGGCCTGCGGTTCGGTCAAGTTCATCGTGCCGGCCCATTCACCGGAGATCATCTTCTCCAGGTAGGTGGCCTTGAGGCTGTCGCTGGCACAGGCGAGCACAGCCTCGACCGCGCCGGCGGTGAGCAGCGGCCCGATCGAGAATGCGACATTGGCGGATGCGAAGGTCTCCTTTGCGGCGATCCCGAGCAGATTGGGCAGGCCCTGTCCGCCGAAGTCCGGCGTCGCGCTCATGCCGTTCCAGCCGCCCTCGCAGAACTGGGCGTAGGCCGCCTTCCAGCCCGGCGGGGTGACCACCCCCGCTTCGCCGAGCGTGCAGCCCTCGCGATCTCCGGTCCCGTTCAGGGGTGCGAGCACCCCACTGGAGATCTTGCCGGCTTCTTCCAGCACCGCATCGGCCAGATCCGGCGTCACCTCCTCGCAGCCGGGCAGTCGGGAAATTTCAGCCAGGCCGGCCAGTTCGTCCATCACGAAGCGCATGTCCTTGATCGGGGCGCGATAGTCACTCATGTTCGATTCCTTTGTCGTATGGCGGTCCGTGCCGCCCGGCGGGCGAGGCCGTGGCCTGGCCCGTCCTGTGCGCATGACGGGCGTTGCTCAGACCCGCTCGAAGATGCCTGCTGCGCCCATGCCGGTGCCGATGCACATCGTCACCATGCCGTAGCGCCCGCCCGTGCGTTGCAGGCCGTGTATGACGGTCGCGGTGCGGATCGCACCAGTCGCCCCGAGCGGATGGCCGAGAGCGATCGCCCCTCCCAGCGGGTTGACCCGGGCCGGATCCATCTCCAGCTCCTGCATTACCGCCAAGGATTGCGCGGCGAAGGCCTCGTTCAGTTCGATCCAGTCGAGTTGGTCCTGGCGAATGCCGACCTGGGCCAGGGCCTTCGGAATCGCCGCGATCGGCCCGATGCCCATGATCTCCGGCGCCACGCCGGCCACCGCGAAGCCTGCGAAGCGCGCCAGCGGCGTCAGATCGTGTTCCCTCAATACCTTCTCTGAAACCAGCATCACCGCACCCGCGCCGTCCGACATCTGCGACGAGTTGCCGGCGGTCACCGATCCACGCGCGTGAAAGACTGGCTTGAGTCTGGCGAACTTCTCCAGCGAGGCGTCGGCACGCGGCCCCTCGTCGCGTTCGGCGGTGCGTTCGCGCACCGTCACGCCGCCGCTCGCCAGATCAGGCAGGCTTTCGCGGATTGCGAAGGGAGAGGTCTCGGCATCGAAGTGGCCCGCCTGAATTGCCGCGCAGGCCTTCTGGTTCGACGCCAGCGCGAAGGCATCCTGTGCCTCGCGCGAGATCTTCCATTGTCGCGCGACCTTCTCGGCAGTGAGGCCCATTCCGTAAGCGATGCCGACATTCTCATCACCCGCGAAGACCGCCGGGTTCAGCGACACCTTGTTGCCCATCATCTGCGGCATCACGCTCATCGACTCGGTGCCGGCAGCGATCATCACGTCGGCGAGCCCAAGGCGGATCTGGTTGGCAGCGTCGGCTACGGCCTGCACCCCCGAGGAGCAGAATCGGTTGATCGTGTAGCCGGGCACGGTGTTCGGCAGGCCGGCCAGCAGCACGCCGATGCGCGCCACGTTCATGCCCTGCTCGGCTTCCGGCATCGCGCAGCCGACGATGACGTCTCCGATGCGTGCCGGATCGACCGTCGGCACCTGGCCGACCACGGCCTTCAGTGCCGCCGCCAGCAGATCGTCCGGCCGTACGTTGCGGTACATGCCGTTGCGCTTGCCGACCGGCAGGCGGGTGGCAGCGACGACGTAGGCGTCCTGAATCTGTTTGCTCATTACGTGCTCTCCTCGCCCGATCAGTTGCGCAGCGGCTTGCCGGTTTCCAGCATGTGCCGGATGCGGGCCTGCGTTTCGGGGGTCTTCAACAGGTCGACGAACAGGCGGCGCTCGACGGTGAGCAGCCACTCCTCATCGACCAGGCTTCCGGTTTCCACCTCGCCGCCGCACAGCGCGGTCGCTGCGGCCTTCGCCACCCGGTAGTCGTGGGCGGAGATCATTCCACCCTCCTTCATGTTCACCAGCATCATTTCCAGCGTGGCGATGCCGTTCTTGCCCGCCACCGGGATGCCACGCGCCATCTGTGGCGCCTGGTAGGCGGCATCGGCCAGCGCACGGGCTTGCCGTATCGCCACCCACAGCAGCTCGTCGGCGTTGAACAGGACGGTGTCGCCGGCTCGCGCAAAGCCGTAGTCGATCGCTTCGTGCGCGCTCTTCGCGACCTTGGCCATGGCAATCGCCTGAAACGCCGGCTGCAGGAAGGCGAACACTTCCTTCGGCGTCGCCGATTGCGCCGCGAGCCCGGCCGCGCGAATCGCGAACTCCTTGCAGCCGCCGCCAGCCGGAATCAGCCCGACGCCGGCCTCGACCAGGCCGACGTAGCTCTCGAGCGCCAGCACGCGCCTGTCGGCGTGCATCACGAACTCGCAGCCGCCCCCCAGCGCCATGCCCTGCACCGCGGCGACCACCGGCACCTGCGCGTACTTGAGAATCTGTGAGGTACGCTGGAACTTCTCGACGGTCTGCTCGAGCAGATCGAAGCGCTCTTCGGCCAGCACTTCGGATACCTGCTGCAGGTTGGCGCCGACCGCGAACGGCGCCTCGTGCCAGACCACCACGCCGTCGAGCGTCTGTTCGGCCTGGCGCACGGCGGCGAGCACGCCGTCGAGCACTTCGTCGCCGAGCGCGTGCATCTTCGACTTGACCGAGAGGATGCCGATGCCGCCGTCGACGGCCGGCAGGCGCCACAGGCGAACGCCCTCGTTCTCGAACAGCGTCTCCCCGGCCTGTGCCGGCAACACCGCCGCTTCGCCCAGTACGCGCTCGGGAAAGAGCTGGCGCCGATACACCGGCAGAGCCGAGCGCGGGACATTGGCGTCCCGGCTCGCCGAATAGGAACCGTCCGGGGAATGCACACCGCGACGGTCGGGATCCGCAGCCCATGCCGGTAGTGCAACGTCGCTCATCGCGCGGCCGGAAGCGATGTCGGCGGCGATCGCCTGTGCCGTTTCCGCCCAGCCCGCTGCCTGCCAAGTCTCGAATGGTCCCTGAGCCCAGCCGAAACCCCAGCGCATGGCCATATCGAGGTCGCGCGCATTGTCTGCGACATGCTCGAGTTGCACCGCTGCATAGTGAAAGACATCGCGAAAGATCGACCACAGGAACTGCGCCTGGGGATGCGAGGACGCGCGCAGTGCGGCGAACCTTTCGGCCGTGGACTCGATCTCGAGGATCGTCGCGATTTCGTCGGCGATCTCGCCGGCCGACTTTCGGTAGTCCTGCGTGTCGAGGTCCAGGACCTGAATCTCCCTGCCCGCCTTGCGAAAGATGCCGCAGCGCGTCTTCTGGCCGAGCGCGCCCTTGTCGATCAGCACCTCGAGCCACGCCGGCAACTGGAAATGGCTGTGCCAGGGATCACTTGGGAGGGTTTCGTGCATGGTCCGCACGACGTGCGCCAGTGTATCCAGGCCGACCACGTCGGCGGTGCGGAATGTGGCACTCTTCGGGCGACCGATCTTCGGCCCGGTCAGCACATCGACGGTATCGAAGCCCAAGCCAAAGGCGTGCGTGTGGTGGAGCACGGCGAGGATCGAGAACACACCGATGCGATTGGCGACGAAGTTGGGGGTATCGAGGGCGCGGATCACACCCTTGCCGAGGTGTGAGGTGAGCCAGCTCTCCAGCGTGTCGAGAATGGTCTGATCGGTGCGGGCCGTCGCGATGATCTCGACCAGGCGCATATAGCGCGGCGGATTGAAGAAGTGGATGCCGCAGAAGCGCGGCTGCAGGGCCTCGGGCAGGCCCTGTGCCAGGGCCTCGATCGACAGCCCCGAGGTATTCGACGCAAGCACCGCATGGGGTGCGAGGTGGGCGGCAATCCGCTCGTACAGCGCGTGTTTCCAGTCCATGCGCTCGGCGATCGCCTCGATGACCATGTCGCACTCGCCCAGCCGCGGCAGATCCTCATCGTAGTTCGCGGCCGCGATGTACTTCAGCTTGTCCCGGTTGGCGAGCGGCGCCGGATCGAGCTTCCTGAGCCCGCCGAGCGCCTTCTTCGCAACAGCACTTCGATCGCCCTGCGTCCCGGGCAGATCGAAGAGGAGCACGTCGATGCCGGCATTGGCGAGATGGGCGGCGATCTGCGCTCCCATTACCCCGGCGCCCAGAACGGCCGCTCGTCTTACGATTGGTCTGGTCAACACATTTCTCCTCTCATTGCGACCGGTGCCCGATCGGGCCCCGCTCGGTTCGACCGCTAACTAGACACCGTCAAGTTATGGCTTTTTCTTGACATCGTCAAGATTGATTTGCTATTTCAGTCCACATGACCAAAACACCTCCACACTCGCCCTACCACCACGGCGATCTGCGCCGCAGTCTGCTGAACGCCGCACGCGTCATGGTCCGTGAAGACGGTATCGAGGCGCTGTCCCTGCGCAAACTTGCCGACGCGGTCGGCGTATCGCGCACCGCCCTCTACCACCACTTCGACGACAAGAACGACCTGATCTGCGCGATCGTTGCCGAAGGCTTCGAGGCCATGCACCACCTGATCGACGCCGCGGTCGACCCGGCGATCGGTTCACCGCAGGAACGCTTCGGCGCTTTCGTGCATGGTTACGTGCGTTTCGCGACCCAGAACGCCGAGCTCTACGACCTGATGTTCAGCCGGACGATCTGGAAACAGCAAAACCCGAACGACGCGCTGCGCGCCAGCGCCCGCAGCAGCTTCCGTCGCCTGCGCGAGATGGTGAAACAGTTGCAGGCAGCCGGCATCATGTCCGAACGCCTCGACCCGAAACGCCTGTCGCAAGTCACCTGGAGCACCCTGCACGGGCTGAGCCGCCTGCAGAACGACGGCGTCTACAAGGACCAGAGCGGTCTCGATGCGATGTGCGACTGCGCCATCGCCGTGCTGCTCGAGTCCTGAGACGGCCGTCACGGGCAGGGAGCGAACCCGCCGGAAACGCACGGCCGGAGCCGCCAAACTCACTGGGCCCCGCCCTGCCTTGCGGCTTCCATCTTCTGCATGGCGCTGCGGATCACGCGGGTGAAATCGCCCTTCAACTCGGTCGGTCGCGGCGGGAACTCCCTGAACGAGGCCAGGTGCTCCCGGATCAGCTTCAAGGCCGGCAGATACACCCAACCCTTGCCTTCCACCCATGCGCGGTTGACATCGCCATCCTGACGCTCGAACGGGTCCATCAGCAGGTTGGTGATGGTGGGGCGCCCGTACGGCTGCAATGCATCGTCCCATTTGCCGTTTCGCTTTGACGCGAAGCTGATCTTCCAGGGACCGATTCGCACTGCGGTGAGGTCACCCTCGTCGTAATAGAAGACGTGATTGCGCGCTGACTTGTCGCTCTTGCCGGTCAGAAAATCGGTCTGGTCGAAGCCGTCGAGATGCACCTTGTAGGTCGTTGCCCCGTATTGCTGGCCCTTCTTGAGCTTGGTGGCGACGTCTTGTTCACCAGCGAGCCTGGCCAGGGTCGGGAACCAGTCCTCCATGGCCACGATTTCCGCCGACACCACGCCCGCCTTCACCTTGCCCGGCCAGCGCACCAGCGCGGGTACGCGCACGCCGCCCTCCCAGGTAGTGCCCTTGTCGCCGCGGAACGGCGACGTACCCCCTTCCGGCCACATGTATTGATAGGCGCCGTTGTCGGTGGTGTAGATGACGATCGTGTCGTCGGCGATCCCGAGTTCGTCGAGTTGCCGAAGCAGTTCGCCGACGTGGCCGTCATGCTCGGCGAGCCCGGCGCCGTAGTTGTCGCTCGCCGAAGCCCTCGAACGCCCCTTCACCGCATCCTTCAGGTGCGTAAACACATGCATTCGCGTGGTGTTGTGCCATAGGAAGAAGGGCCTACCCAGTTCGACCTGGCGGGCGATGAAATCCTTCGACTTGGCCAGAATCTCCTCGTCCACGGTTTCCATCCGCTTGGGGGTCAGCGGGCCTTCGTCCTGCGTCGGGCCGTCGGCCATGCCGGAGACGACTCCGCGCGGAAGGAAGGCCTTGCTGTCACCCATGATCCGCGCGCGGTCGGCATCGAAGGGCTCCTCCTGGGCATTAAGGTGATATAGGTTGCCCCAGAATTCGTCGAACCCCCGGCGGTGCGGCAGGCTGGACTCCATATCACCAAGGTGGTTCTTGCCGAACTGGGCGGTGGCATACCCCTGCGTCTTGAGCACTTCCGCCAGGGTCACGTCCTGCGGCTGCAGCCCGGTGTTCGAGCCGGGCAGTCCCACCAGGGTCAGGCCGGTGCGCACCGGCAATTGCCCGGTGATGAAGGCCGCCCGCCCGGCCGTGCAACTCGGATGGCCATAGAAGGCGGTCAGGCGCATGCCTTCATTCGCCAGGCGGTCGATATTCGGCGTCTGCACACCCATGATGTCGCCGCCGTAGGACGAGATATTCATATAGCCGATGTCGTCGCCGAAGATCACCAAGATATTCGGTTTCCTGCCGTCGGCCGCCGACGCGCCATTGCCAAGCAGGCTCACGGTCAACATCAATACGCACATCAGTACGCGCGATCTCTTCATCTGAATCTCCTCGAGCCTTGTTCTTGATACCGGGTCCATTCCGGTTCCGCGCACGGCATAGACCGGCCATCTCAGCTTTCCATTTGCCGCTTGGTCGATGCATCCCCCAAATGGGGCAACACCCGGCTTTCGTCACCGATCGAGCGGAATGCAAGGCATCCGGAGCCGCGAATCGCCGAGCCGTCGAGCTCACTGCCCCTCCCCCCATTAGGGGGATTCTTGTAGGGCGCCCCCAGAGCAAGCATTGCATCCACAAACAGGTGGGCGCATCGGCAATCACGGGCGCAGCACGATTTGCAGACATCAAACCCAACGCGGCAATCGAAGGCGATTGCTGCAATTGGCGATAGCGAGGAGACGACTATGGTGGGAACGAGGCTGGCACTGCCGCTTGTAGCGGCACTGGTGCTGGGTTGCGGACCGAATTACGAGGTCAAGGCGAACAAGCCGCCGACGGAGGCAGCTCGGTTCGACCCCGCCCGCGCCCTGACGCTCGATATCACTCGCAATGGCAGCAAGCTGATCGCCGTCGGCGAACGCGGTCTGATCTGGTCCGCTTCGGCCGCCGATCAATCCTGGTCGCCTCACGTGACTTCCGCCAACCGGACGCTGACCGGGATCGCCTTCGCCGACGCATCAACCGGCGTTGCGGTCGGTCACGGCGCAACGCTGTTCCGCACCGGTGACGGCGGCAATAACTGGACGCCGATCACCCTGGAAGAGGCCGGGAGCGACTCGCTGATGGGGGTCACCCACGTCGGCGACAAACGATTCATCGCGTACGGCACTTTCGGCCTCTATCTGACCAGCGACGACGGCGGACAGACCTGGACCCGTCACGAACTCAAGCTCGACGAAGTCGACGCCGAGAGCGACGTCGCCAGTGACGAACAGGCCGCACAAGACGAGGAAGAGTTCGAACAGTTGCCGTTCGATCGGCACATCATGGACCTGGTCCGGCTCGACCAGAAGCTGATTCTCATCGGTGAGTCGGGCACGCTCGCAGCATCGGGCGATGAGGGCAAGTCCTGGCAGCGCATCGAAAGTCCCTACATCGGTTCCTTCTTCGGTGCGGTGATCACCCAAAACGGCACGCTGGTGACCTACGGCATGCGCGGCAACGTATACCGCTCGACCGATGGTGGCGCCCGCTGGACCCATGTCCCGCTCGGCACGATCAGCGCCGTCAACGGCAGCACCGTTCTCCGGGATGGACGCGTCGTGCTGGTCGGCAACAACGGTTTGCTCGCCATCAGCACCGATGACGGCGCGTCCTTCAAGACCCATTCCGTCAACAACGGCATCCATCTCGCTCAGGTCGTCGAAACGGAGGACGGCGACTTGATCGGCGTCGGCGTCGCCGGCATCCGGCGCATCGACCTCCCCGCCGAGCAAAGCTGAAGGGAGATCAACCATGAGCCTAGACATGCACATCGAAGACGACCCGCATCTGACCGAGGAGCACTTCTCCAAGGGGTTCATCGGGCGGGCCACCTTCTGGATCTTCCACCTGCGCAAGCCGCTGCTGATCCTGTTCATCCTGATCACGATCGTGCTGGGTTACAGCGCCACCCACCTGAAGGTCGAAGCCGGCTTCTCGAAGATGCTGCCGCTCGAGCATGAGTACATGCAGACCTTCCTGGAGAACCAGGATGCGTTCGGCGGCGCCAACAAGGTGCTGATCGCCATTCAGAGCCGCAAAGGTGACATCTACAACAAGGCGTTCATGGAAACGCTTCGCCAGGTCAACGACGAGGTGTTCTTCGTGCGCGGGGTCGAACGCAGCTCGGTGACCTCGCTGTTCTCCGCCAACGTGCGCTACAGCGAGGTCGTCGAAGACGGCTTCCGCGGCGGCAACATCATCGAGTCCGACTTCTCCGGTACCGACGAGCAACTCGAAGCGATCCGTGGGAAGGTGTTGAAGTCGTCCTGGGTCGGGCGCATCGTCGCCAACGATCACACCTCGGCGATCGTCTCCGCCAGCCTGCAGGATCTGGATCCGGATACCGGCGAACGACTCGATCTGCAGAACGTCGCCGAGCAGCTCGAGGCGATACGCGCCAAGTACGAGAACGACGAGGTGTCGCTGCACATCATCGGCTTCGCCAAGGCCATCGGCGACATCGCGGCCGGTGCCAATGGCGTGCTGCTGTTCTTCGGCATCGCCTTCGCGATCACCGCCGTGGTGCTCCTCTGGTACTCGGGTTCGCTGATGCTGACCACCTGGGCACTGGTATGCGCGATCGTCCCGGTGGTGTGGCTGCTCGGCCTGCTCCCGCTGCTGGGGCTGGCGCTTGACCCGATGTCGATCCTGGTGCCCTTCCTGATCTTCTCGATCGGGGTCTCGCATGCGGTCCAGATGACCAACGCCTGGAAGCTCGAGACGCTGAGGGGCGCGGACGGCGTCACCGCCTCCCGCATCTGCGTCCTGAAGCTGTTCGTTCCCGGCGCGATGGCCCTGCTCGCCAACGCCATCGGCTTTCTCGTGATCGCCTTCGTCGAGATCGAAATGGTGCGGGAGCTGGCATTCACCGCGACCCTCGGTGTGACGGTGATGATCGTCACCAACAAGATGCTGCTGCCGATCCTGCTCTCCTACATGAAGATCTCGGCGAACTCGGCCAAGAAGCTCTCCGGCAAGGAGACCGCCGGCGACGCACTGTGGGAGAAGGTCGCACCGCTGGCCACGCGCCGCGGATCGATCCCGGCGCTGATCGTCGGCGCGGTGTTGCTGGCCGGCGGCGTGATGGTCGCCAAGGATCTGAAGATCGGCGATCTGGGCAAGGGCGTGCCGGAGCTCCGTCCGGATTCTCGTTACAACCAGGATGTCGAACGGATCACCGACAAGTTCAGCATCGGTATCGATCAGATGCAGGTGCTGGTCGAGGCCACGGGTTCGGACTCGCCCTGCTCGGACCGCGAGGTGCTGGACGTCATGGACGACTTCGAGTTCCGGATGCGCCAGAACCCGGGGGTCCAGAGCGTGGTCGGCATGCCGAGCGTGATCAAGGTGGCGATCCAGCAGTACGGCGAGAACGCGATCAAATGGCACGTCATTCCGGAATCCACACCGCAGATCGCCCAGGGCGTGGTGGTTGCCAATCGCGCCGGCACCGAGTACATGGCGCCGGGCTGCCAGCTGATGCCGATCTCGATCTACACCCGGGACCACCAGGCGACGACGATTTCCGACATCGTCGCCCAGGTCAAGGACTTCCAGCAGGCCAACCCCGCTGAGGACCTGCAATTCAAGCTGGCGATGGGCAATGTCGGCATCATGGCAGCCACCAACGAGGCGGTGTCGGCCGCCGACAAGTGGGTCAACCTCGCCCTGTTCGCGTCGGTCTCCGCGCTTTGCCTGCTGACCTTCCGCTCGCTCGCCATCACGCTGTGCATCGTCATCCCGCTGGGCCTGGTCACCCTGCTGTGCAACGCGGTGATGGCCACGCTCGGCATTGGCGTCAAGGTCAACACGCTGCCCGTGGTCGCGCTCGGGGTCGGTGTCGGGGTCGATTACGGCATCTACCTGTTCGAGCGCATGAAGCACGAGATGCAGGAGCGCGGCCTCTCGCTCAAGGAGTCGTACCTGATCGCCCTGAAGCAGCGTGGCACGGCTTCGGTATTCACCGCCGTGACGATGACCATCTCGGTCGTCACCTGGACCTTCTCGGCACTCAAGTTCCAGGCGGACATGGGGATCCTGCTGGCCTTCATGTTCCTGGTGAACATGATCGGCGCGATCTTCCTGCTGCCGGCCCTGGCGGCCTGGCTGGTCAAGCCCAAAGCGCAAGCCCAATTCAACGCATAGCCAAGTCTCGAACGGCCTCGGTGGCAGGCCCGAGACGCACCCATTAAGCACACTCACCAAAGGAGTAGGGAGATGAATCACTCGAAAAAGACCTGGCGCCGCACTGGGGTCGCGGCGGCCGTCCTGGCCAGCTTTGCCGGCAGTGCCAGCGCGGTCCAGATCGATACCGAGAGCGGATGGACAGGCAGCTGGACCACCACCCTCTCGGCAGGCGCCTCGTGGCGCATGGAAGACCAGGACAGGGACCTGGTGCCCAGCAACGCCGCGGCGTTCGGCATGGTCGATGGCGATCCTGCCAGCCATCCGGCCAGCGGCGCCGGAAAGCGGATCGGCAACCTGAACTACGACAAGGGCGACATGTACTCGGAGGTGTACCGGTTCCTGACCGAGCTCCGCTTGAGCCGGGGCGGTACCGGCCTGCTGATCAGCGCCAAGGGTTGGTACGACAGGCAACTCGAGGACGGCAGCACGCCGTGGGGCAACATGGCGGCCTGGGGTGACACGCGCGCGGCGGCCGACCCTGCGACACGCTGGAATCAGCCGCTGTCAGACCGCGGCGCACCAACCCTGTCGCGCTTCTCGGGCGTCTATGTGCTGGACGCCTACGTCTCCCAGGACTTCGAGATCGGCGAGGCCTACTCCCAGGTACGACTCGGCCGGCAGGTCATCAACTGGGGCGAGGGTCTGTTCATCCGCGGCATGAATCTGCACAACGCGATCGACGTCTCGGCCGCACGCCGCGCCGGCTCGGAGATCAAGGAAGCCCTGTTGCCGACCTTCGCCCTGCAGGCCAGTGCCGATCTGCCCGGCGGCATGAATGTCGAGGGCTTCTACCAGTTGGTGTGGGAGCCCAGCGCCATCGAGTATTGCGGCACCTACTGGAACGATCAGCACGCCACGATCGACGCCATCCCCGGCGGCTGTAACGTGCTCGAGGCGGCTGCCGTCGCAGCCACCGGCAACGTCGCCACCATGGAAGGCCCGATTGCGGCTGTTAAGCAGACCGAGGGCGAGGAGCCGAGCAAGGCGGGCGCTTGGGGTCTGGCCTTCCGTTTCCCGGTCGAGTCGATCGACACCGAATTCGGCGTCTACGCGATGAACGTGTCCGCGGCCCTACCGGCGGTGACCGCACGTGGCGAGGTTGGACCGAGCGGTTTCGTGACGCTGGCGGGCAATGCCGGCGTTCCCGGGATCGAGCCGGCCACCATGCAGTTCAACTATTTCGACAACATCAAGGTGTTCGGCATCTCGGCCGCGTCGAATGTGCTGGGCTGGTCGGTCGGTGCGGAATTGAGCCGGCACCAAGGGATTCCGGTCAACTACTACGCCGAAGACATGAAGAACTCGCTCGGCACCGAAGGGCCGCTGAGTGATCAGTTCCAGCAGCAGTTCGCGGGCAAGGTCGGCGAGATCGTGGACTTCGACTTCTACGAGCGATTCAACAAGACCCAATTCACGGTCAACGCGGTCAATACCTTGGGCGGTCTGGCCTCCGCACTGGGCGCAACGCAGTTCGTCATGCTGGGCGAGGTGGGTTTCGAGTGGAACAACGTGCCGGACTTCGAGAAGGCGGGCAATCCGCGCTTCGGCCGTAACGGCCCGGCTGCGCAGTCGCCCTCGATCACCTCATCGGACCCCTGTGCCGATGTCGCCGCCCGCCACTGGTGCAAGAACGATGGCTTCGTGACCGACTTCTCGTGGGGCTACCGCCTGCGCGGCCAGCTCACCTACTCGTCGCTGTTCGGTACCGGCTGGGAGTTCAAGCCGACGGTGTTCTTCGCGCATGACGTCGACGGCACCTCCCTCGATGGCCAGTTCCAGGAAGACCGTCGAGTCCTTGGCTTCAATTTCCTGTTCGACCTCAACAAGCAGCACACCGTGAGCCTCAACTACACGCGCTACGGCGGCAAGTGGAACCTGTTCAGGGACCACGACAACGTCGGTGTCGCCTATTCGTACAAGTTCTAAATCAGGAGGAGTAGAAAATGACCAATATGAACATGAACCGCGTTGGCATAGCCGTCATCGCCGCACTGCTTGCGATGCCCACGTACGCGAAGCTGACCGCCGACGAAGTCGCTCGTCTCGGCAAGGATCTCACCCCGCTGGGCGGCGAAGTCGCCGGCAATGCGGACGGCACGATTCCTGAATATACCGGCGGACTCATCACACCCCCGGCCTGCTTCAAGCCGGGCGTCGAGTATTGCGATCCGTTCCCTGACGACAAGGTCAAGTTCACGATCACTGCGGCCAACGCGGCCCAGTACAAGGACAAGCTGCCTGCCGGTGCGCTGGCGATGCTCGAGAAATACCCGACCTTCAAGATGCCCGTGTATCAGACGCGCCGTACCGCCGCGGTGCCCCCGGAGGTGGCCGCGACGGTGAAGGAAGAGGCCACCCAGATCGAGCTGGACGGCTTCGGGCTTTCTGGGCGCGTCAATTCGACCACGCCGTTCCCGATTCCGAAGAATGGCCTCGAAGCGATCTGGAACCACCCGCTGCGCTACCTGGGCGGTGGTCTGGAGCGGACGCAGATCCAGATCCCGGTGCGTCCCAATGGCAAGTACTACAAGACCATCACCGAAGAACTGCGAATCTTCAATCAGAACATGGACGAGCCACAGGACAACCGACTGCTCTTCTTCCGCTACCGGACGCTGGAGCCTGCCAGCCTAGCGGGCACCATCGTGCTGGTCCATGAACCGGTCGAGCAGGCCAAGGAGTCCCGGTCGGCCTGGCAATACAACGCGGGACAACGTCGCGTCAAGCGCGCGCCGGACATTGCCTACGACGGCATCGCCGACGGCAGCGACGGTCTGCGCTTCCACGACGGGTTTGATGCGTATAACGGTGCGCCCGATCGATTCGACTGGAAGCTGGTTGGCAAGAAGGAGATGTACATCCCGTACAACGCCTACCGAGTCGGAGAAAAGAAGTACAAGTTCGATGACATCCTGACCGTCAACCATGCCAACCCGGATCTGATGCGCTACGAGTTGCACCGCGTTTGGGTCGTCGAAGCGACGCTCAAGGAAGGCCAGCGCCACAACTTCAGCAAGCGCGTGTTCCTGCTCGACGAGGACAGCTGGAATGTGGTCTGGGAAGACGCCTACGACGCTCGTGGCGACCTTTGGCGCGTGCATATTCACGGCCAGATCCAATTCTATGACGCGGCAGTGAGCTCGGCACGATACAACTCGTACCATGACCTGACCAACGGTGCCTATCTGATGATGGGCCTGGACAATGAGTCCGACAGCACCATGAGGTTCGGCATGAAAGGCAAGCTGCGTGACTTCCAGCCGAATGCCTTGCGCCGTATCGGCCAATAGGCGATTGGGCAGGAGACCTTGGCGGCCGGTGGCATTGATTGTCACCGGCTGTTTGTTTTCTGCGAGCGGAGTCGCTCATTCGCGTCGATGCCCCCCATTCGGGGGAGATTGCTTTCAAACGGGAATCAATAATCTGAAGGCTCGCATCACGCGCTTCGCTTGAAAGAATGCAATACCCGGGACATGCAAGCGTGGAAATTATGGGAGTTCGGCATGATCAAGCCACCGTACGATCTGCATGGGAAGCTGGCCATCCTGTCGTTGCGCATGCTTGCCGAGGATGAAGCCCAGCAGGTCCGTGCGCGCCAGCTATGCGAAGCCATGGCAAATGCGCAGTCTGATCCTTCGGTTTCGGCAATAGTCCTGCTGCTGGACGACGGAGATCCGCTGGCCCCGCAAACCAGAGCGGATACCGCCGCACTGCGCTGGGCGATCGCCGGTGCCGAGGCATCCCGGATCCCGGTCGTCTGCGCCCTCGGAAAATCCTGCACCGGCGCGGCTTTCGAGCTCGCCCTGGCCTGCCACTACCGAGTTGCCGAAGACGACACGCGCGTCGCCCTGCCGGACATTCGGCTCGGGCAGCTCCCCCCCCTGGGTGCCACGACGCGGCTGCCGCGGCTGATCGGCTTCGCGCAGGCGCTCGAGCTGATTCTCTCGGGCGAGGAGGTTGCGGCACCCGAACTCGACGGCGAACTCCTCGACCGCCTGGTGTCCGGCGATGCGAGAGCCGCTGCGATGGCGTTCGCCGAGGACCTGGTGGTGACCGCCGCCCCACCCCGCCCGACCAGGCAACTGGGCTTCGACCGACGCGATGCCACTGGGATCATGAAACGCGCATTGATCGATGCCAGGTCGCGTCATCCCGAGTCGACCCCGGCGCGGCGGTGCATCGAGGATCTGGCAGCCGAACTGGCGCGCTCGCTCGCAGCGGGAGACGACCAGGCGCCGGAGTTGCTGGACCAGGCATCACAAGCCCCGATCTCTGCTGCGAGTGATTACGCCACCTGGTGCCAAACAAGCGCCGACCATGCATCCACCCTCGCCGGCAGCGGAACCGCGCGGTCGCTCGAGCGCGTTGCGATCGTCGGTGCCGGCATCATCGGGACCGGTATCGCGGCAGCACTCACCGGGCTGGGCCTCCCGGTGACCCTGATCGACAAGCGACGGGCGGCGATCGACACCGCGCTCAGCACGATTGCCGCCGCGTCCGAGAACGATGCCAAAGGAACGACGCCGTCGGCCCGGGAGCGCGGCGATCGTGCGCGGCCGATCACGGGTTCCGTCGACTATGAAGCGATCCGTGACGCGGACCTCGTGATCGAGGCCGTCTTCGAGGAAAGAGACCTCAAGCAGGAGGTCTTCCGCAAGCTCGACCGCCTCCTCAAGCCGGGGGCGATCCTGGCAACCAGCACCTCAACCCTCAGTGTCAACGAGATCGCCGATGTCACGGGCCGGCCGGCCGATGTCGTCGGTCTGCATTTCCTCAGTCCGGTGCGCAAGATGCCACTGCTCGAGGTGGTCGCGGGCAGAGAGACGTCGGACGACGTCCTAGCCACCGCCGTGAAGCTGGGGAAGGCGCTCGACAAGCTGGTCTTCGTCTCCCGGGCAGGCGATGGGCTGTCCGGCAACCGACTGCTGGACCAGTACTGGCGCCAGGCGCTGTTTCTGATCGACGAGGGTTGTGAGGTCGAGCGCATCGATCGGGCCATGGAAGCCTGGGGCATGGCGATGGGCCCATTGCGGCTGATGGATCTGGTCGGCAACGACCTGCACTGGGCAATCCGTCGTCGTCACTATATCGAGCAGCCGGCGATGAGGTATTCCCGAATCGCCGACAAATTGTGTGAGATGGGCCGTTTCGGTCAGAAAACCGCCGCCGGCTGGTATCGCTACGAGTCGCGC
Organism: Rhodocyclaceae bacterium; assembly: GCA_050303815.1. Lineage (GTDB taxonomy): Bacteria > Pseudomonadota > Gammaproteobacteria > Burkholderiales > Rhodocyclaceae > Cognatazoarcus. The sequence goes on from JBNLCM010000046.1 coordinate 17,281, forward strand.
GAAGGCCGGCCACTTCCCGAAAAGGCGGTCGATGCGCTGATCTCCAGCCACAGAGCCGAAATCGGCAACACCGGCCGGGAGATCAGCGACGAAGAGATCGTTAACCGGCTGGTCTTCGCGCTGATCAACGAGGGGGCCCGAATTCTCGAGGACAATCCCGCCCTCACGCCCGCCGACATCGACACGATCTACGTTGCCGGCTACGGATTCCCCCGCGACCGTGGTGGACCGATGTATTTTGCCGACACCGTCGGCATCAATGAAATCCTGCAGTTCATGGAGGATTTTGCAGAGCACGCCTGGGGCGACCCGGCATTCTGGACGCCCGCGCCGCTGCTCGTCCGCCTGGCAAACGAGCGCAACCGGCTGTGCGGCTGAGACTCATCGATCAACAGCAAACCCAACAAGGACCTGTCCCATGCGAAACCGCGCGTTGCAGAAGTGGCGCACCAGAGAGCCCAGCCTGGGTATCTGGTCCAACCTCCCCGACATCCACATGGCCGAGGTTCTGGCCCGCATGGAAGTGGACTGGATCTGCTTCGACCTTCAGCACGGCCTGATGGACTACAGCGACCTGACGCGACTCCTTCCCGCGATATGCGGCCTGCCGATCACGCCCCTGGTCCGTGTCGCCGCCAACCAGGCCGACCAGATCGGCAAGGCGCTGGATGCCGGCGCACGGGGGGTCATCGTGCCACTGGTGAATTCGGCCGAGGACGCCAGGCAGGCGGTCGCCGCGTGCCGCTATCCGCCGCAGGGGTCGCGCTCCTGCGGCCCGATGCGCGACGCGATGCTGGAAGGCCTCGGCTACCTCGCCACAGCGAACGAGCAGATTGCCTGCGTCGCGATGATCGAAACCGAAGAAGGACTGCGAAACGTCGATGAGATCGCCGCAGTAGATGGTGTCGACGGTCTGTTTGTCGGCCCTATGGATCTGTCCTTTGGCCTCGGTCTCGCCCCCGGCAGCTTCTCCGACCCCCGGTTTGGCGATGCCATCTCGACGATTCTCGCAGCCTGCAAGACTCATGGCCGGGCGGCCGGCATTTTCGGCTACACGCCGGAACTGGCGGCCAAATCACTGCGCGAAGGCTTCGATTTCGCATCGATCGGCACCGACATCAGCTTCATCCGCAGCGGCGCCCAGCAAGCCCTGACGATCGCTCGGGGAGAAACCGGCGAGGCCACGCCCGCCACCCGCGGGGGCTATTGACCGGTCCGGCTCAGACGCCGTCCAGCAACGACTGTGCGCGAGCGGCGGCCTGAGCACGGTTATCCACCTTGAGCTTCGAATAGACATGCTTGAGGTGGGATTTGACCGTCTCGGGCGCAATGCTCAAGGCGCGGGCAATTTCCTTGTTCGAGTTGCCCTCCGCCAACAGCTTCAGGATGTGCCGTTCGCGCGGGCTGAGGGCCTCCGCGGCCGGTGCGGCGGCTCCGGTTTCTTCCTTGTCGACCCGGCTGACTTCTCGTTCGATGCCACTGAACACCGGCTTCAGTTCGGCGGGCAGCCCCTTGCGGACAAGGTCCAGCAAGGGCGCAAGCGACACCGGCTGGTCCAGGATCGGCCGGATCGCGCCCGAGGTCGCAGCCAGTCGGCAAGCCTCCAGAAAGGCCGTCCGCGCGCGCGCTTCATCCCCCGACTCGAGATGCGCCACAGCCATCGCAGTGCTCAAACGTACCTGCTCGACCACCTCGCCGGTCGTGCACAAGATGTCGAGCTGGGGCTCAAGGTATTCGACGGCGCTATCGACGCGCCCCTCCGCCATCCGCACCCAGGCCTTGGCCAATGCCGCGTGGCGAAAGATCTCGACCCGTTTGGTCGCGGGGCAACCCTCGGAAACCGCGACCAGTTCCTCGAGCCGCTCGATGCAACCATTCGCCTCCATCAGGCGATCGTCCTCCAGCGCCATGCGTGCCCGCTCGACAAGGATCGCCGCTTCCGCGCGATACCAGCGACGCGCGACGAACAGGCGCTCCGCCTCGTCCAGCAAAGCCCGAACACGCTGGATATCTCCCGCGCGGCGGCTTTGGGCCAGTCCGACCCGGTATGAGCCGATCAGGCAATCCACCGACCCGACGAGGGTGATCGCGTCCCGGTGCACCGGATACAGCCTGAAGGCGTCTTCGAGCCGGTTCTGCTCGTAGCGGACCTGAGCGAGCTTGCCGATGACCATCGCGGTGATCATGCTGACCCCGCCGGACTCGGAATCGAGATTCGCGGCGTCTTCGAGATAATCGGCCGCGCGCTCCAGATGGCCCTGCATAAACTCGGCCGAGCCGAGGATGCTCAGATAATAGGCCGAGGTCACGCGGTATCGAGCATCGTCGGTCGCACCGCTGCTCGGCTGAGGCAGTGCGTACAGTTCCTTCCATCGCCGTGCATCGAGATAGGCAGCCGCCACGATCGTCATCAGCACGTGCTGCAGCCAGCCATCGAGTTGTCGCTCTGCAAGACATGACAGTGCGATCTGGCCCGCGGTCTCAGTGTCGTCCTGGAACGCGAGCATCATCGATCGCAAGGCGCGACAGCCGACTCTCAGCCATTCCGCTTCGTCACCGGTCGCATCGTCCAATTCGGCCTCGACCCCCCGGAGCAGCCTGTCCGACTCGTCGAGGGCCATCCCCAGCCCCAGGCCCCACGCCAGGGCCAGGCGGAGCCGGCTCGGGCTGTTCAGGACATACGAGTGAAGCTGACGCTCCCACGACATCAGTGTGAATACATCCCCACTGCCGACCAGATCCATCGCGCACTGATCGATCCACGCCAGAGCCTGGGTCGAGTCGCCGGCCGCCAGGGCATGCTTGACCGCATCCGCCCACATGCCCCGTGTCGAGTACCAACTGGCGGCGCGGCTGTGCAATGTCAGGACCTCGGTCCCGAAGGTTCCCTGCAGGCGCCGCTGCAGGTAGTCGCGAAAGAGCGGGTGAAACGCGAACCAAAGGCCGTCCTGATCGAGCACGCCCAGGAACAGTTGCTGCTGCTCGATCCGATCGAGCATCGCCTGGCCATCGGTCCGCCCGGTCAGCGACTCTGCGAGCGTGCCCGAGACCCGCTCGACCACCGAGATGCGCAGCATGAAATGGGTCACGTCGGTGGGCAGATGATCGAGAAGCTCCGCAAACAGACCCGAAATGGGCTTCGACAGCCCCGACAACTTCTTCAGATACTGGGTCACATCGCGTTGCTCACGCAGCGAGAGTATCACCGCCCGCATCGCGGCCACCCAGCCATTGGTGACGGTGCTGAGCGCCCACAGATCCTCGCCGGGCAGCTCTGCGTACCCCGCCTTTCTGGCCAGTTGGGCGGTTTCCTCGACGTCGAAGCGAAGTGCCGAGCTGTCGATTTCAAAGACCTCGTCCCGTGTGCGGAATTCGCTCAACGGCAACGGTGGCTCGCCCCGGCCGAGAATGATCAGATGGAAGTTGTCGGGCGCACGCCTCAACAGCTGGGTGACCTGTTGATGGACTTTCTCGCTTGCAATCAGATGATAGTCATCGAGGAACAGGAACAGTTCGTCCGGCTGCGCCGCCAGATCATTGACCAGCGTCGCCATCAGGTAGTCCACCGAGCGCAGCAGCGGGTTGGACATTTCCCGGCTGACGTTCCAGATGCTCGGGCAAGCCTTGTTCAACGCGGCGGCAATATAAAGGGGAAACCGGTCCGGATCGTCATCCTCGGGATCAATTGCCAACCACGCGACCCGGGCGCCCTGGGCGGCCAGTTCGTCGCTCCATCCGAGCGCAAGCGTGGTCTTCCCGCTTCCGGGCGGCGCCTTGATGAGGGTAAGCAGACGCCCCCTGCACTGCTCGAGCAGCGAGTCGAGTCGCGGGCGCGGAATCACACCTCTCACTCGCCGCGGAGGCTGGAGCTTGGTTGCCAGGAACGGAACTTTGGAGTCAAGCACGTCGCACTCCCATCGGTTCGCGAGGTCTCATCGACCGTCGCAGCCTACCACCATTCGCCAAGGCCCCCAATCGGGGGAGACAAAGCGCCTCGCCCGCATCGGATACTGGTGGCAACAGGGCTGCCGGCGACTCTGAAGACGGGGCCGGCCAGGCAAACCAAGGTGCGCGAAAGAACCTTTTAACTCATTGTATATAAAGGCCAGATCATCTTCGGCCAATGGCGTCGTCGTCGATGACCGTCGTCGAATATGCAAAGCGATTTCCGCGCCTCTGATTCGACCAACCTCTCCTCCCCAAAGGCGCCCTCCTCTTCGCGCCATTTGGGTCTCTTCCCCTGTCGGGACGATTGTTCCGACAGGGGAATTTCTTTTGCGATCCGCCTCGTCGCGCGACGGTCACCGTTTGCGTGTGCAACGAAACCAGTCCGGCGCGCGTCGCCACGGCACGCCGCTTGCCACCTGCCACGACGGATCGCCGTCGCCCCCTCGCCTACTCCACGCCCAGGCGCTCGGCAAGCTGCGCTGCGCGCCGCGGGTTGATTTCGGCCAGTCGCGCCAGCGCCTGCGACGCCCCCGCGGCATCTCCCGCCTCGAGGAGATACACGACGCCCAGCTCGTTCAGTACGCCGGACTGCGGGTGATGACCGAGCGCGGCGCGCAGTGGCTCCAGTACCGAAGAACGGCCGGATATGTCATGCACTGCCACGAGATAGACATAGACCATGCGAACGGAAGACGGATCGAGCGCTGCCGCTTGCTTCAGATATGGCAGGGCGTCGCTTCTCGCGCCACGACGGATCAGCGCGAGTCCGTACGCATGCTGGATCTCGGCCGAACCGGCGTTGCCCGCCACTGCGCGCCGCAACAGCGCCACGGCCTCTTCCAGACGGTCACGACCTTCGAGCAGGCGCGCCAGATTGACCCAGGCGGGAACGAAGCTTCGATCGATCACGATTGCTTGCCGGTAGGCGGCTTCGGCTTCCCCGACCTGCCCGCGTGCCGCATGGAGGTCACCCAGGCGCGCATGCGATTCCGGGCGGTCCGCGTTGAACCGCTCTGCGGCCAGCAATTCGCGCAGGGCAGCCTCGAAAGCGGGCCGCGCCGCGCTGGGCAGCCATTCTTCCGCCTCGCCGGCCAGCGTCCTGGCGGCTTCGATCCGGATCAGTCGGCGCTTGTCGCTCAGCCTGGGCGCCAGACGACGTGCGCGTTCGCGAGCAGGAAGACCGGCCATGGCGCTGACCGCGACCCAACGCAGCGTATCGTCGGCTGCCGCCAGTTGCGCGCCGACCGCCTCCAACAACGCGGGCGAATTCGCGGCACCCGACCTATGCAGTGACGCCAGCCGCTGCAGGGCACTGGCGCGGATCCACGGTGAGCGCTCCTGATCCGAAACGATATCGACCAGCCCGGGTACCGCGTCCGGCCGTTCCAGTTCTGCCAGGCGGAAGCGCTCGGCAAAATCCTGCGCCCCGCCATCGCTCGCCGGATACCACAACCGCAGCGCCTCCGAAGCCCACGACGCGCCCTTCTCGGCGTGACAATCGCCGCATGCGTTGGGCACGCCGAGGGTGACGCTACGGTCGGGACGGGGTATCCGGAAGCTGTGGTCGCGGCGCGGGTCGACGCCCATGTAGGTTTGTGCAGGCATGTGGCAAGCGACGCACTGTGAGCCCTGGCCCTCGCGATGATGATGATGGGCCGGCGAATCGAAATGGTCGGCGGCATGGCACCGCGTGCACAGCCCGTTGCCCTCGACCCGCCGCTTCCCAGAATGCGGCTCGTGACAGTCCGAACAGGTCACCCCCGCCTGATTCATCCGGCTCTGCAGGAAGGAACCATAGGTGAAGACCTCGTCTCGCTGCTGGCCGTCGACGAAGTACAGACCCGTTTCCAGCAGTGCCGGCTGATAGGCGTCGAGAAACGGTTGCCCGGCAAAGTGATCGTCGCCGAACTGGCCCCGGCGCGCATGGCATCGCGCACAGACCTCGATCTCGCGCTGCGTCGTCCGCGCCGCGCTGCGGCGTGGTACCAGCCCGTCACGGCGCCAATGAACATCGCGTCGCTCGTCGAGGCGAGCCGTCAGACCCGCGACATCCGTCTTCGAACGCTCCTCGTCCGGCCTATCCGCCCATGCAAGGTGGTTCGAGCCCGGGCCGTGGCAGGCCTCGCATCCGACACTGATCTCCGACCAGGTCGTCGAGAACCGATCGCTTGCTGGGTCGTACTTCTTGCGCAGATTGGTCGAGTGGCAATCCGCGCACTGATAGTTCCAGTTCTGGTCGATACTGGCCCAGTGGCGTGGCTCGCCAGCAACGCTTCCGTCCTCGGGGAACAGGTGGAACCAGCGCTGACCACCGACCTCGCGCGGCCGGCTGTCCCACGCGACGCCCAACGCCTGGCGACGGCCGTCGGGAAAGCTCACCAGGTACTGCTGCAACGGATAGTCGCCGAAGGTGTGGCTTACCTCGAACTCGCGCACCTTGCCATCACGCCCGGCGGTGGTGACGAAGAGCGCACCACCCCTCGTCGAATACGTCGTCTCGCCCCCGCGATGGCTGAACGGCCTGCCGTCAGCGACGGCCCTGACCGCGTTGCCCCGAGCCCCCTGCATGGCGATGGCGTGCTGCGACGCACGCCAGGCTTCCGCCTGCGGCCGATGGCACCGGGCACACGCATCGCTTCCGACATAGTCCGGTGACGGAACATCCGTCGTGACGGCTGCACCACGCGCTGCCTCATCTCCGATCGAGCCGGCAAGCGCCGATGCCGCACCCGCGTGCAGCGCCGCTGCCACGGTCAGCATGGTCACAAGTCGGCAAGCAGAACTCCTGGCGGTATCGAGCATGGCGAAAACGGGGCGGGTCGGATCGCTCGCGGCGGGATTTCGCACGATGATACGCGCCCCGGTGCGGCGCAAGCCGCCAGGCTTGAGCACTCCCCCATTAAGGGGAGGGAAACCGCCGGCGTAGAGCCGCAAGATTCCGACTACGGTTCCATCGGGACCGGGTGCCCGCAGTCGCGGCGCTTCGCCAATCAACGCGGCCGGAGACTCCATGGCGCACGAACGTGAAACCGCAGCCCATGACACCCTTCTGCGACTACAGGAAGCGATCGAACGTAGCGTGCTTGGCCAGTCACATCTGGTCCGACGCCTGCTGATCGGCCTGCTGGCCGACGGCCATCTGCTGGTGGAAGGCTTTCCCGGCTTGGCAAAGACCCGTGCAATCAAGACGCTCGGTGCGGCGCTGGACGTGCATTTCTCTCGAATCCAGTTCGCGCCGGACCTGCTGCCTTCCGACATCACGGGTTCGGAGCTGTTCTACCAGAGCCCGAACGGCGGCGAGTTCCGTTTCGATCCGGGCCCGGTGTTTGCCAACCTCTTGCTTGCCGACGAAATCAACCGCGCGCCGGCCAAGGTGCAGGCGGCCCTCCTCGAGGCGATGGAGGAGCGGCAGGTGACCGTGGCGGGCGAGTCCAGGCCGCTTCCGGAAGTCTTCCTGGTGATGGCGACGCAGAACCCGATCGAACACGAAGGCACCTATCCGCTCCCCGAGGCACAGCTAGACCGCTTCCTGATGCACGTCCGGGTGACCTATCCGGGCGCCGATGACGAGGTGGCAATGCTCAGGTTGCTGCGATCGGGGGAAGGTGGCACAACACCCGAACCGGTGGCACGGGCCGACGACATACTCGCGGCGAGAGCCGGCGTCCGTGCGGTGCACGTTGGCGACGCGCTCGACCGTTACATCATCGATCTGGTCCAGGCGACCCGCACACCTGCGTTGCATGGCCCCGAGCTGGCCGAGTGGATCGAGGTCGGTGCCAGCCCACGCGGCTCGGTGGCGCTCGATCGTTGCGCCCGTGCCCATGCCTGGCTGATGGGCCGTGATTTTGCGACGCCCGACGACGTCCGGGCCGTCGCCCATGACGTCCTGCGGCATCGCCTGGTGCTCGGCTACGAGGCCGATGCCGCCGGCATCGACCCGGACCGGGCGATCGACACCCTGCTCGATCGCGTCCACCCCCTCTGAGCATGGACACGTCGCGCGCCACCGGCACTGCCGGCGTCTACGTCTCACTGCGCGAGCTGCTGGCGTTCAAGCGGCAGGCTCGAGGGCAGGGACTGACCGGTCGCCAGCCCCCGTCGAGCCTGCTCGCAGGTCGTCATGCATCGCGCCTGCGGGGTCGCGGCCTGGTCTTCGAGGAGCTGCGCGAATACCGGCCCGGCGACGACGTGCGCCGCATCGACTGGCATGTCTCTGCCCGCACCGGCAAGACGCACACCCGCGTCTATTGCGAAGAGCGCGAGCGTCCGGTGCGCCTGGTCGTCGACCAGCGCCTGGGGATGTTCTTCGGCACCGAGGTGCAGATGAAATCGGTCACCGCCGCCGAACTGGCCAGTCTGATCGCATGGCAGGTGCTCGCCGGCGGCGACCGAGTAGGGGCAACCGTCTTCGGCGACCGGCTGGTCAGCGAGATCGCGCCGCATCGCAGCCGCAGAACCGTGATGCGGATCCTGAGTGCGCTGGTCGAACACAATCACGCGCTGGGCGTCGGGCGATCGATCGAGCCGGCGCCAGGGCAACTGGACCGCGTGCTGGCGCAGGCGATCGCCGGCACCACGCACGACCAGCTCGTGGTGATCATCAGCGATTTCCAGGGAATCGGTCCGGACACCCGCAAATACGTCGCGCGCCTCGCCCGCCACAACGATGTCGTCGCCTTGCTGGTGTGGGACCGCAGTGCGATGTCCCTGCCACAGGTGCCCCATGCGATGCTCAGCGACACCCGCAGGCAGGCGGAGTTCGATCTCGGCCGGCCGCAGGTCCGCGAAGCCCTGCATGGCCTGCTCGATCGGCGGCAGCGCTTTCTCGAGCGCCTGAGGGCCGAGTTCGAAGTGCCGTGCGTGCCCATCGATACCGGCGGCGATGTCGCCGGTCAGCTGGCACGTGCCTTGGGTGCCGCCCGATGAACGCCCACGGCCCGACCCGCGAGGAACTCGCGCGGCTGGCCACGCTGCATGACATCGTCGAGCCGGCCGCGATATCGTTCTGGCCGGTGGCGCCCGGGTGGTGGCTGGTCGCCGTGCTGTTGCTGCTGCTGATCATCCGTCTCGGTCAGCAGGCCTGGCGGCACTGGCAAAGAGACCGCTATCGCCGATCCGCGCTGCGAAGTCTGCGCAGACTGGAAGCCCGCCGCCACGCCCTGCCCCACCAGCAGACCCTGCAAGCTGCGCTGGCGATCCTGCACGATTGCGCCCGTTCGATGACCACTGCCGGCCCGGATGATCCACCATTGCCGAGCGACAGTGCCGCCTGGATCGACTTCCTGCGGGCGCGCGTCCCCGCGTCGCAACCGGCGTTCCCTGAAACGCTACTGCGCGACGCGGCTTACTGGCCGCCCGAGCGGGTCTCCGCCACCGACGCCAGCGCGCTCCTGCACTTCGTTCGAAGCTGGATCATCAATCACGAGTGCCCGGCATGAGTGCGTTGCTTTTCGAACCCTGGGCCTGGCCGATCGGCGGGGCGACGCTGTCGCTGAGCTTGCCCGCGATGCTCCTGCTGTTCCCAGTGCCGTTGCTGCTCGCCCGCATCCGGAAACCCTACGAATCCCGTTTCGAGGCCCTGCACGCGCCGTTCTTCGAGGCGCTCGCCCGCGAAACGGGCACACCGACCCGCGCCGACGGCGTGATCCTCCGCATATCGCCTCCCGAAGTCATCGTACTCGGACTGTGCTGGTTCGCCCTGTTGCTGGCGGCTGCCCGACCCATCTGGACCGAAGCGCCGCTCACCCGGACCCTCCCCCGTCGCGACCTGCTGCTGGCGATCGACATTTCGCAATCGATGGACACCCGCGACATGCAGGGCCGCGACGGCCGGATGGTTGAACGACTCGCATCGGCCCGGCGCACGATCGACGAATTCATCACTCGCCGCAAGGGCGACCGGATCGGCCTCGTGGTCTTCGCCGACGGCGCGCACCTGCTGGTGCCGTTCACCGAGGATCATGCGCTCGCCCGCGAGCTGCTCGCCGAGCTTCGAACCGGCCTGGCAGGCCCCCGTACCCGCATCGGCGACGCGATCGGCCTCGGCGTCAGGCTGTTCGCCGCGAGCGACGCACCCAGCCGCGTCATGGTGCTGCTCACCGACGGCTCGGATACCGGCAGTCGGGTGCCGCCGGTGACGGCCGCGCGCATTGCGCTCGAACGCGGCGTGGTGGTCCACACCGTCGCGCTCGGCAAACCGGGCAATACGGTGGACAAGGTGGACACGGCCAGCCTGCAGGCCATTGCGAGCCTCACCCGGGGGCACTTTGCGGTGGCCGCAAGCGGTGACGAGCTGAATGCGGTCTATCGCGAACTTGATGCCCTCGAAGCCGGAAACCAGGAGACCCTCAGCCATCGTCCGCAGCGCGACGTGTTCCACTGGCCGCTGGGCGTCGCCATCGTCCTCCTGTTTGCCTGGCAGTCCGCCCGTGCGCTACGGGGGCGCTGGCTGCGCTGGCACCCCCGCAGCCGGTCCACCGGACAGATGCCACGAGATGCCTGACTGGCTCACGATCCATTTCCTGCGACCCGGATGGCTCGTCGGCGTGCCGATCGCCGCGCTGCTGACCCTGAGCCACTGGCGGCTGCGGCGGGCCAGCGGGTTGTGGCGTGGCCGCATTGCCCCCCACCTCCTCGAACACCTGCTCGTACGGCCCGAGCGCGCCACCCGGCTCGGGCCGGCGGCGTGGCTGTTCGCCGTACTGGCGCTGGGCAGCATCGCCCTGTCCGGACCGAGTTGGGAGCGAACGCCTCCCCCGTTTGCAGAAGACGATGCGGCCCTGGTGCTCATCCTCGACCTGTCCGAAGACATGTTGCGCGCCGAACCGCCTCCGTCGCGTCTGCTCCACGCACGCCTGAGACTTCGCGACCTGCTGTCGCTGCGCCGCGACGAGCGGATCGCATTGATCGCGCTCGGGGCCACTGCCCACCGCGTGCTTCCCTTCACCACCGACGCAGCGGCAATCCGCAGCTATCTCGACGTCCTCGACCCCGGCCTGATGCCTGCGGCCCCGCCCCATCGGACCAGCGCAGCGGGCGGGCGCTTCAACGATGCCCTGTCCCTCGCCGGCGTCCTGCTCGAGCGAGAAGGCCGAGTCGGGAGCGTCCTGCTGGTCACCGGCGAACCACCGCGGACGCTGTCGCCGGCCATCGCGCCGGTGGTGTGGACGGTCGCCAGGGATGCGCCGCCTCACCTGGCGTGGGCCGACGACAGCATCCGCTGGCACGCCGATGGTAGCGACGTGGAGGCGGTCAATCGGGCGCTTTCCCGCCGGCTGCAGGCTGCCCGGAACGCTCGCGACGGAGACAGCCGTTGGCGCGACGGAGGAACCTGGCTTCTTGCGCCGCTGGTGCTGCTCGCCTTGCTCGGCGCCCGGCGTGGCTGGAGCCTGCGATGGTAGCGGCCGAACGACTGCTCGCGGTGCTCGCCGCGGTGTTCTTCACCATCGCGGGAAGTCACCAGTTCGGGGTCGCCCTGCCCGACTGGACCCGCGCCCCTGAGTACTGGTGGCAGACCCCGGATCAGGCCGCTGCCGAGCTTTACGCGGAAGGGCGTTTTGCCGCCGCTGCCCGCCACTTCCGGAATGCCGCCTGGCGCGGTGCGGCGTGCTTCCGGGCAGCCGACTACACCTGCGCGGAGGCGGCGTTTGCCGAGGCGGGCATCGACGCCGCCAGCCGCCACCTCAACCTCGGCAACGTCGCCGCCCACCTCGGTCGCTTCGAACACGCCGTCGCCGAGTACGACGCGGCCCTGGCGGTGGCGCCCGGCTGGACACGCGCCTCGGAAAACCGCCGCATCGTGCTCGAACTGATCGTCGAGCGCAGCCGGCGGTCGGCAACCGAGGACTCTGCGCAAGGCGGCAATCCGGCACGCGAGCCGCAGCAGCCGGCCACCAAGCGGAAGCCGATGCAGCGCAGGGCGGGCGGCATCGAGATCGAAAGGCTCGATCCGGACTCGCTCGCCGAGCGCTGGTTGCGCCAGCTCCGCAACGACGCTGGCGAGTTCCTGCGCCTGCGCTTCGCCGATGAAGCGGCCCGCCAAGGCAAAGAAGCAGCGGAGGGAAGGCCATGAGGCGCCTGATGCTGCTTGCCCTGCTGCTTCTCGCTGCCGCTGCCGGTGGTGCGGACGCGAGCCCGCCCGGGCCGATCGTGCGCGCCGAACTGTCGAAATCCGTCGCGCACGTCGGGGAATCGGTCATGCTGGAACTCACGATTCTCGTTCCGGGATGGTTCACCGGCCCGGTCACGCTGCCGCCGAGCCTGGACCTTGCCGGCCTGCAGGCGCAGCTCGCGGAGGCCGCCGGGGCAAACGTCGTCGAAACGATTGGCGGCGTGGCGTATTCAGGCATCCGTCGGCGGTATGTGCTGGTGCCCCTGCGCGCCGGCGGGCTGCAGGTGCCGCCATTGCCTATTCAGGTCGCCTTCGCCGACGGCGATCGGCGAGTCCGGGCAGGCGTGCAATCACGGCCGCTGACGTTGCAGGCAAGGATTCCGGCCGAGTTGGCGCATCTCGGATACCTCATCGCCTCGCCCCGCTATCGACTGCAACAACACCTGGATCGTCCGCTCAGCAACCTGCGGGCGGGCGATGCCCTGGTGAGAACCATCGTTCAGCGCGGCGAGGCCATGTCCGCGACCCAGCTTCCGGTCCTTCGCGCGCGTCCCGTCGAAGGCATCGCGACCTACGCCGACGACCCGGTGGTCGAGACGCTGCCCGGCGAGCCTGGAACCCCGGACGCCGCAAGCCAGCGCCAACGCATCACCTATCTGCTGCAACGCCCCGGCAGCTACCAGCTGCCGGCTCTGCAGGTGCATTGGCTCAACACGCGCAGCGGCAAGGTCGAGACCGAAACCCTGGCCTCACTGCGGATCGACGTCGGTCACGCGCCGGACGCCCGTCCCGTATCGCCCGGCGCGGGCACGTCCGGAACACGGCTGTCCGCGCGGCCCGGCGCGGCGGGCACGCTCATGCACTGGGCCTGGCTGGCCGGAATGGCCTCTGCCCTGGGCTCGCTGGTGCTGCGCCGGCAACGCCTGCTGCGGGAGCGCGCCATCGCAGCAACAAGGCAAGGGCCGAGACGGCCGGCCGGGACGGCCGGCGGATGGCAGGCGCGAGGCGCCCGCCCGCGCTCGCCTGCCGACCCCGGGGTCCGTCCACAGCGGCGCCAGGCTAGACCCGGCACGGGCTCGGGCCCATCCGCGCGTACCACCTCGGCATCATCCGACCGAGGCACCCCAGGACGACTCAAATGAAAAACGCTTCATCGCACACGCCGCTGCGGCCGTGGCATCGCGACCGCGACCGGCCAAAGCGCCCGGGCGCCTCTGGGCGGCCCTGCTGGCCTTCGGCCTGGCAATCGTCACATCCGGTGCCAAAGCCAAGGACCCGTTCATTCAGGCGCGGGTCAGCAGCGAGACCCCGGAACCGGCGCGCCGGCACGCCGATCAGCAGAGGGTCGCGGCGGAGAGACTCGAGGCCCTCGAAGCCCGAACCGGCCTGACCCGGCCGACGCTCACCGGCGAACGGACATTGGTGAATCCCTGGGCAGAGGAAAGGACGGCCGCTCGACTGCTCGGCGAGGCCGGGTACATGACCGCGCTGTCCGGCAAGTGGCATCTCGGCGAAGCCGACGGCAGCCAGCCGCAGCAGGTCGGCTACGACGAATATCTCGGCATCCTCAGCATCGTCAGCGAGTTCACCCAGGGCCTCGATGTGCGTCGCTATCCGGAACTGATTCACAAACCCGCGCGCATGGCGGCCTGAAGAAGGTCAGCCATCCGGCGGTCACCGAGGCACGCAAGGGCGAGCAGATCAGGGTCGTGACGCATCTCGACTCGATCGAAAGCGTCGCCGAGATCGACCAGCAGTTCGCCGCCTTCTCCGAGGACTTCATCCTCCGGGCCGCGCAGGCGAACGCGCCCTTCTATCTTGCGCACTCCTTCTCCCGCGTACATCACGACAACTTCCCGGCGAAGGCCTTCGAGGGCAGGAGTCCGGCCGCCACGCCCTACAAGGACGCAGTCATCGAAGTGGACGACATCGTCGGCCGGCTGCTGAGGAAGCTCGAGGCGGAAGGCGTGGCCGACAACACCCTGGTGTTCTTCACGTCGGACAACGGGGCGACTGAGGACCTGTGGCCGGATTCCGGGTTCCAGCCCTGGCGGGGCGGCAAGGGTACCACCTGGGAGGGCGGCGTGCGCGTACCCGGCATCGCGTACTGGCCGGGCATGATCCGTGCGGGACGCGAGAGCGACGGCCTCTTCGACCTGCTCGACCTGTTCAACACGCGCCTCGCTCTTGCGGGCATCCTGCCGCCGGATGATCGCTATATCGATGGGGTGGACCAGACGTCCTTCCTGCTCGCGGACGACGGGCGGAGCAACCGGGAATCCGTGTTCATGTACAGCGAGCGCAACCTGACGGCGATCCGCTGGGAGGAGTTCAAGATCCATTTCAAGGTGTTCCAGAACACGATTCCCGGTTCCAACCTCGACGAATCCACCCTGGTTCCGACCGGACTGTCGCCTTGGGTCTACAACCTCTATCTCGATCCCAAGGAACAGAAGCGTGTTGGCCACCGGACCTTCGAATGGGCCTTTCCGCGAATCCTCAGCCTGGTGGGACGCCACATGGCGACCTACCAGAAGTACCCGATGAAGCGCCTGGGCCTCGCCAAGCCGGTCCAGTAGCCGTGGCCGCAGTGGGCGACCCCGTCGCCCCCGCCTGCCGATCACCGGGACGGCGTGTCCCAGCGTTGGCCCGCGTCGGCGTTTCTGCCTTGGGGCAGTCGGCCACCTCCCCCATTGCGGGGAAGCAATCGACCATCGCGCGGATCCATGATCTGGAAAACCGCGGGAGGCAATAAAGCTGGCCGTCTCCCGCCAGTGCGATCGACAAGGACACGAGAGATCCGGGGATGCCCCGCACACACACGGTCAACAGGATCAGAAGCGGCTCGCTGATGGGCTTCTCGGCATTGTGCCGGCGCCTTCGTATCAATCCGATCCGCTTGCTCGACGACGAGCGACTGCCCGGTATGGCACTGCGCTCGCCGGACCTGATGATCCCCCTCGACAGCTTCGCGCTTCTGCTGAACCGGGCCGCCGCGGAGGCCGACTATCCCCTGTTCGGTCTCGCGCTGTCGTCCTACCAGGGGATCAACACCTTCGGCGCGCTCGGCTTGATCGCCAGCGGACACGACACCGTCGGACAGGGCGTTGAAGCGATGCGGAGGCTCTTCCGATTTCATGCGCAAGGCGTCCACATCGACACCGACACAGACGGCGAGGAAACGCGCATCGCGGTCGAATTCGACCTCGACCCGCGGATCCCGCCGGAGCAATTGTGCGAATTGAGCCTCGGCCTGGGCTACAAGCTGCTCCACGAAATGTCGCCGGAGGGACTGACCAGCGCCGGGCTCCAGTTCACTCACGACGCCCTCGCGCCGGTCGAGGCATACCGCCAACATACCGAGGCCGGCATGGCATTCGCCCGCTCGAGCAATGCCCTTGTCGTTCCGAACGCGATGCTGTCGAGGCCCACCGCGTCGCCCACGGCTGAGATCCGGAACCATCTGGAGTCCTACCTGATGGCGCAGGCCGACCCGAGCGAGCAAACCGTCGCGCGCACCGTCTCGAAGTTGATCGACGAGCTGATCCCGACCGGAGAAGCCACGCTCGCGACCATTGCCCCGCTGATGAACATGCACGAGCGCACCCTGCAGCGCGCACTGAGCCTGGCGGGAACCGACTTTCGGACCCTGCTCGACCACGCCCGTTTCGATCTGGCCCGCGACGGCCTTGCCCTCGGGCAATCCGTGACGGACCTCGCGCTGAACCTCGGCTATTCCGAGATCAGCGCCTTCTCCCGGGCGTTCAAGCGCTGGTCAGGTGTCAGCCCGCAGCAGTGGCGCCGCCCCTTGACGGGCATCGTTGCGCGCCGTCGCCGAGCCAGCGGACGGGGCATCGCACAGGAGTTTCGGGCGTCGTGACCCCTCGAGCCAAGCCGAACTTTTCGCACAGCAATGATTGCGTCGCCCGCGATTGCGCCTTCGACGCTGCGCACCGGCACGCCGCCAGCCGACTCGACCCTTCCTCAGTTTCCGCCATGGCGAAAACCGACCGGGCGGACACAGCCTGTTCCGCCAAGCCTCGTCCCGAAACCCAACACAACAGCCACGCCGAGAGGATCCGATGCTGAACACCGAAACGCACGACCAGATTGCCCAACAGATCTACGACTGTTTTGCGCAGACGAAACAGATCTCGCTGCTGACCAAGCAATATCCCGAGATCGAGACAGTGGATGCCTACCGCATCCAGGAGCGGGTCATCGACCGATTCAAGGCCAGTGGCCGCAGCGTCAAGGGCTACAAGATCGGCCTGACCTCGAAAGCCATGCAGGCAATGCTCGGCAGCACCGAGCCGGACTACAGCTCGGTATTGGACGACATGTTCGTCGACGAGGACAGCCACCTGAAGCGCTCCGACTTCGCCAGTCCGATGGTCGAGATCGAAATCGCCTTCGTCATGAAGAAGCGGCTTTCAGGGCCCTCGGTCAATGCCGCCGAAGTGATCCAGGCGACCGACTTCGTGCTCCCCTCGATCGAACTCGTGGATTTTCGGGTCGCGCCGGGGCCGGGCATGGACGTGCGCGACACGATTGCCGACCTGGCGGCGGTCGGCCGGGTCGTCCTGGGTGGCAACCCGGTGCGGCTCGAGGACATCGACATCCGCAACATCGACGGCCAGCTGCTGGTCAATGGCGAAGTCAAGGGGTCCGGCCGCTCCTCCGCGGTGCTCGGCAACCCGGTGACAGCCGTCGCCTGGCTGGCCAACAAGTTGTCCGAATTCGGCATTGCCTTCGAGCCGGGCGACGTCGTCTTCTCGGGATCCCTGCTCCGGGCGATTCCGGTGCAGGCCGGCGACCACGTGATCGCCCGCTTCGACAACGGCCTCGGCGACGTCAACCTGCATTTCGACTGACACGCCGCAACGGGCCGAACGCCGGCAGGCCCTGCGGGCGCTCGGCGAAGCCTGAAGGAACGGAGAACAAAAACCCAGGGGCTCGACGTTCGTGCCTGTGCCATCGCGGGATCGCCGCTGTGCCTGCTGATGCTGGCTGGCACGTTCAAGCGGACCCTGGTCACGGTCTCCGGCTTCACCCTTGCCCACTCCCTGACCCTGGCATGGACGACGCCGGGCCTGATCAGTCTCCCCGGCCCTCTGGTCGACACCGGGATCGCCGCGAGCACCCTGTTCCTCGCAGCGGAAACAGCCGCCAAGGACGGGATACGCCGGCCCGGCGATGGCCGGTCCTGGTGGCGACGCTGTTCGGACCGGTGCACGGCTTCGGTCTTGCTGCGGTGCTGAGCGAGGTTGGCCTGCCGCGGCACGAGATCGCTACCGCCCTGCTGTTTTTCAACGTCGGCGTCGAGATCGGTCAGGTGCTGTCCAGCGCCACGGTGCTGGCGCTGTTCCGGACCCTCTCCCGCCGGCCGGCCTTTCGACTCGCCCGAACCCAGCAAGTCATGATCTACGGCGTGGGCAGCCTTGCCGCGTTGTGGACATTGCAGCGCATCGCAAGCTTCTGAGAACGCTCCCCGCCGCATCCCGGCGGCGGGGAGCGTTCTCCGCTCAGCCCTGATGCAGCAGACGATACGGGCGATCGCCCAGTTCGGTGAGGATCCGCCGGCCGACACCATCGGCGACCACAATCGCCTGACGGATGCTGTCGGCAGTCACGGCAAACGGCATGTTGCCAATGAACGGGAAGGACAAGGTGGCGCCCACGATCGTGTCGACGGCGTCGGCATCGTCGCTGCCCAGACCCAGCTGTCCCAGCGTGACCGGCAGGCCCACCTGCGCGAACAAGCGTGCCACCCTGTCGGCCTCGTCCAGGTCAGACTCCAGCGTGAGCTGGACCAGCACCCCGATGGCCACCATTTCACCATGCAGGTAGTCCTTGTCCACTTCTTCGATCACGGTCAGGGCCTGGGCTACCGCGTGCGCCGCCGCGATGCCGCCGCTCTCGAAGCCGAGGCCGCTCAACAGCGTATTGGCTTCGACGATATGCTCCAGCGCATCGTTGACCGACCTGGCTTGCACCGCTTCGACAGCCGAGATGCCGTGCTGGAACAGCGTCCGCGCGCACAATTCGGCCAGCGCAGTACCCGCCAAAGTCGGACGCACGCCGAACGGGGTAATGCCGGCGGGATTCTGCTGGCACGATCGCGCCTCGTACCAGGTCGCCATCGCGTCGCCGATGCCGGCGACCAGAAAGCGGGCTGGCGCTTCGGCGATGATTCCAGTGTCGACCAGCACGAGGGCGGGACTGCTGTCGAACACCTCATAAGATTCGGTGACGCCTTCCGGGGTATACAGGACCGAGATCGCCGAACACGGCGCATCGTTCGACGCCAGCGTCGGCATCACCACGACCGGCACGCCGAGACGGTGAGCGACAGACTTGCCCGCATCCAGCGTCTTGCCGCCGCCCAGCGCGATCAGCGCGTCGGCCGCGTCCTGCTCGCGCAACCAGGCCGTCTGCTGCTCGACTTCCTGCAGCGAGCACTCGCCGCCGAAGCTGGCGATCACGGTCTTGATCCCGCTTTCGTGCAGACTCGCCATCAGCCGCCGCGCCTCGCTGCGCTGGCTGCGCGGCGTACACAGGATCGCGACGCGCTTCGCCCCGAGCTTGGCGACATGCGGCCCCACCTGGTCGATGAGTCCCGCGGCCTGCACATAGCGGCCGGGGGATCCGAATATCCGGGTCATGAGAGTCTCCTGTTGTGGGTGTGTGGATTACAGCCGGGACCTGATCATCAGGTTCATCAACTTTTCGAAGCGTGGGCGATCGAGCGATCGAGAGCCTCCACCCTAGCCTCGACACCGAGTCATTCGCTTGACAAAAAACGGCCTTGATTTGACATCTCGCGCCACTCGCCGCGGCGGCTTGCGAGCGCGGCACACGGCGTCGCCGCCAGCCCCCCGAACGGGGGATGAGAGTTTCGCGGTCGAAATGTTGCAATCACCATCCATCAAGGGTCGCGCGGCATCTTCGGTCGGGCGCCGAAGCACGAGGCGGCCCGAACGAAAGAGGACAGCGCTCATGACCCAAGCAACCATCCTGACCATCCGCCAGCTTCCTGCCCCGATGCAGGCGGCCCTGCAACAGTTCGGCGAAGTCGTCCTGCTGGACCCGGCCGCATCCGAGATTCCGGAAGGCCACGTCCTGGTATCGACGGCGCTGGATCCGGTCCCTGCGGCTCTGATCGATCGCCTTCCCGAGTCGCTCGGGCTGATTGCCAATATCGGTGTGGGCTATGACAACATCGATCTGGCGACAGCCACGCGCCGCGGTATTGCGGTCAGCAACACCCCGGTGGTCACCGAAGACACCGCCGACCTGGTCTTTGCACTGATCCTTGCGACCTGCCGCCGCTTGAGCGTCAGCGAGCGCCATCTGCGCGACGGCAACTGGGCAATCGGTGCGTCGCAGCTGGGGCAGCGCGTTCATGGCAAGCGCCTGGGGATTGTCGGCTTCGGCGCCATCGGCCGGGCCGTCGCGCAGCGCGCGCGCGGCTTCGACATGTTCATCCTTTACCACGGCCCGGAGCCGGACACCGAGGCCGCCGCGGCGGTGGATGCCCGCTTCTGCCCCACCCTGGCTGAGTTGCTCGGCGAGGCCGACATCGTCTCGCTGAACTGCACGCTGAATGCACAGACCCGCCACCTGCTCAACGCCGAGACCCTGGCCATGCTGAAGCCGGGTGCGGTGCTGATCAATGCCGGACGCGGCCCGCTGGTCGACGAAAACGCCCTGGTCGACACACTGCGCGCCGGCAGGCTGGGTGGCGTCGGCCTGGACGTGTTCGAGTTCGAGCCCCAGGTGACCCCCGCGTTGCGGGAATTCGACAACGTCACCCTGCTGCCGCATATCGGCAGCGCGACCGGGGAATGCCGCATGGATATGGCCCGCCGAGTCTGCGCGAACATTGGCCGGTTCCTGCAGCAGGGCGAGCCGCTGGATCGCTGCAACTGATCCGCTCAATCACCCGTCGTGACTCAAGAGAGCCTTCACCATGAGCGTCTTCAACGTTAACCCGGTGACCGTCGACGACTACCGCCGACGCGCCAAACGCTACCTGCCCCGCTTCCTCTTCGATTACGTCGACGGCGCTGCCAATCGCGAAGCCACGGCCGATTACAACGTCAGCGATTTCGACCGCTACCGGCTGATCCAGCGGGTAATGAAAGACGTCGACACGGTCGATACCCGCACTACGCTGGCAGGCCAGTCCACCAGCATGCCGGTGGCACTGGCACCGGTGGGGATGGCTGGCATGTTCGCCCGCCGCGGTGAGATTCAGGGCGCTCGCGCCGCCGACAAGCTGGGGATTCCCTTCACCTGCTCTACCCTGGGGATCTGCTCGGTCGAGGAGATCACCGCCGCCACCGGCAAGCCGATCTGGTTCCAGCTCTATATGCTGCGCGACCGCCGCGTCATCAAGGCATTGCTCGAGCGCGCCGAAGCCGCGGGCGTCACAACGCTGGCGTTCACCGTGGATCTGCCGGCGCCCGGGATGCGCCTGCGCGATCTCCGCAATGGCATGCTCGGCACGAACCTGGCCAGCAAACTCTCCAAGGCAGCGCAACTGGCTTGCAGCCCGCGATGGGTGTTTGACGTCGGCATCAAGGGCAAGCCTCATACCATCGGCAACCTCAGCGAAGTCGTACCCGATCCCGATGACCTGAATGCCTACAAGGCCTTTATCGACAGCCAGTTCGATGCCAGCGTGACCTGGGACGACATCGCCTGGCTGCGCGCCATCTGGCCCGGCAGGCTGATCATCAAGGGGGTGATGGAGGTTGATGACGCGGTAGCGGCGGTCGACGCCGGTGCAGACGGCGTGGTGGTTTCCAACCACGGTGGTCGCCAACTGGACAGCGTGGCGTCAAGCATCAGCAAACTGCCAAAGGTCGCCGATGCGATCGGTGACCGGGCAGAGGTTTACCTCGACGGCGGCGTGCGCAACGGCATCGACGTCCTCAAGGCGATCGCCCTGGGTGCCAACGGGGTATTGATTGGTCGCCCCTGGATCTACGCCATGGCAGGCGGTGGTGAAGCGGGCATCGACAATCTGCTCCACACCTTCAAGGAGGAAATCCGGATCGGCATGATGATGCTGGGCGTCAGCCGCATCGAAGAGATCAACCGCGATGTGATCGAACCGGCCGAGCCGCCGATGACACGCGACTATGGGCCGCAGATGGCAATGTCGCCTGTCGCGGCAGCGATCTGATCACCGCTGTCCGCCACGGCGCCCGCAGGGCACCATGACGTGACGATCGAAGGTCATCCACCGGAGGTAAGCATCAATGAATGCGTACGTCATTTTCGATATCGACATCCACAATCTCGAGCGTTATCAGGAGTTCATGGCCCAGGCCAAACCAGCCATCGAGGCGGCAGGGGGCAAATACCTCGCCCGCGGCGGCCAGCACAAGGTCCTCGAGGGCGACTGGCAGCCGCGCCGAATCGTGCTGTTCGAATTTCCCTCGATGGACAAGGCGGAAGCGTTCTATTACAGCGACCTCTACCAGGGGCTGAAATCCATCCGGGATGAATGCAGTTCCGGACGTGTGGTCGTGGTTGACGGCATCTAGGCGGCAGGGACGTCTTCGCGACCGGTCTTGCACCCCATGCACCTCATTGCCCCAGGATGAATCGTCATGAACCTGAATCTGAACGGCCGCAGAGCGATCGTCTGCGGCGCCTCCAAAGGTCTCGGCCGGGCCTGTGCCCTCGCCCTCGCCGAAGAGGGCGTGGATCTGGTGATCAACGCCCGCAGCCCCGACGCGCTGGAACGGACCGCCGCCGAGATCCGTGCTCAAACCGGTGTCAGCGTCACGCCCGTAGCTGCCGACATCACCACTGCAGAAGGGCGCGACGCGGTACTGGCCGCCTGCGCTGACCCCGACATTCTGGTGACCAACGCCGGCGGCCCGCCTCCCGGTGACTTTCGCCAGTGGGACCAACAGACCTGGCACGCGGCGCTGGACGCCAACATGCTGACACCGATCTTTCTGATTCAGGCGGTGGTGGACGGCATGCTGGCGCGTGGCTTCGGGCGCATCGTCAACATCACCTCCTCGGCGGTGAAGGCACCGATCTCGATCCTTGGCCTGTCCAATGGCGCACGCAGCGGCTTGACCGGCTTCATCGCCGGTCTGGCGCGCGACACCGTCGCCAGGAACGTGACCATCAACAATCTGCTACCCGGCTCGTTTGCAACCGATCGCCTGAAGCCGCTGGTCGAGAACTATGCCAACAAGGCAGGCATCAGCTTCGAGGAAGCCTACCAGCAGCAGCAGCAAGTGATTCCTGCCAAGCGTTTCGGTGATCCCGCCGAGTTTGGCGCGCTGTGTGCCTTTCTCTGTGGCGAGCAGGCCGGTTTCATCACCGGTCAGAACCTGCTGCTCGATGGTGGCGCCTATCCGGGTACTTTCTAGCGAATCATCTCTCCGGGCAACCGGGGCTGAACCAACGCCTCAGTTCGACACGATGCGACACAACGGCTTGGACGTGGCACGGACACCGGCACGCACAGCCATCTCAGGAGACCACCATGCAAGTTAACGCGCTCGATCACATCAACATCATTACCGCAGACCTCGACGGTACCGCGAGCTTCTATGCAGAGCTCTTCGGTCTCGAAAGGCGTAATGCGCCGCCGCCCTTGACCCCGCAGAACGCACAGTGGATGTACGACCGCGAAGGGCGCGCGATCTTTCATATCAACAGTCTCGATTGTCCACGTGCCTTCGACCGGGAGGTAGACGCCGGGTCGACCGGCTCGATCCATCATGTGGCCATGAACTGCTCGGGGCACGCGGAGATGCTGGCCCGGCTCGAAGCCCGCGGCATGGCCCACCAGCTGAACACCATCCAGGCGATCGGCCTGAGGCAGATCTTCACCGAAGATCCCAACGGCGTATTGCTGGAGCTCAACTTCTTCGGCGAATAACGTAGCAAGGTTCGCCGCGCGAGCGCCCCGCGACGCGGGGCGCAATCCTTTTCGGGGTGGCTTTCAGCGCCACTCGCCCAAGACCGCACGAAAGCGGGTGTTGCCCACATTGCGCAATTGACGCCGGACCGGACCGTCATGCCAGATGAACGCGCCGGGCCCAACCGCGATCACGCGGTCTACGCCGTCATCGTCGATGGCCAGCGTCGCATCGCCAAGAGACACCAGCAGCCCCGAGAATCGGTAGTCCAGCGGGCCGGTGGACATCCCGGGGGGGAGGTCGATCTGGTAACAGCGGATCGACTCCCCCTTGAACGGGTCGTCAACCAGGGCGTGATGCGGGGCCGCCAGCGGCCGCTCGGCCACCACCGGCGGAGATCCCCGATGCTCGGCACCGATCATCTGCATCAGCCCGGATCCGTCATTGCGCACGCGATGGATCAGCGGTTCGCGGCCATGGGGGCGACAACCGCACATCCCCGCCGGGATGTCGAGGGTAACTCCCTCGGCGGCCCGAAAGGCCTGATCGAAAACGCGCGTGTCGTAGACCGCCACGTACATCGTATTCACGCTGTGCCTGTGATAAAGCGAGCTTTCACCCGGCGCGAAGCGCACGTCATATACCCGCGCATGCGCATTCTCGAAGCGATGGTAATGGCGGGGCTCGTCGCGCACATCGACATAGCCGTCGACGGCATCGCCGGTGGCGGGCGCCGGTCGGAGCGCCTCCGGATTGCGGTCGGGGCACATCACAGCGAGTTGGCCAGTGCCAGCCCCTCGGCGAATGCGAGCTTCGCATCCATGCCGCGCGCATCCCTTGCCGCGCCGATACGATGCACCCGCACACCGGCACCCTCGAGCTCGTCCGCCAGATCGGCGCGCGCGCGCTGGCCTGCACAGACGATCACGGTGTCCACGTCGAGAGTCTTCTCTTCCCCGCGATGAATCAGCGACACCTGCTTGTCGCCGACCTGCTTGAAGGTGACGCCACCCCACATCTCGACATTGCGCTTCTTCAGCACTTCGCGGTGGATCCAGCCGGTGGTCTTGCTGAGCTCGGCGCCGACCTTGATGTCGCGCACCTCGAGCAGGTGTATCTGTCGATCGACCGCCGGCACCGCCTGCGGCTCGGCAATGCCGCCACGGGCTTCGAAGCGCACATCCACGCCCCACTCGGCCATGAAGCTCTCCTTGCCCTGGTGCACGTGCTCATCCGACTCGGTCAGGTATTCGGCTACATCGAAGCCGATCGGACCCGCGCCGATGATCGCCACGCGCCTACCGACCAGCTTGCCGTGCTCCAGCACGTCGAGATAGTCCAGCGCCGCAGTCTCTTCGATCCCCGGGATCGGCGGCGTCCAGGGACGCACGCCGGTTGCCACCACCACGTCGTCGTAACCGTCCGCGAGCAGCGAGTCCCTGTCGGCCTTCTGCCCCAACTGGATCTCCACGCCGGCGTGCTCGAGCCGGTTCTCGTAGTAGCGCAGGGTCTCGTAGAACTCCTCCTTGCCCGGGATCCGGCCGGCGATCTCGAACTCACCGCCCAGACACGGGCGCGACTCGAACAAGGTGACTTGGTGACCGCGCTCGGCCGCGACGGCGGCAACGATCATGCCCGCGGGTCCGGCACCCACCACGGCGATGCGCCTCGGTTCGGCTGCCGGCTGCACCTCGGCTTCATCCTCTCGGCACGCCATCGGGTTGACCAGGCAGGTGGTCAGCTGGCCGACGAACACATGGTCGAGGCAGCCCTGGTTGCAGCCTATGCAGGTGTTGATCTCCGCGGCGCGTCCTTCGGCGGCCTTGATCACGAAATCGGGATCGGCCAGGAACGGGCGCGCCATCGACACCATGTCGGCCTGCCCGGAAGCGATCACCTGCTCGCCGATTTCGGGGGCGTTGATCCGGTTCGTGGCGATCACCGGCACCTTGACTTCAGCGCGCAGCTTCTCGGTCACGCCACTGAAGGCGGCGCGGGGCACATTGGAGGCGATCGTGGGGACACGCGCCTCATGCCAGCCGATGCCGGTATTGATGATGTTGACGCCCGCCTCTTCCACCGCTTTAGCGAGCGTGACGATCTCTTCCCAGTTGCTGCCGCCTTCGACCAGGTCGAGCATCGAAAGACGATAGATGACGATGAATTCTTCGCCGACGCGTTCGCGCACGCGGCGGATCACCTCCAGCGGAAAGCGCATGCGGTTCTCGTAGCTGCCGCCCCAGCGGTCGCTACGCTGATTGGTTCGCGCAGCGAGGAACTGATTGATCAGATAGCCTTCCGAGCCCATCAGTTCGACGCCGTCGTAGCCCGCCTGCTGGGCGAGCCCGGCCGCCCGCGCATAGTCGTCAATCTGGTTCTCGATATCGGCGCCGCTGAGTTCGCGGGGCTTGAATCGGCTGATCGGCGACTGGATCGCCGATGGCGCCACCGCCACCTTGGTCGCCGCATAGCGGCCGGCGTGCAGCAACTGCATGCAGATCTTGCCACCGGCGGCATGAACCGCGTCGGTCACGATGCGATGATGCGCGACCTCCGACTCGTCGTCCATTCTTGCCGCGCCCTCGAACACCACCCCTTCCACGTTGGGCGAGATGCCTCCCGTCACGATCAGCCCGACTCCGCCTCGCGCACGGGCCGCGTAGAACTGCGCGAGCTTTTCGAAGCCGTTGGGCAGCTCTTCCAGATTGGTATGCATCGACCCCATCAGCACCCGGTTCTTCAGGGTCGTGAATCCCAGATCCAACGGGGCGAGCAGGTGTGGGTAGCGGTTCATCGTCATGAGAAATCCTCTTTGGTCGGAGGCCGGCGGTTGCGCCGATCCTTGTCGGAGCGAACTTAATGGTGTCAAGTTACACGGCAAACTTGACAGCGTCAAGTTCCAATTTTATAGTCGATCCATGCGCACGGCGCGGCCTGCTGCGTCGAGCGTGGCTGTACAGCTTGATCTGCGCGGCACGGACATCGGTTCGAGACCGAACAATCCAGGATGGCACGCCGACAAGTGCCGCCAACACACACCAAAGGAACACCATGGATATCGTCAATGAACTGCGCGCCCTGATCGGAGAGACTGCGGTCCTGGACGCCACCGAAGTCGCATCCCGCTCGGCAGGCGCTTTCCGTCCGGACAACCTAAAGGCGGCCGCCCTGGCGCGCCCCGGGACACCCGAAGAGGTGTCGGCAATCCTGCGCTGGTGTCACGAACACAAGGTCGCGGTAGTCACTCAGGGCGGCCTCACCGGCCTCGTACACGGTGCCGACGCCGAAGAACACCAGATCATCCTGTCCGTGGAACGCATGCGGACCATCGAGGACATCGACCCGGTACAGCGCACGGCGACGGTCCAGGCCGGGGTCACGCTTCAGACCCTTCAGGAAGCTGCGGAAGAGCACGGCCTGGCCTTCCCGCTCGACCTCGGCGCACGCGGCTCCGCCACGCTCGGCGGCATGGCCGCCACCAATGCCGGCGGCAATCGGGTGATCCGCTACGGCATGACACGCGACATGATCCTCGGGCTGGAAGTCGTACTGGCCGATGGCTCGATCGTCTCGTCACTCAATGCCCTGATCAAGAACAACACCGGCTACGACCTCAAGCAGTGGTTCGTCGGGTCGGAGGGAACACTCGGCATCATCACGCGGCTGGTGCTGCGCCTGCGCGAGAGACCGAGTTCGACGAGCATGGCCTTCGTCGGCCTCGACAGCTTCGACAACATGGCGAAACTGCTCAAGCACATGGATCGCAGCCTGGGAGGCACGCTTTCGGCGTTTGAGGTCATGTGGCAGGACTTCTACAAGCTGGTCAGCACCCCACCCGCAGGCAGGACACCGCCGATCCCACAGGACTACCCCTTCTACGCGCTGATCGAAAGCCAGGGCGCCGACCGCGAACTGGACGATCAGCGCTTCAACAGCGCGATCGAAGCGGCCTATGAAGAGGGCCTGATCGCCGACGCCGCGATCGCCCAGTCCGAGACGGATTGCCAGGACTTCTGGATCCTGCGGGACAGCGTCGAGCTGGTGTTCAATGGCGGCGTGCCGGTGGTCTTCGACATTTCCTTGCCGATCGGCGAGATGGACGATTACATCGATGGGCTGAAGGCAGGGCTACCGAACGAGATCGGTCCCAATCACCGTTTGTTCGTGCTGGGACATCTGGGCGACGGCAATCTTCACATCATCGTCCAGGTCGCACCCGAGGATTGCGACGCCGCGCGACCGAAGATCGAGGCCCTGGTCTATGGCGGGTTGGCGCGTTTCAAGGGTTCAGTGTCGGCCGAGCACGGCATCGGGCTCGAGAAGAAGCCCTGGCTGCATGTCAGTCGCAATGCGCAGGAGCTGGCGCTGATGAAGTGCATCAAGGCCGCGCTGGATCCGGCAAACCTGTTGAACCCGGGCAAGATCTTCTAGCGGGTCGCCGGACTCGCATGCGCATCGCGAGCCCGGTCGTAGTTCCGGCAAGGCCGGCGGGGCACCCCTGGACGTGAAAGACTCGCCACCGGGTCGCATGTAGTGGCGTTCACAAGAACGGGACAGGGCCACCCGTGCAATCAGTCCAGGAAGAGCGGCGTCCGCCGATCACGGAGCGCCGCGAGCGCCTCGTCCAGGTCGGCCGACAGCAGCATCGCGGCATTCCAGGTCGCAACCTGATCGAGCCCGTCTGCGACACTGTGGTCGCGGCTGTAGTTGAGCATTTCCTTGGTACCGCGCACAGCGAGCGGCGACTTTGACGAAATCTGACGTGCGACAGCGCGCACGGCCGTCAGCAGCGCATCTCGATCAGGATGGACCGCGTTGGCGAGGCCGCAGCGCACCGCCTCGTCGGCGGGAAGCGTCCGTCCCGTGTAGGCGAGTTCTCGTGCGAGGCCGTGCGGAATGAGGCGTGGCAGGCGCTGCAAGGTACCGACGTCGGCGACGATGCCGAGATCGATCTCCCGCACCGCGAAGTAGGCGTCGAGGCTCACGTAACGCATGTCGCAGCAGGTGACGAGGTCGACACCCCCGCCCAGGCAGGCCCCATGGATCGCAGCGAGCACGGGCTTGCGGCAGCGTTCGATGCTGGAGAGGCAATCCTGTAGATCGAGGATGAGGCGGCGGAGCTTCTCCCGACGGCGGGCTTCGTCCACGTCGGCGATGCGCTGCGAGATGCCGGCCAACATATCCAGGTCGATGCCGGCGCAAAAATGCCTGCCGTCTCCGGCAAGCACGACCACCCGAACCGTTGGCTCGGCGTCAGCCCACTCGAACGCATCACGAAGTTCGCGCCAGAGCGCTTCATCGAGCGCATTGGATCGGTCCGGCCGACTCAGGCAGAGTTCCAGTACGCCGGCCGACAATTCGAATCGAAGGGTCGTGAGCAGCGGCATCGTCATATCTTTTCCTCAAGTTGGGCCCCCGAGCGTTCCACGGCCAGATTCGGTCGGGTTGCCAGGTGACTGTCACTTCCGGCGTGCCTGCGCGCGCCCTCGTGACCTCACTCGTCGCCAGAGTGATCCCCATCACCGACGCGGTGGGCGTCGCTGCGCGTGAAATCTGTCAGCACCGAATGACGGTTTCGGTCGGACGCGTCGCCAGGGAGCCCCGAAATTCGCAAGATTCCCTCGGCCTCTGACAACTCGAAACCTGAAGCCGCGTTGCGTTCGCTGCGGGGTCAGGAAAACGCGCTCTGACAGCCACGAAGCATCAGCCATCAACTGCGCCCGGCCACTTCCGGGCGCACGGCCGAAGCAACTCAGTGGGTAATTCTCTTCAGCGACAATGCCGACCATACAGTGCCCAGCAACAGCAGGCACATGATGACCAGCAGGCCCGCCGAGAGTCCACCGGTCATCACGCTCAACTTGCCGATCACGACCGGCGCGAAGAACCCGCCGAGGTTGCCGACCGAAGCAATGACGGCGATGCCGACCGCCGCGGCCGACGGCGACAGCATGCTCGTCGGCACGGTCCAGCTCAGGGGCACCGACGGCAGCAGGCCGGCCATCGCAATCGACAGCCCGAGTGTGGTCAGCGCCACGCTGTCGACGGCGAAGGCGGTAATCGCATAGCCCAATGCGCCAAGGGCGAAGCAGGCAGTCAGGTGCCAGCGCCGCTCACCGGTGCGGTCCGAATGGCGACTGATGACGATCATGGCGACCGCGCCCACCAGATTCGGAATGGCAACCAGCAGGCCGATATCGACCGCCGAGGTGACGCCCGCACCGCGAAACAGGCTGGGCATCCAGAACGAGAGACCATAGCCGCCACACACCAGCAGGAAATAGATCCAAGCGCTGTTCCAGGTCCAGAAGCTGCGCAGACCAGCCTTCAGTGAGGTCTTCGGCTTCTCGGTGTGTCCGATGCTCCGCTGCAGCAACGCCTTCTCGTCCTCGTTCAGCCATGGCGCCTGATCCGGACCGTCGGAGATCAGCAGATAGATCCCCACACCGACCACTGCGGCCGGCAACCCGGTGACGATCATCAGCCAGCTCCAGCCCTCGAGGTTGCCGACGCCACCCATCAGTTCGAGTACTGCGCCGCAGATCGGGCCACCGATGACGCCCGAGAGGGCCAGCGCCGTCATGAAGATTGCCATCATCCGACCTCTGTGCGACGCGGGAAACCAGTAGGTCATGAACAGCACGATGCCCGGAAAGAAGCCGGCCTCGGCAAAGCCGATGAAGAAACGGATCACGTAGAACTGCAGGGGCGTCGTGACGAACGCGAGGGCCGCAGTGGCGATCCCCCAGGCAAGCATGATGACGGGCACCCAGCGGCGCGCACCAATGCGCTCGAGGATCATGTTGCTCGGCACCTCGAAGATGAAGTAGCCGATGAAGAACATGCCCGCTCCGATCCCGAACGACACGTCGTCCAGGCCGAGCGCGATGCCCATCGTCTCCTTGGCGAAGGAAATGTTCACCCGATCGACGAAGTTGATGACGTAGGCGACGAACAGAATCGGGATGAGCCGCCACGCCACCTTGCGTAAGACGACGTCGAGCGCGTCGTCCTGCGGGAGCGGGAGGCTCGTGACGACGGCCGTGTTCATGACGGCTCCCTCTCGACGGACGCTCGCTGCGGAACGGGTGTGGTGCTCTGGTGTTTCACGCTTGTCTCTCCTCCCGGTGCGCTCTCGGCAGAACGGCCCGGTGCAATGTCGATCGTTCTCTCCGGTATGCGGGATCGTTCGAGGCCGGCCCAATGTTCGCGCGGCATCGACGCAACCCGTCATGCAGCCATGGTCGGCCTACCGCAATCCGGCATCACTCCCCCGTTCGGGGGGCAGCGGGTCCGGCCCGCGCCCGTACCGCCCCTTGCCTGCCGCCGACGTGCCCCCCCGACCGGGGGATGAGAGTCCCGCGTGTGGAATGCTCCAATCAGCATCGAAGTGAATTGGACGCAACCAGGCGCAGCCATTGCCAACGAGCCCGACCCCGGGAGAGACACGACGCGCCTGCCCTTGCCGAACTGGACCGAATGAGAGGCCTGCCCCATGACCGACACCCACATCACGTTTGCCCCCGAAATCCCCGAGGAATTCACCACCGCCTTCGTTGCCCAGCGCGCCGCCTACAAGGCCAACCGCATGCCCACCCTCGAGGAGCGGCGCAAGGACCTTCGCGCCATCCACCGACTGCTGGTCGAAAACAAGGACGAACTGATCGCCGCGGTCAATCAGGACTACGGCTGTCGCAGCACGTTCGAGACCAAACTGACCGAACTGCTGCAGTGCCAGGACGCGGCACTCGATGCAGCCAAGCGTGTCAAGCGCTGGATGAAGCCGCAGAAACGCCACGTGGATTTCACCCAGTACCCGCTGGCCAGCGCTTGGGTCTTTCCGCAGCCGGTGGGAGTCGTCGGCATCGTCGTGCCGTGGAATTTCCCGATCGCGATGACCTTCCAGCCGATGATCTGCGCGTTCGCCGCCGGCAACCGGGTGATGGTCAAGATGTCGGAAAACTCCAACGCGCTGGCCACGCTCTTCAAGCGCATCGTTCCGAAGTATTTCGCGGCCGACAAGCTGGCGGTCTTCGAGGATGGCGGCGGCCGCGGTCCGCAGTTCACCCAGTTGCCTTTCGACCACATGTTCTTTACTGGCTCACCAGCCACCGGCCGGGCGGTCATGGCCAACTGCGCCAAGACGCTCACGCCGGTCACGCTGGAGCTGGGCGGCAAGTCCCCATGCATCGTCGACTCGGACTATTCGATGCGCACCGCGGCCGAACGGATCATGTGGACCAAGATGCTCAACGCCGGGCAGATCTGCACCAACGTCGACTATCTGTTCCTGCCCGAGGGCAAGGTCGACGAATTCATCCGCGAGGCCCAGGCGGTGACCGCCGAGCGCTACCCGAGCATCACCAACGGCGACTACACCGCGGTGATCGACCAGCGCCAGTACGACCGACTGCAGGAAACGCTGGCCGACGCGGTCGCCAAGGGCGCCAAGGCGATCAACCTCTGCCCCGGCCGCGAGGGCGACCCCGAGCGACGCATCATGCCGCCGTTCGCGGTGGTCGGTGTCACGGACGACATGATCATCATGCAGCGCGAGATCTTCGGCCCCTTGCTGCCGATCAAGACCTACACGTCTCGCGAAGAGGTGGTGGACTACATCGGCGAGCGCCACAGCCCGCTCGCCCTGTACGTCTACAGCAACGACAAGCAGACCCAGCAGTACTACATGCACAACACGATCTCGGGCGGCGTCACGATCAATGACGGGCTGCTTCACGCAGGCATGCATTCGCTGCCCTTTGGCGGCGTCGGCAACAGCGGCATGGGCCACTACCACGGCTACGAGGGCTTCGAGACCTTCTCCAAGCTGCGGCCGGTGTTCAAGCAAAGCCCGTGGCGCAGCCTGGACATGCTGATGCCCCCGTACTCGGGCAAGGCCAGCAAGATGCTCGATTTCATGATGAAAATGAAGAGCTGATCCGTTCGTCGCCAGCCACCATCCACGTCAATTGAACACGAGTACGAGGAGACGTCTTCGATGAACGCCCCGCTGATCAACGCCGATATTTCGCTGGACGACAAGTTCAGCATCAAGGAAGGTCAGGTCTACCTGACCGGCAACCAGGCCCTCGCCCGCCTGCCCCTGCTGCAGCAGGAACGGGACAAGGCCAACGGCCTGAACACCGGCGGCTTCATTTCCGGGTACCGGGGCTCGCCGCTGGGCCGCTACGACATGGAGCTGTGGGGGCAGAAGGAGCGGCTGGCCAGCCACAACATCACCTTCCAGCCCGGTGTCAATGAAGACCTTGCCGCCACCATGGTCGCCGGCACGCAGTACGTCGGCGTGTTTCCCGGCGCGACAGTCGACGGGGTGTTCGGCATCTGGTACGGCAAGGGACCCGGCGTCGACCGCAGCGGCGACGTCTTCCGCCATGCCAACAGCGCCGGCACCCACAAGAACGGCGGCGTACTGGCGCTGGCCGGCGACGACCACGGGGCGAAGAGTTCGACGATCGCCAACTTCTCCGACGAGATCTTCATCGCGACCGGCATCCCGGTGCTGTATCCGTCGAATACCCAGGATCTGATCGACTTCGGCCTGTTTGGTATTGCCCTGAGCCGCTATTCGGGCTGCTGGGTCGGCGTCAAGGTCCATAACGACGTCGTCGAAGGCGGCGGCTCGGTCCGCATCTCCGCCACCGATCCACAGATCACGCTCCCCGAGCACGCCCCGGCGCCGCAACTGGGGCCCGCCGGCTTCAATACCCGCCTGCTCGACAACCCGCTGATCATGGAAGACCGCTTGTACAACCACAAGCTGCACGCGGTGACCGCTTTCGCCCGGGCCAACCCGATCAACGTCGTCTCGCACCCGTGTCCCGGTGCGCGCCTGGGCATCGTCGCCGCCGGCAAGGCCTACCAGGATCTGCTGCAGGCCCTGTCCGAACTGGAACTCACCGATACCCGGCTAGGGGAACTGGGCATCCGCATCGGCAAGATCGGCATGATCTGGCCGCTGGAGACCGAGTTCATGCGGAACTTCGTCGATGGCCTCGACACCTGCATCGTCATCGAAGAGAAGAAGGGCTTGATCGAAGACCAGTTGAAGAGCCTGCTCTACGATCTGAAGCTGCCGAAGGCGCCGCGCATCATCGGCAAGTTCGATGGCAGCAGCCCGTTCGCCCCGGGCCGCGGCGAGCCGGTGTTCGCCGCCAACGGGGAGTTGTCGCCGCCCATCGTCGCCAAGGTCCTCGTCGACGTCCTCCGTGCGCTCGACCCCGACTGCCCGATTCCGGCGATCACGCTGCCAACCTCGAAATTGCCTCCCGGTGTGCCGAATCCGGCGTCACCCTCGCGGGTCCCCACGTTCTGCTCCGGCTGCCCGCACAACCGCTCGACCAAGGTGCCGGAGGGCTCGCGCGCCATTCCGGGCATCGGCTGCCACGCGATGGCCATCTTCAACGACCCGGTCGCCACACCCCCGGCAATCAGCCAGATGGGCGGCGAAGGCCTG
This sequence comes from Rhodocyclaceae bacterium, assembly GCA_050303815.1. Lineage (GTDB taxonomy): Bacteria > Pseudomonadota > Gammaproteobacteria > Burkholderiales > Rhodocyclaceae > Cognatazoarcus. Next base: position 50,714 of record JBNLCM010000046.1, read on the forward strand.
CACTGGGTCGGCCAGCGGCCCTTCACGCAGGAGAAGCACGTCTTCGCCAACATCGGCGACGGAACGTACTTCCACTCCGGCTTCCTGGCGATCCGCCAGGCGATCGCCGCCAGGGTGCCGATCACCTACAAGATACTGGTCAATGGCTTTGTCTCGATGACCGGCGGCCAGCCGATCGATGGTGAACTCTCGGTCAAGCAGATGGTGACCGAGCTGCTGGCCGAGGGCGTCACGGAAATCGCCGTCCTCACCGACGATGTCGGCAAGTATCCGCAGGGCGAATTGCCCAACGCCGTACCGGTCATGCCGCGGACCGATCTTGACCAGGTCATGAGACGTTTCCGCGAATTCCCCGGCGTCTCGGTGATCGTCTACGACCAGCCCTGTGCCACCGAACGGCGCCGGCTGCGAAAGCGCGGCAAATGGGTCGACCCGGCCAAGCGAACCTTCATCAACGCGGCCGTTTGCGAGGGTTGCGGCGACTGCTCGAAGGCGTCCAACTGTCTCTCCGTGGAGCCGCTGGAAACGCCGTTCGGTCGCAAGCGCAAGATCAATCAGAGCGCATGCAACAAGGATTACTCCTGCGTCGAAGGTTTCTGCCCGAGCTTCGTCACCGTGCATGGCGGCAAGCTGCGCAAGGTCAAGAAGGCTTCGCAAAGCGACTTTCCGACCCTGCCCGATCCGCTAATCCCCACGCTCGAGCGTGATTTCTCGATCCTGATCACCGGTATCGGAGGAACCGGGGTGGTGACCGTCGGCCAGGTACTTGGCATGGCTGCGCACGTACAGGGTCTCGCCAGCTCGGTGCTTGATGTGACCGGCCTCGCACAGAAATTCGGTGCGGTCATGAGTCACGTGCGGCTCGCACCGGATGCCAGCCATCTTCACGCGACGCGCATCGCCTACGGCGAGGCCGACACCGTCATCGGCTGCGACCTGGTCGTCACCGCCGGTGACGACGCCCTGGGCAAGATCCGCAAGGGTCGCAGCCATGTCTTTGTCGCCGCCGACATCGTGCCCACCAGCGAATTCGTGCGAAATCCCGACTGGAAGATCGAACGCGAGGCGCTCCTCCGACGTCTCTCGGCGGCCGCGGGCGACAATTTCACCGCGATCGATGGACTGCGCCTGGCCTCGCTGCTGATGGGGGACACCATCGCGGCCAACATGTTCATGCTCGGCGTCGCCTGGCAGCTGGGCCGCCTGCCGCTCGCCCACGAGGCGATCATGAAGGCCATCGAGCTCAATGCCGTGCAGGTCGATTTCAACAAGCAGAGCTTCCTGTGGGGGCGCCGCGCGGCACACGACCTCGCCGCCGTCGAGAAGGCCGCCACCGCGACCTCGACGATCCAGTTCATGCCGCGCATCGACATGTCCCGCGACGCGATCATCACCCGTTCGAGCGCCTATCTGACGGAATACCAGGACGAGGCCTACGCAGAGCGCTACAAGGCGCTGGTCAACGAGGCCGTTGCCGCGGAACGTGCCAAGGGACTGGGCGACGATTTCTCGACTGCCGTGGCGCGTTACTATTTCAAGGTGCTGGCGATCAAGGACGAGTTCGAAGTAGCCCGCCTGTATTCTTCCGAGACTTTCAGGCGCGAACTGGAGGCCACCTTCGAGGGCGACTACACGGTCCACTTCCACGTCGGCCAGTGGCCGTTCGGCGGCGTCGACAAGAACGGCAAGCCTTACAAGAAGGAGGTTGGCCCCTGGCTGATGAAGGGGTTCAAGCTGCTGAGCAGGTTCAAGGGCTTGCGCGGCACCGTGCTCGACGTCTACCGCAACTCTGAAGAACGCCGGATGGCCCATCGCCTGCTCGCACAGTACGAACAGGACATCCGCACATGCATCGGGCGCCTGAGTCAAGCCAGCTACGACGATGCGGTAAAGATCGCCAGCCTTCCCGAGAAGGTTCGCGGTTACGGGCATGTCCGCGAGCAGCACACTTCGGCGATGGAACGCGAGCGCGCGCCGCTGCTCGCATCGTTCCCCAGAAAAGGCTGAATACGATCCGATCGCCTGCCGTCGAAGCGATGGGCCGGCACCGTGGATCCGCCTGCCCAACCCCTCCGGCCATCGCCGTCGAGTCGCCCAAGGCGCCGACGGCGATGGCCAGCCAGCAGGCTCGTACCTGATCAGAGACCAGTCGACTGCGGCGGTCGCCCGACGCAGCCCGGCAGGAACCGCATGGCCAGCAGGCCGGGTCGGCCAAAGGAGAAACGCTTGTGAAGCAGATCGAAACGACGACATCAAATGGCGTCATGCGAGTCGTCTTCAACCGGCCACAGCGCAAGAACGCGCTGACCGCAGAAATGTATGCCGATCTCTGTGACGCACTCGACGCGGCAACGAGCCGACCGGAGGTCAGGGTGCTGCTGTTCGCAGGCGCGGAGGGCGTATTCAGTTCGGGCAACGATCTCGACGATTTCATAGACCACCCGCCGAGCAACGCGAGCGCTCCGGTGTGCCGCTTTCTGCGCAAGCTGGCAAGCTTTCCAAAGCCTGTCGTTGCCGCGGTCGAAGGGCTCGCCATTGGCGTAGGCACCACCTTGCTGCTCCACTGCGATCTGGTCTACGCCGCCGAAGATACGCAATTTGCGCTCCCCTTCGTGACGCTCGGGCTGGTGCCCGAAGCGGCTTCCAGCTTGCTGCTGGCGCGCGTGGCAGGGTACCAATGGGCCTCGGAGAAGCTGCTCTTCGGCGACGCCTTCCCGGCCAGCGAGGCGAAGGCCATGGGCATCGTCAATCGCTTGTTGTCGCGGGAAGAAGTCCTGCCGTTCGCGATCGGGCAGGCGGAGCGCCTGTCCGCGCTTCCGGCGGGGTCCGTGCGTGGCACGAAGGCATTGATGAAGGCCGCGAGCGCCCGGGCCACGAACGACGGCGACTCCTGGATCCTGGACTGCATGGAACGCGAATTCGAGCAGTTCGCCGAGCGCCTCGACGGCCCCGCAGCGCGGGAAGCCATCGCCGCCTTCAAGGAAGGGCGCAAGCCGGACTATGCGGGCATCGAATAGGACCGCACCAGTCCCGTTCAGTGAACGGTGCGGGGCGATCTTCGGTGTCGACGAAGTCTGCAAGCTCTTGCGGGGGTCAATCGCTTCGACTGCCGGTGTCACGCCCACTGCCGACGGACGATCACCATCACCGGGTCATGCGACAGGCTGGCAGGCAGTCTGTCGATGGGTACGCGGCAGTCGGACGGCGTCCTCGTCCTGGCGTCGACACGATGTCACGGTTGCCACCCGTCCCCGCTGCCGTTTCGGCGCGTTGGCCGAAAATCCGCTGGCAGGATGGATCGATTGGCGCCGGGCGACGCAGCGGCGTCGGCCACCTGCCAGTCGCAAGCGCCAGAAACGTGGAGGAAGACGATGACGGATACGATAACCGGCGGTTGCGCCTGCGGCGCAGTGCGCTATGCGTGCAGCGAACGGCCGCTTGCTCAGCTGATCTGTCACTGCCGGGATTGCCAGCGGGCAAGCGGGAGCGCTTTCGCAGCCAGCCTGGTCTTCCCGACCGATCGAATTACCTTCAATGACGGCGAGCTGAAGGCCTACTCGGTCACGTCAGCGGCCGGGCGTTCCATGCAGCGGCTGTTCTGTCCGGCCTGTGGTTCACCGGTTGCGGTCGCTCGACCCGAGACGCCGGCCATCCGCTTCGTGCAGGCCGCGAGCCTGGATGACCCAAGCGTTTTTTCGCCAAGCTGTGAGGTCTGGCTCTCCCGTGCCGCGCCCTGGCACCCGCAGCTCGCCGATACGCTGAAGTGCGACGAAGCCCCCGCGCCCGAGGCGGTGGCGGAGCCGATTGCCGCGTACTTCGCGGCCAGACGAAGCTAGCGCCCGCTGCCGCGGCAGGCCGGGTGGCGGGCGCTAGCGGCGCGGCCGCCCTTCAAGGGATGCCGCCTTCCGAGCGACCGATCTTCAATCACCGGCCGCGCAGGCGCGGCGGCTACCGGTCGTCCCCTTGAAGCCCTCAAGCAGGTCACGCGTGGTGCGCCTGGATGTGAATTCACCGGATCGGGCAGGGTTTGCCTGGTACGCCACTGGACTTCGCCTCGCGATCCCGGGTGATGACAAGGTCTTGGCCGAGCGAATGATCCCGGGGCCCGACAATGCCCTGCAAGCGCATCTCGCGTGTCATGCCAATGTGACAGCCGGCAGCAATCGTCGCGGTGTCCGAGGGTTCCCGAGCAGGCCTGTTCTCGGCGTGGCAGGATGACCGCCACATCGGCGCCGGGATATCCTCCACGCGGCGCCGTCTCGAGCGAGGCGATGAACTGATCGACCAAGGCCCGGTCAAGTGCGGCCGCGGCGGCCCGGTTCACTGTCTTCTCGATTCTCGACACCATCTCGGGACTCCGCTCCACGCCGGGCATCGGCCCTGCACCATTCGGCGGTGTCGGCCTCTCGCAGGAGCATCAGCCGGCCGTGCGGTCGGAGCCCGCCCGACTTCGCATCGACCGCCCGGCGGCCAGGACGCCAGCAGTCCCGCCGGGTCGCAGGCGACGCCGCGGGATCGGCCGGGCATCTCCAGATTTGCCGAGGCGCCTGATCTTGTGCGCTTCCCGGCCGTTCGGCCAACCCCGTGTCGTGAACTTTTCCGGCCGCTTCCCGAGGTGCCGAACAGGGCGCACTGATGAGCAGCCTCGACCCGGGATCTCCGATCGAATCTGCTCACGACGCCACGAAATCGTCAGAAGGTCGGTTCCTTGATCAGATCGTGCGCCCGCTTGATCAAATAGGCCCTGATCTTCTCGACGTCGTCCGGAGTCAGCCGGCCGCCAAAGGGCGGCATCCCCTTGTCCGAACGTGCGCCGAAGACGATGGCCTGAAACTGATCATGCTTTTCGGCCGTGAGGTAGCGCAGGTCGGGAATGACGTTCGCGCTCATCGCACCCAGGCCATGACACACGCCGCAGTTCAACCGGTACAGGTTCGACCCGGCCTCCACTGTCGCAGTATCCGCAGTCATCGGCGGCGGCGAAGGCGGCAGGTATTCGCGACGGCGTACCGGCGGCATCGATTCCGTCCCGCCGAGTTTGAAGACGAACAGACGTGAGTCCGGGACGACGCGGGTGCGCTGTGCCAGGGCACCGAAGGTGATCGGGAAGGCGCCTCCCCAGCCGACGTTGAATGCCACGTACTGCACGCCGTCGACCTGATAGGTGATCGGACCGGCAACGACACCGCTGCTCACTTCGGTCTGCCAAAGCTTCTCCCCGCTGTCCGCCGCATAGGCCACCAATTCGCCGCTGGCCGTCCCCTGGAAGACCAGATTTCCGGCGGTCGTCATGGTCCCGCCGTTCGACATCATCGGATACGGGACGGACCAGACCTCCTTCTGCTCGACAGGATCCCAGGCCTGGAGCTTTCCGGTAAAGATCTGAGCCAGTTCGTCCAGGCTCTTCTTGTCCTCGGGGATGACCGGAATGTCGATGCCGAGATTCGGCACGCCCTTCGCCGGTGCCGCGCCCTTTTGCTGCGGAGAATACAGTTCCGCGGTCGTGTGCTGCGGGATATAGACCAGCCCGGTGCCGGGATTGAAACTCATCGGGTGCCAGTTGTGCGCGCCTTGTGACCCCGGGAAGATCAGCGTCGGCCCTTCCTTCTTCCAGTAGTCCGCGACCTCGTGGTCGACGATGGGCCGGCCGGTCTCTTTGTCGATACCCTTCGCCCAGGTCACCTTCGTGCCGAATTTCTCCGCCGAGATGAATCTTCCGGTGGCCGCATCGAGAACGTAGAAGAATCCGTTCTTCGGTGCCTGCATGACGACCTTGGTCGGCTTTCCCTCCACCGGCAGGGTCGCGACGATGATGTCCTGGGTCGCGGTGTAATCCCATGCGTCTCCCGGCGTGGTCTGGTAGTGCCAGACGTATTCTCCGGAATCGGGCCGAACCGCCACGATCGAAGACAGAAAGAGATTGTCGCCCTTCGCTTCCGAACGTAGCTGATAGTTCCACAGCGAACCGTTCCCGACACCGATGTACAGCAGGTCCAGTTCGGGATCGTAGGCAAAGGCATTCCAGGCAGTTCCGCCGCCACCCTGCTTCCAGTACTGGTCGCCGAACCACGTCTTGCGGATCATCGTGATGGTGTCGGTTTCGTCACCCTTCTCGGGGTCGCCCGGCACGGTGAAGAAGCGCCAGGCCAGCTTGCCGGTGTCGGCGTCATAGGCGCTGACGTAGCCACGCACACCGAACTCCGCCCCGCCGTTGCCGATGATGACCTTTCCCTTGACCACCCGCGGTGCGCCGGAAATCGTGTAGTTGCGGTCATGGTCGATGATGGTATCCACCGACCAGACCTTCTTGCCCGTCTTGGCATCGAGGGCCTCGAGCCGCCCGTCATAGGCGCCGACATAGACCTTCCCGTTGGCAATGGCTACGCCACGGTTGGCCGCATCGCAACATCCGGTGCCCTGGATGCCACGCCAGACCTCGGGGTCGTACTTCCAGAGCAGTTGCCCGCTGGTGGCATCCAGCGCATAGACCATGCTGTAGGCACCCGTCGTATACAGAACGCCGTCGGCGACGATCGGTGTCGCCTCGACGACACGATCGAGGTCGTACTTGAACTGCCAGGCGAGTCCCAGCTTATCGACGTTGCCGTCGTTGACCTGTTCGAGTGGCGAAAACCGTTGCTCGCCGTACGTGCGGCCATGGCTGAGCCAGCTTCCAGCCTCGTCATCGGCATTGACGAGCCGTTTGGCGTCCACGGCGCGCGCCTGGACGAACGGGCCGGTCGCCATCAACACGATGGCCACAGCCCGCACCATGAGCATGTTCTTCATCACTGTCTCCTCGATGATTTTCGGCGTCCCCTTCTTCTCCGCCCGACCGGTTCCGGCTTTCCAGGATCCGATCGTCGAAGAAGGCGAAGGCGCACTTTCGATTCTCAACACTGCTTCACCCGCCAGCGCACCCGCGCGCTTTCGGATGCCTGCCGCGCGGCGGGCACTTGACCGCTCCGAATGACCACCCCTCGTGCAGCGCGATCGGGCCGAGGGCCGCCGCGCCTGCCCGGCGCAAGGGGGGTGCCGACATGACGCGCCGTCCGTGCGTCATGCCGACCACCTCGTCAGCCCCACCGCTTGCTGAATTGCCGTTGCGCCGACTTCAACGCCGTCGTGTGCAGAACCGCTGCACACCATCGGTTCTCGAAGCGGGCCGAAGGCCTTTCAACCGAAGGTTGCGCCGCGCGATGCCGCGACCACGTTCTTGCGGTAGGTACGCATATAGCCGTGCGGCACGGGACGTTCGAAGGGCTGCCAGGCCGCGCGCCGTCGGGCCAGCGTCTCGTCATCGACATGCAGGTTCAACTTGCGATTCGGAACATCGATTTCGATCAGGTCGCCGTCTTCCACCAGCGCTATCGGGCCGCCATCGAACGCCTCGGGGCAGATGTGCCCGACACAGGGGCCCGACGTCGCTCCGGAGAATCGCCCGTCGGTAATCAGCGCCGTCTGCCTGAGGCCCGCCATTTTCAGCGCCAGCGTCGCGCCGAGCATTTCCGGCATGCCCGGTCCTCCCTTGGGGCCGAGATAGCGCAGCACCACGACGTCGCCGGTCTTCACCCTGCCTTCGCCGATCGCCTGGATCGCTTCCTCTTCGGAGTTGAAGCAGACCGCGCTTCCCTCATAACGCAGCATGTCCTCGCTGACGCCGGCCTGCTTGATGACGGCCGTTTCCGGCGCCAGGTTTCCGCGGAGAATCGTGATGCCACCGACCGGACGAAACGCTTTTTCCACCGGGGGAATCACCTCCGTGTTGACAACGATTGCCCGATCGATGGTCTCCTTGAGCACCTTGCCCGTCACGGTCATCGTGTCCGTTTCCAGGAATCGCTCGATTTGCTTCAGGACCGCGGGCATGCCGCCGGCAGCCCACAGGTCCTGCACGCCGTACGGCCCATTCGGGCTGATCGCAAGCAGCGTCGGGATCTCGGACGCGGCCTCGAAGTCTGCCGTACTGAACTCGATCTCCGCGGCACGGGCGATGGCGGGCAGATGCAGCGCCGTGTTGGTGGAGCCTCCGATCGCCATGGCGGTCACCACGGCATTCCTGAACGCCGCCGGGGTGAACATCTGGCGCGCATTCAACCCGGCATCGACCATGCGGACGATGTGTTCGCCGGTACGGCGGGCCGCTTCCAGTTTGTCCGAATGCCAGCCCGGAATATTGCTCGTCCCCGGCAGACAAATGCCGAGGACCTCCGCGAGACACTGGAAGGTATTCGCGGTCCCCATGATTTCGCAGGCACCACAGGTCGCGCAGGTGGCAGTTTTGGGCAACAGCGACGCGTCGTCGTGATAGTCGCCGTGGTCGATCGAATTCCTGGGATTGGCAGTGTGGCGAATGTCCATCTGCCCCGGGCCGGCCGACAGGTAGAGCGCCGGCAGATCGAGCCGGGCCATCGCCATCATCATGCCGGGATTGATCTTGTCGCAACCTGCGATGAACACCACGCCGTCGTAGGGTTGGGATCGGATATGCGTTTCAAGGATGTCCGCGATCAGATCCCGCTGCGCCAGCACGAAACGCATTCCGTCGTGTGCCATGGCGACGCCATCACACGGTGCCGGCACATTGAATTCCGCGCATTCTCCACCTGCCGCCAGCACGCCGTCACGGACCTTCTTGGCGAGCCGATCGAGATGCGCATGGCCGGTCGTCAACTCCGTATGGGAGTTTGCAATCGCAATCAACGGCCGCTTCTTGATCCGCTCGGTACTGTAGCCCGCTCCATGCAGTAGTCCCTTGCGGAACATGTTCATGACGGGGCTTGCACTGCCGCTGATGATGTCGCTGCGCTTGGTCATGCCTTTGTCCTTTCTTCGGTTTTCAGAGTGCTCGGTGCTTCTTTCCATCAACGCATCGCATGTCTCGCCATGCCCGTTCCATCGAACAGCCTTCTACGAACGCAACGAACGCAATCGGTTGCTCGGCTCAGCCCTGTCCCCACGACCGCCCGGAAGCCCTGAACGGCCACTCTTGTGCGACGTTGAGATCGTCAGCGGTCACCAACCCAGGGTGCGGCCGAAGAACGGGTCGCCATCGATTCAATGCACCGGTACGAATTCACGATGCCATGGTCGAGCCTTGGCGTCGGGCCATGAATCCCCCGAATGGGGCACTCGTCAATGGCCCGTGATCTCCGTCTCCGAGGGGTCGGGGCACCGGTGCGGGACCGCATCGGTCGGCCGGCAAGTACCACTCGCGGCCCGTCTGGTGACTGCGGCCAAGGACACCGCTGCCAGAGGTCGATTTTCCATGACCGGTCGGCCGATCTGTCGGCGGCCAGCCATCGCACCGGCGTACAGAACCGCCTCCGATCTATCGTCGATTTGCCTCTAACGTTGGACTGAGCGCGCTCCGGGCCGACTGCGCCGGGTGAGGCGTGCAGCGCGATGGAACACCAGCGCGGCCAAGCGCGCGAGGCAACTCAGCGATAGCAAGAAGCCATGCGTGACCGCAAGCGACATGCTGGGGTGATTAGCCGAGCCATCGCAGACACTCTGCACGCAGTTGAAGCTACCACCCCGATCAAGGCACTGATCTACGGCAAGCTCGTGCTGAACCACCGAGCAAGGCGCGACGACACCGATTGAACCGCACAAGACGGCGCCGACCGGACGCGCCGTACGCCCAAGGGTAACCCGCGCCGCTACGGCGAAACGCAGGATGGCAGTGAACAGACCCACTAGGCACACTGATCCCCAGAAGTTGCCGTTGCGCAGCGCCCTCTCGCCGGAAAAGAGGGTGCCGGCCATGACGACGCCCGCGCTCACCGGCGCCGAGCGACGCGAGGATGGGCCTTGCCCGTAGGGCGTGGCCCGTCCAGCGGAGCGCTTTGTCAGAGCGCACAGTCTTCTCGGTTATAGACAACGACACCTTGGGCTCGACTCCGCTTTGCGTTCCAGGTCCAGAATGAGGGCTCTCGTCAGAGATCTCCTTGTTCGTGGCGGTTCGGTGGTTGCGCCAGCAGAGCCCCTGGCTTGATGCTGCCGCCCCGCCCACTGCGGCTGGATGCCTAAGGGGGCGAGGCGGGAGTCGGAAGCCAGATGCACTCAGTACTGGCGCGCCAGCACTTCGGCGTGGGGCGTCGTGAGGATCTTCACCTCGATGGTCTGCCCGACGCGCGTGGCCTCCAAGGTCGTAGTAAAGGCGCCGAGGCCGTGTCCGTTCAACGAGATCGCAATGCGCTCGCCTTCGGAGAGGCGACGTTCGGTACGAGCGGCTTCGCCATCGCCCTGGGGGCCCGGCTCGGTGACAAGGACCAGCCGATGATCAGCTTCGTCAACGGCATAGAACGCGGTGACGTGGCTGTCGGCGAACCAAAGCGTTTCTGCGGATTCGGCGGCCTGAGCGTAGGAACCTGCAAACATTGCGGCGCAAGCAGTGAGTGCAGCGGCAAGCTGGCGAGTGATCGACTGTTTCATGGCAATTTCTCCTGTTCGTTAGTCCATTGCGAGCCAGGGTCCGTGGCTCGATCCGTGGGCTGGGGGTGGTTTCGCTTAATGTTGTCATCGACAACATGAGCACATGGTAGGGCTTGATGTTTCCGCTGTCAACAAAGTTTGTGTTGTAAACTTCCGCCAACACTCCTCGGTGTCAGCGTGAACCGCCGAGTAGTTCTCAAGCCCTGTTCACATGGAGATATCGTGGCGTCCAAGAAGCCCACCTACCATCACGGCGACTTGCGCCGGGTGTTGATTGAAACGGCCGAGCAGATGCTTGACGAATCCCGCGGCTGGCAATTCACGCTGCGGGAAGTTGCGCGGCGGGCACAGGTCAGTCATGCGGCGCCCTACCGGCATTTCCCGGACAAGGCGGCGCTGCTGCTGGAACTGGCGCTGCGCGGCTTCGATCGCCTGGGCCAGGAGATGAAGGCCGCGACGCGGCCTCGCTCAGACTCGCTGCGTGAAGACTTCCTGGCCGCCACCGGCGCGTACATCGCGTTCGGTGTGAAGAACCCCTCGCTATATCGCCTGATGTTCAGCAGCGATGCGGGCGAACCCCAGGTGGCACACCTGAGCGAGCGCGCCATGGTGGCACTGGTGCTCGTCAGGGACTTGCTTGAGCGGGGGCAACGGTCGGGTGCCTTTACGAATCGCCCCCTCCAAGGGCTTGTTGCGGCCTGTTGGGCGCAGGTGCACGGAATTACGATGCTGAGTATCGAGGGCCTCTTGCTTCCCGAAAAGGTTGGGGACGCACCCATTCACGCTGCCTTGGAAACGCTCCTTATCGGGCTCGAGGCGTGAGCCGACACGGGTCGTACCCATGTTCCATTAACGCGGCAATCAATTAGGCGATTCCAGCTCAGGCAGTTCGCGAGCCACTCGCTCCCTCCCCTTCAGGGGGAGGGGTGGGGATGGGGCAAGTAGCGTGGCCCAACCCCATCTCCCGCCTGGCCTCCCCCTTGAAGGGGGAGGAAGCTCTGCCGGCAATCGTTACCTGTTTGATTGCTGGGTGAATAAGTGAGGATTTTGAGTCCCATGCCGCCCCAGGGTCGTCGCACTCGAATGACAAGACCCTGCCGGCCGCAGCGGCGGCCGGGGCGACGAAAGCGACCGAGCTTCTTGATATCCAGGTGCAGTGGATCTCCAGGGCGCTCATGCTCGCAACGCGTCGCCGGCTCCACCGGCCCCGGGTTCGCCAAGCGGTTCAAGTCCTGGCGGCGAAGGATGCGGGCGACCGTGCTGTGACCAACTCTCAAATCACGACTCCCGACTCGGTGGGAGCAACCTATTGCAACTCAACAGCTCGCCATTGGGCTCGTCCCCGTTGCCGTCCGACACACAACGGACTGCCGCGGATCGTTTTGGACGCAATTCCCGATGCTGCCTTCGACGACCGGTCGCAAAACGGCATCGGCGAACTCGGCCGCCATCAACCCTGTCTGCGGCCTTCGAGAGCACATCGTCACTACGTCCAGCCCGCCCCCCTCGAACGGACGACTACCGATCGCATTGGCGGCCGCGCGGGGGTTCGTGATGTGCTCGCCCCCGCCGACTCCACGCCCCGTCGCCGGTATCGCGCCCGAAGCGGTGATGTCGATCGGGTCGACGTGCGGAGGTCGTCATCCAGCCGCGAAGCCTTGCCCTGCCCGACACCCGATCGCCATGCCCGGGCCCACTGCGAGGTATCGGCACGGGCGGGCTGCCACCCCCTTTCCGACAGCCTGAGGCGGCAACGGCTGTCAACTACGCCAGTGCGCGGGCATTCCCTGATTCTCGTAGCCCGCGTGATGACCTAATCTGCGCTCGGCGGGGCCCCACCCGGACAATGGTCGGGCCAACATCTCGAACCAACCCGACACGACCCGAGCGCGAACCGGGAGTACGCACTATGAACTCATCCACGACCAGCGGCAGGCGCTATCCGGCCAAGCCCGACAACGTCTACCTGTACGGTACCTGCCTCATCGACCAGTTCGCGCCGGAGGCCGGCATGGACACCGTGCGCCTGCTCGAACGCGAGGGCATTACGGTGCATTTCCCGGACGGACAGACCTGCTGCGGCCAGCCCGCCTACACCAGCGGCTACCCGGACGACGCCCGCAAGGTGGCAAGGAGCCAGCT
>JBNLCM010000047.1:0-6471 GCA_050303815.1 Rhodocyclaceae bacterium
ACTGGCGGCTCGCCGATGGCGGCCAGCGCCTCGCCGACCACGCGCAGATCCGCCGCGGCCACGCCGACCGTCGCCGAGACGCCGGCGAGCCCGGCCGCCGGGTGGAACCGCAGCTTGCCCGATGGGACCTCGCTCTGCAGCGTCTCGTGCTCCCCGGGCCGGGGGAACACCACATCGCCGCCCAGACGCAGGAAGCGCGTGCGGGCGCTGGTGCGCTGCTTGTGGAAGAGCACGCAATGCCCCGCGGACAACTGGTCCTGCGTGCAGACCGGTGCGCTCATCTCGATCATCATGCTTCGGGCCTCCTCTTATTCTTGATCCGGCGCAGTCAGCCTGCGCACCTGCCCACAGAGCCGGTCGCCGCGCCCCCAGGCCGTGACCGCCTCGACGAACTCGCCGCCCTCCCAGGCCAGCACATCGTGCTTGGCGAAGAAGCTGGCGTCGTCATTGACGCGAATTTCGCCACGTCGACCGTCCGCGTCGGGCGGCCAGCGACCCACGTGCACCGGCGCGCCGGAGTATGGATCGCGCGTTTCCTGCCAGACCACACGGTCCGCCCGCACCAGCGTGCCGCCCCGGGGCTGCCAGGCGGCGGCGAGCGCGTTCATCCGCTCACAGGCCGCCGACAGCAGGCCGATGACCTCGCCCGGGGGCAACACGCCTCCGGCCTCAGGCCGCCACGGCGCTCGGACCGTGGGTGTGGCAAGCCTTCGGACAGACGCGCGCACAGGAGCCGCATCCGATGCAGTCGCGCCCGTTGGCGATGGTCATGACCATCATGTTGTCGTCGTCGAGGTCCTCGTCCAGCTCGTCCTCCTCACGCTCGACGAGGTCGAACACGTCGCGCGGACAGACTTTGTAGCAACGCCCGCAGCCAATGCATCTGCCGGCGTCGAGCTCGAGCACGAACTGGGGCACCCACTCCGACCCGCCGCGGGTCATGCCGATGATCGAATCCATAGTGTTTCTCCGGGCGGGGTCCCTGCCCCGCCAAAATCCTTGCGTGGCGCCCCAGCGCGCGGCCGGGTGCCGGTTGGTCAGGCGGTCGTGACTTCCGACAGCCGCTTGCTGGCTTCTGCCCAGGCCCTGCACGCGTCGTAGGTGGATTGGGCGATGGCCGGGATCTCCTCGTACCCCGCCGGCAGCCGGTCCTCGACCAGGTCGTGCAGCTGCGAGGCCCACTCGGATGCGATGCGCTTGAGCTTGCGCACCTCCTTCTCCATCGCCTTCAATTCGTCGTCGGTCATGTCACAACCCCGCCACGTCCGAATACTTGCCCACCAGCTCGACCGCGACCGAGAGGATCTTGTCGGCTTCGTCCTTCATCTTCGAGAGGGATTCGAAACCGAAGCGATGCACGTCGCGCAGCGTCCGGTCCACCACGATGAGCTTGCCAACCGTGATCAGGGCGCGACCGAAGCCTTCGTGGGAGATGTTCACCACGGTGCTGGCCATGCGCCCGCACTCCTTCTCGGTCAACGACGCGATGGCGTTGTAGAAAGCCTTCACGCGGGCGATCGTGACGTCGTCCGGATCGCCGATGACGGGGATCAGGCGACGGTCCTCCTTGGTGACGACGAAGGGCTTCAGGACGCGCTCGATCGGCCAGCCGTCGTAGGTGCCATAGCTGTCGAGCGCACGGGCCTGCTTGTTGATCTCCTTGATGAAATCCGAACTCATCAAGCCGTCTTCGACGATGGCCTCAGTCATGGTGAAACTCCTGTGTCAGTGTGATGATGGGACGCTTCGAGGCGGCGGCCGGCGCCGCCGGAACCGGCGTCATGCGGTGTGCCAGCAGGCGGCCGCCCAGCCGGGCAAGCGCGAGACCGGCCAGCGTGCCGAGCGCCGCGCCCAGGGGTTGAAGGGCCTCGCCGGCAGGCGTGATCGCCAACGCGCCGAGGAGCAGGCCGGCGAGCGGCGGCAGGTAGGCCGCCAGCGCGGCGAGCAGCAAGGCCGACTCAGGCAGGGTCAGCTCGAGCATCCCGCCGACCCGCGCGCCGGGCACGGCGGGAAGGTTCAGCGTGCGACGGGCGCTCGGCAGCCAGCGAGCCAGCTTCGCCGTGCCGCAGCCGCTGGCCTTGCCGCAGCTGCCGCACCCGGTATTGACCGGCTCGAGCAGCATGCGGCCGTCCCTGACGGCGACGATGCGCGCCTGTTCCCGGATCATCGCCTTACTCCTCCCAGCCTTCGTCGGCCATCGTCGCGAAGCGCCCCGGGTCGGATCGTTCCTGGCGCTGCAGGGCCTTCGCCAGCCAGCCGCCCGGGCCGTTGGCCAGCTCCGTCTGCAGGCCGGCGACGAGCGCCTCAATGACGGTGCCTTCGTCGACCTTCACCGGCTGGACGCCCTTGGCGATCAGGCGCTGGACCGCCGACGCGCCGATGGCGCAGGCATAGACGGCGGCGCACCCCTCGAGCAGGGCGATCTTGGCGTCGAGCTTGCCCTCGTGGCCGTCCATCTCGGTCTCGATGAACTCGGCGACCTCGCGCAGGCGAGCGCCGTCGGCCCCCACCTCCAGGATGGTGAAGGCCGCGGCCGCACCGAAGTGCTGGTTCACGGTCGACCGGTCGGTCGTGGCAAAGGCGATCGGCAGCATGGCGGGGGCCTCCTCAGTGGGGTTCGCGACCAGGCTCAATCGGCGCGTGCGCGACTTCACCGGGCCCTGCGCCGCGCAACACGGCGTGGTAGGGGGCGATGGCATGGTGTTGTCCATGGTGGGCCAGAAGCATGTTGGAGAGATCGAACAGGGCCTGGCGGGCGCCGCGATAGCCGATCCACTGGCGCGCATAGCCGCCGACCAGGTCGTATTGGGGGAAGCCCGCACGCATGAGCGGAACGCCCAGCCGGTCCGCCGTGTCGGCGGCGTGGCTGTTCGAGATGATCAGCTGGGCGCGCGCGCTCCGTGCCAGGGTCTCGAGGTCCTCGAGGTCGCCGATCTGCACCGCGTCCGCCGGTACATCGGCCAGCACCGGCGCGCGGTCGGGTGCCACGGCGGCAACCACCTCGGCGCCAAAGCTGGTGACGAATTCCGACATCGCCAGCAGCAGGTCCGGGTCGGCGGCAATGCCAATGCGCGCAAAGCCGAGCATGAAGTGGCAGTCGACCATCGCGTCCTGGAGCTGGGCACGCCATCGCTCGATGCGCGGCGGCACGCTGCGCCCGGAGAGCTCCGCCAGCAGCTGGACGAGGCGATCGTTGGCGGCGAGCCCCATCAGGTGATCAAAGCGCGTCTCGGGGACGCCACTGCGCTCGGCCAGCAGGTCTGCCGCGGCGTTGAGCGAGCGCCCGATCACGATGGTGTGCGCCGCTTCGTTCAGCGCGACGATCTCCGACACCGGCGTGCCACCGAAGGTCAGCGGCGTGAAATCGTCGGCAATCAGGTGGCCGTCGAGCGAGTCGCCCACGTCCGGGAACACCACCGGGCGCAGGCCGAACCACTCGACCAGCTCACGCAGATGCTCCAGGTCACCGGGGGTCAGCGAGGCGTTCACCAGCAGGTTCACCTGCTTCGGACGCTGGCCCACCCGGCTGCGATCGGCGGGGACCAGCACGTCGACCATCGACTTCACGGCCAGCGCGAAGCCGCTCTCGAGACAGCCCACGTAGTCGGGCGTATCCACCGGCACGACGGCGATGGCGTCATGCTCGGGGTGGGCCGCACGGAACTCACGCACGTTGCGGCGCACGTCCGCCCCCTGGGTCTCGGACAGGCCGGTGGTCGGAAGGCCGATCAGCGCCGGTTTCTGCTTGCGGGCGATCGTCTCGAGCCCCTGAATCACATTGTCGTCGGCGCCGAGCACGGTGCTCGCCTGATCCATGGCGGTGGTCTGCAGGGGGATCGGCTCGCGGAAGTGGCGCACGAAGAAGACCTTGGCGAATGCCGTGCATCCCTGTGAGCCATGGAGCATCGGGATTGCCCGGTCGATGCCCAGGAAGGCCAGCGCCGCGCCGGTCGTGGAGCTGGTCTTGAGCGGATTGACCGCGAGGGGCTTGGCGCGCTTGCGGATCTCGGCCATCACGCGACCTCCACGGCAAAGGGCGATTCGGCGTCGTCGTCGAGGGGCAGGATGAGGTCGTCTTCGTCGACAACCTCCGGTCGATGACGGGCCACCTGGGCGGTCGCCCAGGGTGCCGCCGTGCGCACCTGCGACCAGACCGGCGACTCGATCGTCAGCGCCAGCTGGCGGGTCAGCTCGACCATGCCCTGGTAGCCGGCATAGCCGAACTCCCGCTCCTGGTTGATATCGAGGAAGGGCAGCCGGGCCTTCAGCGCCGTATAGAGGTTGCGACCGCCGGCGATCATGATGTCGGCCTGCAACTCGTCCATCAGGTTCAGCAGCGCGCGCGCTGAGCCGTCGGTGATCATCCGCGCCTCCGGGCCCATCAGCTCGCGGATTCGTGCCTTGTCCTCTTCGGTGGATTTCTTGGTGGCCGTGGCCACCACGTTCATGCCCAGATCCTGCAGTGCCGAGACCACCGACCAGCTCTTCACGCCGCCGGTATTGAGCAGCACCCGCTTGCCGGCCAGGCGCTCGCGCCAGGGCTCGAGCTGAGCGGCGATGCGCGCCTCCTCGCGGGCGATCAGCGCCTCGGTCCGCGCGGACAAGGAGGGGTCGCCGATGAGCCGCGCGAACTCGCGCAGGGCGTGCGACATATCGCTGATGCCGTAGAAACTGCCTTCGAACCAGGGCGTACCGTAGGTGTCCTCCAGCTTCCGGGCGACATTCAGCATGGCCTTGGAACAGACCATCATGTTCACCTCGGCCCGGTGCATGGTCTGCACCTCGTGGAAGCGGCTGTCGCCCGAGAGGGTGCACAGGATGCGCAGGCCGAGTTCGTCGAAGATCGGTGCCACGTGCCAGAACTCGCCAGCGATGTTGTACTCGCCGACCAGGTTCACGTGGTGGATCGTGATGCCGCGGGCCGCGTAGTCGGCCACCACCGGCTCGGGCAGCGGGTCGGGCTCGCGGGTGCCGACCACGTGGCGAACCATGGCGTCGGCGCCAATCCGGTTGCCGAGGTTCTTGGTGCCGTAGAAGCCGGCGCAGTCGATCGGAACCACCGGCACGCCGAAGTGCTCGCCGGCCGCCTTGCAGACGGCCTCGAGGTCATCGCCGATCAGGGCGGGCACGCACGTGTTGTAGACGAAGACCGCAGGCGGCCTGCGGGACTTCACGGCCTGGCCGATGGCATGGAACAGGCGCTTCTCGGAGCGCCCCATCACGACGTCCTGCTCGGTCAGGTCGGTGGTCATGCCGATCTTGTAGAGGGTCGGACCCGTGCTGCGCGTGCCGCGGTTGTCCCACGACGAGCCCGCACAGGCGATGGGGCCATGAACCACGTGGGCCACGTCCGCGATGGGCAGCATCGCGATCTGCGCGCCGTCGAAGGCGCAGCCACCAGCCGAGGCCCCGGGGGTCGGCCGGGCACAGCCCGACTTCGACTTCTTGTTGTGACTGCAGGCCGGCTCGTTGAGCAGCTCGGCGACTTCCGAAGGTTTCATGGCTTGCCACCTGGGATGGTCCTTGCCTTCACAGGCGCAAGGCATGTGCCAGGTGTCAAGTCATTGATTTACAAGCATACGGACGGCGCGAAGGCGTGACGGTTTGTGGGCTTCATGCGGATTTGTCGGACTTGCGACAGGCGCTTCGCCCATGCCATCCGCGGGCGCCCAGAAGGCCTTATCGACGCAAGAACACCCCGGGAGCGCCACGGGCGCTGCCAGGGTGGGGCGAGTCGGATCCGGAGGGATCCAGTCGGGGTCAGCCGTGGATGTGGCGCGAACCGCCAGCGAGACGCATCGCGCGGCGGTGGTTCCGTCGCATCCGGATAATCATCGCCGAGGCGGCGGTCATGATCGCCGCGCAGGCCAGCACAAAGCCATTGAATTCACTCGCCGCCGACGCGAACGACGCGAAGCTCAGATAGAGATAAGGCAACGACTCATAGATTCCGTGTGGCAACATGGCGGGGCTCCCCAGTTGTCAGGACTGTGACGACACTGTGTCGCAATTGTTAGAAAATGTCACTCCGTATCTTTACCCAGCTCTTCCCCCTTTTCCTTCAATCACTTGGGGCATACTCCCCAGATCTGGGCGCAAGCCCGACGGATCCGCTCCGGGCCTGCCATGCGGCGGCGCCGACAACCGTGTCACGATGACCCGGCGGCCAGCCTCAAGCGCGAACTCGGCGGTGACGTTGATTTGAGGGAAACCCGCAGCATCTGCCCAGGAGGCACACCATGTTCCCGCTCAGTATCGATAGCCCGCTCTTCATCCCGGGCCTCTGCCTGCTCGTCGCAGGGACCTTTGCCCTCGCCGTCGCCACCAGCGCCCTCGTGCCACTCAACAGCGCGACTTACCCGGCTTGACCGAGCGGCGGCGCCGCACAATCATCGGCATTCGTGTCCCACCATGAGTGCCAAACGATGAACGCCGACGAGTTGCGCGCGCTGCAGGCGCCCCTGAAGAGCC
>JBNLCM010000048.1:0-35997 GCA_050303815.1 Rhodocyclaceae bacterium
ACGCCATTGACCAGCTCGAGCAGGTAGCGGGCGGAATCCCAGGCCATGTTCGCGAACTGCTCGGCCCGCGGCGGCAGGCGGGTCGCCTTGAGCATGTCCAGGCTCCCGATCACCCCGTTGAGCGGTGTCCGGATCTCATGGCTGACGGTTGCCGCGAACTGGGCCTTCAGCTCGGCGTAGGCGACGGCGCTGTCGCGGGACTCGATCAGGTCCTGCTCGCGTGCCTCGAGCTCGCTCATCATCCGATTGAACGCCTGTTCCATGCCGGCGATGTCGCGGGGCCCGTCGAGGGTCGCACGCACCCCCCGCTCGCCCGCCATGGCGAGGCCCATGGCCGTGGAGAGATCGCGCACCGGGCGCAGCATGCGCCTCGCCAGCAGGCTGATCAGGAAGGCCACGACCGTCGCCAGGAGGAGGGAGGTTGCAAGGTTCGAGACGAACAGCTCCTGGCGCAGGGCGTTCAAGCCGCTCTTGCTCATCACCAGCCGCACGGAGCCGAGGGTCTGGGGCAGTGGATCGTTGAGGGCGAAGGGCGAAACCTCGCTGTCGCCGATCTCGACATGGGCGGCGAAGGTCCAGCTGTTCTCGGACTCCTGCTCGATCACGCCGTCCGTCTTGAGTGCCGGCGCCGTGCGGGGTGCGCGGTCGGCGTCGCCGTCGTTGCTGCGGCTGGTCAGCAGCTGGCCGCTGGCGTCGAAGATCTGGATCGAGACCACGTCGGGAAAGCGCAGCGCGGCCTCGAGGGCAGCGTCGGCGTTCTCCGGAGCGCCCGACAGGAGCGCCAGCCGGCTCTGCGCAGCGAGGCTGCGGACCATGCCTTCGCCCTGGCGCTGGAGGGTCCCGCCGAGTTGTTCGCCACCGCGCAGCGAGCTGGCGATCGAGGCAAACAGCGCCACCACGAGCATGCTGATGACCGCCGCGATACCCAGCTGGGTGCCGAAGGTCAATCCCCGCGCAGGCGGGGTGGGTGCGGTGTCGGAGGGCGGCTGGCGGGTGTCGTTCATCGGACGGGGAATGTCAGGGCGTAGTCCGCCAGACTGTCATCGAGATTCAGCCCGAGGTGGCTGGCCGTCCGGACGTTGACGGCTGCCAGCAGCTCGCGCAGCGGCTCGACGCGCTGGGCGGCACCGCGACGTTCGCTCAGGGACAGGGCCGATGACGCGAGCCGCTCGCCCATCCGGCGATTGTCCGGATACAGTGCAAACAGAGCGCCACGCTGGACATGTCCGAGGGTGCTCGAGAACAGGACCAGAGAGCGATCCCAGCTTTCCTGCAGCACGTAGGGAAGGATCACGTCCCGGTCGATCACGAGCGAATCCTGGGGCAGCCAGATGGCATCCATCGGGTGCGCTTCGCGCATGATCTCCTGGTAAGCGCGCAGCGCCGCGCGACGGTCCGGCGCCGGCGTCGCGACGAGTTCCAGTCCGAGCTGCTTCGCTGACTGGCGGGCGAGCGCGATCAGCCAGTCGTTCTGCGGGCGGGAGTGAACGACGAAGACGCGGCGGCTCCTGGGTGAGAGGGTCGTCAGTCGCTGGAACAGGAGGGCGGGATCCGGGGTCAGGCTCACCACCGTATCGGCGCCGGAATCGTCCACCGGCGATGCCAGCACGGCACCGCCCACCACGGGCAGTCGTTCGGCCAGCGAGGTGGCCACCTGCAGGCCATGGCGACCCAGGGCAATGACGACGTTGGTTCCGCGCTCGCGCAGAATCGCTTCGACCGCCTCGACGGCGTCCGATCCGGCCAGGGCGATACTGACGACCGGATGCTCGACGACGGACTCGATGCCGCTGACGATCTGCTGGAAGACCGTGCCGAATGGCTCCTCGAGCTTGGGGTAGATGACGGCGACGTGAGTGCCCCTGGCCGCCGTGGCAGCGATGGGGGCATTGGCGGCCAGCCGGATCGGCTCCGTGGCGGCCGGCTGGTCACTTGCCTGGGCGGTCGCGGCGGTCGACGCCGCACCGAGGCACAGGGCAAGGGCGAGACAATGCAGGAAGCGCGAGCGCCGGACCATCAATCGAGCCACTTCCTAGAACCGGAACGTGCCCGACAACAACCAGGTGCGACGGGCCAGGGGCAGGTCGTCCACCAGGCCCGGCAATGGGCTGGGTTCGTAGGCAGCGGCATCGGCAACGTTCAATAGCGACAGGGACAGGTCAAGGCCCGGGACCACATTCTCTGCCATGACGCTCACATCCGCCAGAACGTAGTCATCCACTGGTTCGCGCGTATCGGGTGTTTCGCCCGCGCGCGCAGTCTGGCGCTCGCGGTCGGCGACCCAGTAGACCCGGGGCCGGACATGGATGCCGCGACCAGCCCCCCAGTCCAGTTGCAGGTAGGCGCGCTGGCGCGGGGCGCTGCCCGGCTCTTCGCCCGTTTCGCGATCCCTGGCAAAGTGCAGCGCGTAGTGGCCGCTCAGCTTCACCAGCGGCGCAGCCTGCCAGGAAAACTCGAACTCCATGCCATGGCCATCGATGCCCGCGCCATTCTGGGCCGTCGCGCCCGTGGTGGGGTCGGAGTTGGCTTCCTGGCGCAGGGTGTCGTGGATCGTGTAGGCGTAAATATTTGTGGCGAGGTCCAGGTCGGGGCGCGCCTTCCAGCTGACAGCGGCCTCGAGGGTCTCGATCTTCTCGGCGCTGACCTCCGGGTTGCCGAGCGCGACCGGATTGTTGATGTTGTAGAGCTCGGCGAACGACGGTGCGCGGAACGCCCGGCCGTAGAGCAGCTTCCAGATCGCGCCTTCCCCGGCATCCCAGACCAGCGCCAGGCGCGGATTGGTCGTATGGCCGAAATCGGAGTAGCGATCGTGGCGCAGGCCGGCCGTCAGCGTGAGATCGCGCGCGAGGCTCCACTCGTCCTGCACGTAGGCATAGCTGAAACGCCGCTCGTGCGGACGAATGAAGGGCGCGCTGTCCGTCACGTCGGTGAGCCCGGATTCCAGCGGCACCGGGATCACGCCGACGCCGGGTACGAAGCTCAGGACGAAGTTCTTCACCTCCTGCACTTTGTACAGGTCCAGCTTCCCGGTGCCCGCGCCGATGCGCAGCACGTGATCCTTCCAGCCACCGAACAGTGCCGAGCCGGATAGGCCCATGTGGCGTTCCCATTTGCGCGGGCTGCCGATCACGCCGTCCGGGAAGGCGCCACCCAGTGCGCCCGCCGGGAACAGGTGCAGGAAGGAGCGGTCCGTCATGTGCAGATAGTCGGCCCGCGCGTCGAATGCCCAATCCTGGACCAGGTCGTCGGCCCGCCAGTCCAGCGCAGCGGACCAGGTCCGGTTGTCGCCATGGCCCTCGGGGTCGAGGGCGCTGGCGACGCCGACGCCGGTCTCGACACCGTGGCGTTCCTTCATCGCCATCCGGAACTGCCAGGGTCCGGCAATCACGTCGAGCCCCAGGTCGCTGCCGCGCGCGCCGAGGGAGACCGCGCCGGGGGCATGCGATGCGCGGGTTCCCAGGGCGGCGTCGATCTGGCTCTGGGCATCGAAGTCGACCGCCTCGTCGTGGCCGTTCGTACGCGTGCTGCCGGCATGTAGCGCAAAGCGCAGCGGACCCGCGTTGCCCGAATGGCTCGCCCAGACGTCGCGGGTGGCAAAGCTGCCCACCCGCATGCCGGCTTCGGAGCCGCTGAAGTCGTCGGGCGAGCGGGTGATCACGTTGATCACGCCGGCAAAGGCGTCAGCGCCGTAGAGCGCGGATCCGGGGCCTCGGATGATTTCGATGCGCTCCACATTGTCGACCGACATGCCACCCCAGAAATTGCCCCGGTCGCCGACGAATACGCTGGTCATCGGCACGCCGTTCTGCAGCAGCAGGACCTGTGGGTTGTACTGCGTGTGGATGCCGCGGAAGGTGAAGATCGGGTTGTGGTTGAGCGGGGAACGGGACACGTGCAGGCCCGCGACGCCGACCAGCGCGTCGCTCAGGGTGCGCGCGCCGAGGGCACGGATGTCCTCGCGCGTGACCACGCTGGCGACCGCGGGCGCCTGGCGCCGGGGCTGCTGCCGGCCGGTCGCGATGCTGACCAGATCGGCACTGCCATAGGCGGTCAGGAGGTCGGTGTCGGCCGGCCAGGCGCCCGCGTCAGCCGCCGCAGCCGATGACGTCGCCAGAAGCCAGATTGCCAGACTGCCGATTCGGCGGCACATGTCCCCATCCCAGTTTGAATCGATCTAGGGTTATATGCCTTTTGTAGGAGAGAGCCAAGCACGGGTGTGTGGTGGCGGCCACATCACGGGACGGGCCAGCGACGCGCCGGCGGCCCGTCGTAGACCAGCATGTCGCTGGGGATCGGGAGCAGCCCGCCCGCGGGTCGGTCCTGCGCGGCATCGCGCCAGACGGCAGGCATGCCGCCCAGGAACAGGGTAGCTGTGAACGCTTCGCAGGACTGCCGGTCCAGGTCGAGATCGAGACAGACTGCGGCCACGATCGCGCCGTAGTTCAGCTTCAGGTGGCTCTGTGCCTCGTCGAGGATGCGCCCGATGCGCTGGGTGGCGGTCAGGTGCACCCCACCGTCGAGGCCGAGCGTCGCCGCCGCTTCGAGGAAGGGTGCGATCCGCTCGTCATCGGCCGTGATCGGGCGCCCGTAGCCAGCCAGGCGGCGGCCGCTGCGGAGTCGGGCGTGAACGGCCTCGGCCAGTGACGGGTCGTCCCGGTGCGCGTTGGCGGCGAGAAAGTCGTAGATCTCGAGGATCGGACCGCCGCCGTAGAGATAGGCGTCGGATACCGCCACGGCGGCGCCGAGCGCCAGTGCCGCGGGCGCCCGCGCAGAGCCGGCCAGCGCGGCGACCCGGTTGTTCCAGATCCGCGCATCCGGGTAGCTCGTAAAGGTGCACAGGGTCTGCAGCAGCGAGACCTCCGCGGGCGCAAAGCGGCGACCGGTCAGGGCCAGCAGGGCGAGATCGAACCAGGACCAGTCACGGCACGCCTCATGCAGTTTGAGGCCGCGCACGAAGGCTCCCTGCCCGGGTCGGAATGCGCCGGCGCGCGCCGGGACCATGCCGATGGCGGATGCCAGTTTGGCTGCCGTGGGGTGGGTCATGGGGCGGTCTCCGCCAGGCCGAAGAACGGGAACGCGCGGTAGGAGCGGTCGCGCTGCTCGTCCGAGTGGGCCAGCGCGCCCGGCAGGCGCAGCAGCAGGAACACGCCTTCGGCCTGCCGACCGGGCAGGCCGAGATCATGGAAACCCGCCGCCGCGACGGCAATGCGGGTGAGCCCCTGCTGTCCATCGACCCGGGGCAGCAGGTCATGCAGGCGGGTGAGCGAGCGGGCCAGCGGCCCGCGCGCGAGCTGGCAGAGGGCGGACACCACGCCACCGGCAGCCCAGGCCGCCGCCGGATCGAAACCGGGCCAGATACCGTCTTCGCTGGCTCGCTCGGCGAGGGCCGTCTCCAGCGGCCGGCCGTTGTCGGCCGCCTCGAAGGCGGCCATCGCGCGGGCCAACTCGGCCGCACCGCCGGCGTCGCCGGCGGCCACGGCCAGCGCCGCCATCAGCGCTGCAGCGGGATGCGAGCCGCCGATGCCGGCACACATCGCTGCGTGGATCGAAGGATCACGCGGGCCCGGATTGGCCAGCAGGACGGCGAGCCGGCCGAACAGGTGCCGCTGGGGGGCGTCCGGTGCGTCGCCGCGCAGCATCAGCCACAGCATGTCCAGCCAGCTCGCCTGCGCGAACAACTCGCCGTAATAGTCATAGCCGCTCACCCTGACGTCCCGGCCGAGGAAAGGCGAGCGGGGGTCGGGCGTTTCGGACCAGATCCGGCTATGGATGTGCTCCGCGCTCATGCCGTCCCCAGTGCCTGCAGGCGCATGCGGATCGGGGGCTCCTGCTCACCGTCGATCCGGACATCGATCAGGGCAGGTGCCTGGCGGGCGAACAGCCCGTGCAGGTCGAGGGCGGCGAGTTCGGCCTCGTCGCGGACGGGCACGCCCTTGATGCCCATGGCCTGGGCCAGGGCGGCGAGGTTGCAGTCGGGGAGCCGGTAGCCGATCGGCTCCGCGCCGGCCAGCCGCTGGCCATGCTTGACCATGCCGTACGCGCCGTCGTTGAGCACGACGAAGAGGATCGGCAGGCCCTCCTGCTCCGCCACGGTGATCTCCTGGCCGTTCATCAGCAGGCTGCCATCGCCGGTGAGGCAGACGACGGGCAGACCGCGCCGGGCCATGGCGATGCCCACCGCGGCGCCGATCGCCCAGCCCATGGGCGCAAAATCCATCACCACCCGCAGCCAGCTCGCCAGCGGGTTGCGCGCGACGGCCTCGCTGGGCAGGGCTGCGGTGCCCGGGCTGCGGGTCCGCCGGTCGTTGAGCTCGAGGTGGTGGATGGCCCAGGCGGTGCTGTTGCCGGCATCGGCAATGAACTGGACCGACGGCGGGCAGCGCTCCGACAAGACCTCCATCAGGACCTGCGGCCGCACGCCCGGCGCGAGCGGCGGCGGTGTATCGGGCACGCGGGCGACCGGGCTGGCGACCCAGGGGGTGCCGTCCTGCCGGCTGTCCTTGTCGCGGGCGATCAGCCGCCGGGCGACGGCAAGCGGGTCGCCGATGACGTGCAGGCGGGCCATCGACGAGCGGACGGCGTGTTCGCGGCTGACGTCGACATGGACCAGCCGGTCATTCAGCAGGCTGTCGCTCCAGCCGGCGCTGGTCCACTCGCCCATGCTGACGCCGATGGCGACGATCAGGTCCGGGACGTCCGACAGGACGTCCCGCGCTTCCGCGTGGCCGGCGAAGCCGAAGACGCCCCGGTAGAGCGGATGGGCGGGGTTGACGAAGCCCTTGGCGTCCGGCGTCGTCACGAACAGGGCGCCGCGACGCTCTATGAACTGGAGGAAGGCGTCGACCCCGCGGCCAGCGCCGCAGCCGATCAGGAAGACCGGGTGCCTGGCCTGCTCGAGTTCTTCGAACAGGGCATCGACGGCGTCGGGATCGAACACGCCGGCGGTGCCGAGCTGGCGCCCGATGGCGGCGGTCGGAGCCGGCGTGCCGGCCGGTACGGCGCTGCGCTGGATGTCCACCGGCAGCGAGAGATGGGCCGCGCCGCGGGTCTGGATGGCATGGGCGATCGCGCTGCAGACCTTGGCCGCAGCCTGCCCGGGATGGGAGACCAGCGTGTCGTAGCGGGTGCAGTGCCGGAACATGCCGAGGGTGTTGATGCCCGTGCAGCCAGACTCCTGAAGCGCACGGCGGCCGAAGGTGGGCAGCTGGGGCTGGCCGGTGACCGCCAGCAGCGGGACGCTGTTCTCATGGGCGCAGGCGACGCCGGTTATGAGGTTGGTGGCGCCCGGACCCGAGGTGGCGACGCAGACGCCGAGGCGGCCGCTCTCGCGGGCGTAGCCATCGGCCATGAAGGCCGCGCCCGATTCGTGGCGCGACGTGACGATGCGGGGGCCACCGCGCCGCTCGCTGCGGGCGAGGGCGTCGAAGATGGGCTCGATCGCGCCGCCCGGTACGCCGAACACATACTCGACGCCGATGGCCTCCAGGTGCGCCACGATCAGGTCGGCCACGTTGGCGACGGGCTGGCCCTGGCCCGGGGTGGCGAGTCGTTCCGGTGTTCCTCTGTCCATGTCTGACCTCGTTGTCTTGTCGCGAGCCCGGGGTCCCGCGGCGCCCCGCCCGCGGGCAGGGATGTCGGGTGACCATGTCTATGGAATGGGCGTCGGAGTACTCAAAAAGTCATAGGTTCCTGCGAGGCGCCCGCCACCCGCCGGGTGCCACCGAATATATAGTCGCCCGAGAAAAAAAGCACAAATGAATCGGCAACTTGTGTCTCACGTCAACGAACCGGGTGTCGCCTGCGGGCGATACCCGCCCATTACGACGAAAGGACTATGCGGCCGTCGCGCCGCGCGGGCTCCGGCCAGGTTTGGCGTCGGCCAGGGCGAAAGCCGCGCTGGCGGGGCATAGAATGGCGCTCGGACTCCACCGCCAGCCCGACCGCCCATGCCTGATTTCCGAGACCTGTCGACCCTCGTCCGTTCCCGTGTTCCCCTGGTCTCCATCGAGACCAGCGAGGAGCCCAAGGCCCTCGCGCTGCTCGACCGAATTGCGAGGGAGGATGGCCTCGAGCTCTACCGGTGGACGGTGGCCGACGGGCTGATCCACAGCAACTTCCGCTATGGCGCCCGGCCCGTCGACGGGCGCACCCTGAGCCAGGATCAGGAGCGTCCCCGCGAGATCGCCGGCACGCAGCCGCTGGCCGCCGCGCTTCATCACATCGACAAGCAGGCCGGGAAGGGCCTGTATGTCCTGCTCGACCCCCACCCGTTTCTTGAGGATCCGGTCGTCATCCGGCTGCTGCGGGAGATCTTGCTCGACCACCCGGAGAGCCAGCGGACCCTCGTCCTGGTGGCGCCGGCCCTGCCGCTGCCGGCGGAACTCTCGCGCCACGGCGCGCGCCTGCGCCTGCGCCTGCCCGACCTGGCCGCGCTCAAGGCCCTCCTGAGACAGGAACTGCAGCTGTACCAGCAAAGCTCGGGCAGCACCGTGAGGGGCGAACGCGAGGATGTGACGGCCTTGCTGCAGCAGGTGGTCGGACTGCCCGAGGAAGACGCGCGGCGCCTGCTGCGCAGCGCGATTCGTGACGATGGCCTGATTACCGCCGAAGATCTGGATCGCGTCGTCCGCTACAAGCGCGACATGCTTGGCGAGGGGGCCGTCGAGGTCGACCTGAGCGCGGTCGGGCCGGACGATATCGGTGGCCTCGCGCGCCTCAAGCGGTGGCTGGCACAACGCCGGCCGGTCTTCACGGGCGAGCGCAGCCTCCCGGGGCTGCCCGTCCCGAAGGGAGTCCTGCTGCTCGGCGTGCAGGGCGCCGGCAAGAGCCTGGCGGCGCGGGTCATCGCAGGGGCCTGGCGGGTACCTCTGCTGCGACTGGACTTCGCCGCGCTCTATGACAAGTTCACTGGCGAGACCGAGCGCAAGCTGCGAGACGCCCTGGCCTCGGCCGAGGCCATGGCGCCCGCCGTGCTGTGGATCGACGAAATCGAGAAAGGTCTGGCCACCGATGGTGAGGGTGACGGGGGCGTGTCACGCCGGCTGCTGGGCACCCTGCTGACCTGGATGGCCGAGCGCTCGAGCCGGGTCTTCCTGGTGGCCACCGCCAACGACGTCAGTGCCCTGCCCCCAGAGCTGATGCGGAAAGGGCGGTTCGACGAGATCTTCTTCGTCGATCTACCGACCCCTGCGGTGCGCGAGGACATCTTCGCGATTCATCTCAAGCGCCGCGCGCAGGTGGTGGCACGCTTCGACCTGGCGGCCCTGGCGCGCGCGACCGAGGGCTTCTCGGGCGCCGAACTGGAGCAGGTTGTCGTGGCGTCGCTTTACGCGACCCTGGCCGAAGCGCGGCCGCTGACCACGGAAGACCTGCTCCACGAGGCCCTGGCGACCCGACCCCTGTCGGTGGTGATGGCAGAAAGGCTCGCCGCGCTGAGGGCCTGGGCGCGGGAGCGGTGCGTACCGGCCGACTGAGGCGGCCAGCGCGCATCAGTCGTCGAGCGCGGGCGGGCGGATCTCGATGCCGGCCAGCTGCGAGCGGAGCTCGGGTGGGTCGAAGGCCGTGTCGCCTTCGGCGACCGTCGTGGCGGCGGTGAGGCCGACGAAGTCGAACAGGCGGCGGTCACCCAGATGGGAAGGGACGACGTTTTTCAGCGCCGTGGTGAGGGATTCGATGCGCCCGGGGAAATCCCGCGCCCAGCCCTGCAGCATGGCCTTGATCTGCTGGCGCTGGGCGTTCTCCTGGCTGCCGCACAGGTTGCACGGGATGATCGGGTAGGCCATGGCGCGGGCATAGCGGGCGATGTGCGCCTCGTCGCAGTAGGCGAGCGGGCGGATCACCACGTGCCGGCCATCGTCGCTGACCAGCTTCGGCGGCATCGCCTTGATCTTGCCGCCGAAGAACAGATTCAGGAACAGGGTCTCGAGCATGTCGTCCCGGTGATGCCCGAGGGCGATCCGGGTGGCACCCAGCTCGCTGGCGGTGCGGTAGATGATGCCCCGCCTCAGGCGCGAGCACAGCGAGCAGGTGGTCTTGCCCTCGGGGATCTTGTCCTTGACGATCGAGTAGGTGTCTTCGGTGACGATGCGGTACTCGACGCCGATGGATTCGAAATAGGCCGGCAGCACGTCGGCCGGGAAACCCGGCTGGCGCTGGTCGAGATTCATCGCGATGACGCGGAAGTCCACCGGCGCCCGTTCGCGCAGGGCGAGCAGCGTCGACAGCAGGGTGAACGAGTCCTTGCCACCGGAGACGCAGACCATCACGACGTCACCGTCCTCGATCATCCGGTAGTCGGCGATGGCCTCGCCGGCGGCGCGCTCGATCTTCTTCTTGAGACGCAGGAAGGTATTGGAATGGACGCTTGGGACCGGCGCGTCGGCAAGGGGGTGCGGGCTGGCGAGACTCACGGCAAGATTCTGACGAAAAAGGGAAAGTATACCGCCGGCCGCCGGCCGCGTCAGAGGTGAACCGAGCGCCCGCCATCCACCGCCAGCACCTGGCCGGTCACGTAGGGCGCGTCGAAGAGCAGGAAACGCACCGCGCCGGCAATGTCCTCGGGCGAGCCGATGCGCTTCATCAGGCTGTGCTCGACGATGCGCTCGCGTTCGGTGGGGGGGAACTGATCATCCTCGGGCCACACGATGGCGCCCGGCGATACGCCATTGACGCGGATGTGCGGCGCCAGCTCGATCGCCAGGGACCGGGTCAGGCCGTACAGGCCGGCCTTGGCGATCGAATACACCGGATAGCCCTGCAGCGGTCGCTCGGCGTGGATGTCGACGATGTTCACGATTGCGCCGCGGCTGGCCTCGAGGGCCGGTGCTGCCGCCTGGGCGAGGAACAGCGGTGCTTTCAGGTTGGAGCCGATCAGGTCGTCCCAGGCGCGGGCATCGATGGCGCCGACCGGGGTCGCGAAGAAGCTCGACGCATTGTTCACCAGCCCGTCGAGGCGGCCGAAGCGGGCGACGCAGCGGGCCACCATCTCGGGCAGCGCGGCGAGATCGAGCAGGTCGGCCTGGAAGGGGGCGGCGGAATCGGCCCGGCTGGCGTTCAGCTCGTCACACAACGCGTTGGCCTCCGCCATCGAGTGGCGGCAATGGACCGCGATGCGGGCGCCGGCGGCGTGCAGCTCGCGGGCGATGCGCGCACCCACCCGCCGGGCTGCCCCCGTGATCAGAACCACCGCATCGTCTTGCACCGGCGTGCGCGTCACCGTCGTCTCCGTGAATCCCCCGGGCTGGACGTCTACAATCGGGGCCCGAGCCACCCGGACCCATCCCATGGACCTGCCCAAGCCCGACGAAGACGCATTGAACCATAGCAACCGCCTGTTGCAATTGATCCTCGATCGCATCGCCGAATCGGGCTGGTTGTCGTTTGCAGACTACATGTCGATGGCCCTGTACGCGCCCGGGCTCGGTTACTACAGTGGCGGCAGCCGAAAATTCGGTCCGGGCGGCGACTTCATCACCGCACCGGAGCTCACGCCCCTCTTCGGCCAGGCGCTGGCGCGCCAGCTCGCGCAGGTGATGCCGACAGTCGGCCCCGCCATCGTCGAGGCGGGGGCCGGCACCGGCCTGCTCGCGGCCGACCTGCTCAAGGAACTGGCCCGGCTCGACTGCCTGCCAGAACGCTACGAGATACTCGAGGTGTCGGGCGAGCTGCGGGAACGACAGTTCGACACTCTGGCGAAGGCGGTTCCCGAGCTGACCTCGCGGGTCGGCTGGCTCGAACGCCTGCCGGAGCGCTTCGATGGCATCCTGCTGGCCAACGAGGTGCTGGACGTGATGCCGGTGCACCTGGTCGCCTCGCGCCCCGACGGGCTCTTCGAGCGCGGGGTCGCGGCAGTCGATGGCGCCCTGCGCTGGGCCGACCGGCCGGCGACCGGGCGGGTGCTGGAGGCGGCCAGATCGCTCGACCTGCCGGTCCCCGAGGCAGGTGAGTACGTGACGGAGCTCAACCTGGCGGCGGGCGCCTGGATCCGCGAGTGGGCTGCGCGGATCGGGCGTGGCCTGATGCTGCTGATCGACTACGGCTACCCGCGGGCGGAGTATTACCTGCCGAGCCGGAGCAACGGCACCTTGCTGTGCTACTACCGACACCGGGCGCATGGGGAGGCCCTGCGCTGGCCCGGTCTGAACGACATCACGGCCTTTGTCGACTTCACGGCGGTGGCCGAGGCAGGCTTCGAGGCCGGGCTGGACGTGCTCGGCTACACCAACCAGGCACACTTCCTGTTCAATTGCGGGATTCTGGAGGCACTGGAGCGGCGGGGGCCGCGGGAGAGCGCGGATTACATCCGCGCGGCGCGTGCGGTGCAACGGCTCACCGCACCCCACGAAATGGGAGAACTGTTCAAGGTGCTGGCCTTCGGTCGCGAGCTGGCCGAGCCGCTGATGGGCTTCAGCCGGGGCGACCGGCTGCACGGACTCTAGTCGTCCGATCCCACCTGGCCGCTGGCCGCGTCGTGCGTCTGCTCCCGGCGGCGGCGCGGGGCCGGCTACTCCTGGTTGCGGTAGATGGCGTCGAGGAAGGCATCGGCTTCCTCGTCCGCGACACGCGGCTGGCCCTCGTCGCGCGCCGCCGAGCGGATGACTTTCAGGGGGCCCTCCGGGCGCGGCAACCAGTTTGCGTCGAGCACTTCATCGCCGTATTCCGGCGGTTCGTCGGCTTCCGCCTGCATGGTGTCGGTCATGGCTTGTCTCCTGTCGCCCGCTTGTATTGCAGCTCATTGAATCATAAGCGCTAATTTCACAGTGCGGGGCGACAGCCGACTTTGCAAGCAAATTTCTCACGATTTCTGGGCGAGCAGCCACTCCAGCATCAGTTCGGCCACCCGTTGCCAGCCCCGCTCGAGCATCATCCCGTGACCCAGGTCGGGCAGGATGTGCGCCGCCACGCCGTAGGTGCGGGCAGTCATCTCGACCTGCCCCGAGGGGATCAGCTCGTCGTGCTGGGTCCCGATCACGAGCAGGGGGATGTCCGCGACGCTGGCGACCCGTGGCAGGTTGAAGAGGCTCATGTCCCAGATGGCCCGGTGCGACTCGGACTGGGATGCCCGCAGGTATCGGCGCAGGTCCGCGTTGTCCACCGGCTGATGGAAAAGCGCTTCGCGCAGGGCCTCGCCGTCGACACGGCCGCCCCCCATGAGCTTGTTGAACTCGGTCATCAGGCCGGGCTTGCGCATCGCCAGTCCGAAGGCCGAGGCCATCAGGCCCTGCGGTGGCACGGAGGAGAGCAGGACCGCACCGGCGGCCACGCCCCGTTCCAGATACTTCTGGATGACGAACCCGCCCATGGAATGGCCGATCAGGATGGGGGGCGCGTCGAGCGTATCGACGGTCCGCGCCACGTCCTCCACGTAATCATCGATCGAGTAGGTGTCGAGCAGGTGGCGGTTCGGGCTGCCGCCGTGCCCGCGCAGGGACACTGCGTGGGCCGAGAAACCGTGCGCCGCGAAATAGGGGAGGAAGTGCTCGTCCCAGCACCACGCACCCGCGTAGGCACCATGGACGAAGAGCAACGGGCTCGTGCGGATCTCGTCGCCCTCGGGACAACGACGGATCACCTCGAGTCGGGGGAGGTCGCCGCGCTTCATGCGGGAACCCGCATGCCGAGTTGTACGGCGGGACGGGCGCCGACGCGCTCGAACCAGGCCTTTACGACGGGAAAGTCGTCGAGCGTGATCTGCTGCCACTCGTGCCGCGCGATCCACGGGTAGATGGCGATGTCGGCGATCGAATAGTCGTCACCGGCCACCCAGTCGCGGCTTGCCAGGTGGCGCTCCAGCACGCCATAGAGCCGCCTCGCCTCGTTGCGATAGCGCTCGACCGCGTACGGGACAGGCTCCGGTGCAAACTTCAGGAAGTGGTGGGCCTGACCCAGCATCGGGCCGACGCCGCCCATCTGGAACATCAACCACTGCATCACCTCGGTACGGCTGCGCAGATCGCGCGGTAGCAGGCGGCCGGCCTTCTCCGCGAGGTAGATCAGGATCGCGCCGGACTCGAAGACCACGATGGGTAGTCCGTCGGGCCCTTCCGGATCGACGATCACCGGGATCTTGCCGTTCGGGTTGAGGGCCAGGAACTCCGGCGCGAACTGGGCCCGTTGCGTGATGTCGACGGGGCGTACCTCGTAGGGCAGGCCCAGTTCCTCGAGCAGGATGGAAACCTTGCGCCCGTTCGGGGTGCTCCAGGTATAGAGAACGATCATGCCATGGCACGCTGGTGGTTGGGATTGAAGCCGGCAATATAGCAAGCCCGGGCGCCGCGGCCCGTGCCAGGATGCCCTGCGCCCTCGGTGGTGGGACAATTCGCCCTGGTTAACGAATCCGTGCCCCGGCAATGCTCAAGTGGCTGTCAGTGATCGTCGTCGTCGTCGTCGCCAGCACGCTGCTGGACGCCGGATCGGGCAAGCGGCCCCGGCTGGGTGCCTTGCCGGGTGACCTGCAGTGGCGCGTGGGCGGGCGGATGCTGCGCTTTCCGTTCATGTCGACGCTTCTGCTGAGCCTGCTGGCGTGGGGCCTCTACCGGTTGCTATAGCGGCCCGCGCGCCCCGAATGCCAGCGCGTCGAGGATGCGGCCGTCGGGCGTGCGCAGCTCCAGGTGGTGTCGCCCGGCACTGGGACGCCAGCGCACACGCGGACCTTCACCAAGTCGCTGCCCGTCAAGATGCCAGCGGACGTGGGGCGGCGCTGCCGGGGCAATGAACTCGACCGAGTGCCCAGGATCGTCGATCGCGGGCCGGCCGTCGACGATGCCCCCGTCCGCGGGCCACTCGATGCGCGCGTACGCCTCTCCGGCGCGGGCCACCCGCGTCGGGTTGCCGGACAGCAGCCATTCCAGCCGTGGTGCCTCCACCGGCGGATCGAAGTCCACCAGGCGACGGACGACGCCTTCCGGTGCGCGCGGAAGCCCCCCGCACGCGTCGCGGACGTCTTGCCATGCGGCGATGTGGCGGGCCAGCGCGAGGGTGACGTCGAGGGCCGCGCGTCCCTCTGCCCGAATCAGCATGACGTGCTCGCCGAAGGCCAGGGCCCGCAGGCTCCCTGCCGACGATGCCTCGATCACCAGCGTTCGCGCACAGGTGTCGCCCGATACGACGGGCGTCCAGCTCTGGGCGAAGATGAAGGCGCCGGCGGGCGCCAGCAAGGGGGGCGTCGCGGGCGGCTCAGGGGCGTCCGCACCCAGCAGGCGGGGCGGCAGCCAGCGTCCGTCGGTAAGCAGTGCGCGCAGCAGGGACGCGAGCATGGGGCCGTCGGGTGCGTCGGGCGTCGCGATCGCCACCGGGCGCCTGAGCCGGGGCGACCAGGCCATCGTCGCCACGACCGAGTGTTGCGACAGGGTCGCACGGAGGCTGCCCCAGCGTGCCAGGCCATCGGGCGAGGCGACGGCCACCAGCGACTCCGGCCCCAGACGGCCGGAGTCGATCTGCACGGCCATCGTGAGCAGGGCGCTGATGACCGGGTTGGGTACCCGCTCGCGCCACGGGTCGTGCGCGGCCGTGCGGCTCGTGTAGGCCAGCACCTGTGCCTCGCCGTCCGCCAGCAGGATGGCCGGGTGGGCCGTTTCCGGCTGCGTCGCCAGCGCGGCGTTCAGCCGGACCTGCCAGCTGCCGTCCAGCGTCGTTCCGATGCGCTGGCCGCCGCCGCCCGGGATGCGGTCGAGCATGAGCTCGGCGTGGTGCCAGCGGGGCGTGGGCGTGGCCCGAGCGAGGCCGGGCAACAGTGCGTCGAGCTGGCGGCAGTCGGTCCCGCGCTCGATCCGTCCGAGCAGGTGGCAGGCGCGCTGCCGCACCTGCGCCGGCTCGGCATCCGGTGCCCGCAGCAGGACGGCGAGGATGGCTGCCTCCGCCCGGGTCAGGGTGGCCGGATCGTGTCCGAATACGGCATGGCTGGCGGCCGTGATCCCCTGTAGCGGGCCGCGGAAGGTCGCCAGGTTGAGGTAGGCCTCGAGGATCTGCTCCTTGCTCCAGTGAGCCTCGAGTTCCGCCGCGGCCAGCGCCTGGTCCCACTTCTGCGCGAGCGTGCGGCGCCGCCCGTGGGCGGCCTTCGGCCTCAGCGCCGGATCGAGCAGGCCGGCGAGCTGCATCGTCAGTGTCGAGGCCCCCCGCAGGCGCGACGACCACAGGTTCTGCCACAGGGCGGCGACGAAGGCGCGCCAATCGACGCCCGGGTGTTCGAAGAAGCGCTGGTCCTCCGCGGTCAGGAGCGTCTGCAGCGTGGCTGGCGACAGGCTGCGCAGCGGGGTCCATTCCAGGCGCAGCTGCTGGTAGGGCCGGAAGTCCTCGGCGAGCGGCATGCCGTGGCGGTCGAGGAGTACGACGTTGGACGGCTGCAGACCGTCTCGGACGAGCGCAAACGGGGGCACGATCGCCGACGCCGGGCCTGCCCACAGGAGCAGGGCCAGCCAGACCAGGCAGGCGCCGCGCTTCATCGGGCCAGGGCCTGCGCCACGGCTGCGCGGCGGGCGGCGCGGACGGCGTCCGGGATCTTGGCCTTGTCCGTCGTCGCCCGCGCCACGGCCCCGGCATCGACGCTGCTTGCCGCCGCCAGCGCCAGCCGGCAGCGGCGCGCGATCGCCGGGTCGTCGTGGGCCAGCTCCGCCAGCCGCAGCAGCCGTTCGAAGCGGGTCGGACGGCGCAAGCCGTCGCACCGCTCGACCAGGGCGAGCAGCGCGTCGGCCGGCAGCTGGGCCGCGCTGGCCAGGATGGGTGCCTCGCGCAGGGTGGTCTCGGCCAGGTCGCGGCAGTCGTTGGGAATCTTCAGGCGTGTGGCCGCAGCCGCGGCGCCTTCGCCCCGGTCGCGGGCAGGCAGCCACAGGCTCGACCAGCGGACCGCCAGGTCGTCGTCGGGGGTGGTCGCCTGCAGCACCCGCAAGGGCTCGGGCTGGTGCATCTGCGGTGCCAGCTCCGGCATCAGGCGCGCCAGTGCGCCGCACGCATCGAGGACCTGGAACATCCGCAACGGGCGAGGGCCTGCCAGGCCGCGAGAGAACTCCTGCCAGACCCGCTCGGGCACCAGCGCGTCAACCTCCCCCGCATGAACCATTCGGGTACACAGGGCAAGCGTCTCGTCGGCGACCCGGAAGTCGCCGAAGCGGGCCGCAAAGCGCGCCAGGCGCAGGATGCGCACCGGATCCTCGGCGAAGGCCTCGCTGACGTGGCGCAGCACCCGCCGCTCGATGTCCTGCTGGCCGCCGTAGGGGTCGATCAGCCGACCGTCCTCGGTGCTGGCGATGGCGTTGATGGTGAGGTCGCGGCGGACGAGATCGTCCTCCAGGCGCACCGACGGGTCGGTGTGGAAGACGAAGCCCCGATAGCCCGGCGCGGTCTTGCGCTCGGTCCGCGCGAGGGCGTACTCCTCGCGGGTCTCAGGGTGCAGGAAGACCGGGAAATCCTTGCCGACCGGCTTGAAGCCGCGCGCCAGCATGTCGTCCGGCGTGGCACCGACGACGACGAAATCCCGATCCTTGACCGGCAGGCAGAGCAGGCGGTCGCGTACCGCGCCGCCGACGATGTAGGTCTGCACCCTGGGACCGGCCTTGTGTCAGACCTCGCGCTTGCGCGCCGCCAGCCCGAAAAACTCGGCCTTGCGGCGGGTCGGCGACAGGTACAGGGGCGCGATCGTCTCGAGCGGCGTCGGCGCGGCATCGAAGGGCAGCGGGGGCCCGTCGACGACGTTGTCGACCTGCAGCGAACGCAGGTTGTCGCGCGACAGGGGCGAGTTGGGCAGCTTCTCCAGGACGGCGGCCTGCACCATGGCAACCGGTCCGGGCAGGGGCATGACGAGTCCCCGGTGGTCGCTCACCTCGCCCACGTACTCGATGAGCTGTTCGAGGGTGTAGATCTTCGGGCCGGCAGCATCCCAGGTCTGCCCGATCGCTTCGGGCCAGGTGAGTGCCGTTGCCAGCAGTTCGGAGACGTCCTCGACGAAGACCGGCTGCAGGCGCGCGCTTGCGCCGCCTACTGGCAACACCGGGAAGAACTTCAGCAGCCCGGCGAACTGGTTGAGGAAGCGGTCGCCCGGTCCGAAGATGACCGACGGACGGATGATCGTCCATGCCACGTCGGGTGCGCCCGCCCGGATCGCGGCTTCGCCCGCCGCCTTCGAGCGCAGGTAGCCCGAAGGGGCTTCCGCGCTCGCGCCCAGCGCGCTCACATGGACGATGTGCGCGACGCCGTGCTTGCGGCAGGCGGCGACCAGCCGCTGCGGCAGGCGGACATGGGTCTGCTCGAAATCGGCGCCGTAGGGCTTGCCTTCGCGCGAGTGGAGGATGCCCACCAGGTTGACCACCGCGTCAACGCCGGCAACGAGGGCGTCAAGGGCGGCATCGTCATGGATGTCGGCCTCAACCACGTTGGCGTTGGGCAGCAGGAGCAGGTGGCCGGCCCGGCTGCGGCGGCGCGTCGGGATGCGGACCCGGATGCCGCGGTCGGCCAGCTTGTTGGCCAGCGACGTGCCGACGAATCCGCTGCCGCCGACGATCAGGACTTCCTCGAGTTTCATGCGTTGCTCTCCCCTTGTCTGTTCATTGTGCGGGTTGAATCGTGCCGAGCCGCTGGGTCAGCGACTGCGGTTTCCCCTCGAACATCGCACCATATACCACCGCGTTCGCCATGACCTTCTTGACATAGCCCCGGGTTTCGTCGAACGGGATGGTCTCTGCGTAGATCGCGCCTTCGAGCGGCCGCTCGTCGCGCCAGCGGCGGGCCCGCCCCGGCCCGGCGTTGTAGCCGGCCGAGGCCAGCACCGGATGGCTGTCGAGCCCGTCCAGGATCAGGCGCATGTAGTTGGTGCCGATCATCACGTTGTTCTCGGGCTCCCGCAGCCACTTCACGCTGAAGCCGCGTACCCCGATCTTGCGCGCCACCCAGCGTCCGGTCGAGGGCATTACCTGCATCAGACCCTGGGCGCCGGCGCTCGAACGCGCCGCCGGTACGAATCGGCTCTCCTGGCGCATCAGGCCATAGACCCAGGACAGGTCCAGGCCCTGGGCGCGTGCCTGGGGCTCGATCAGCTCCCGATAGGGGGTGAGGTAGCGCAACTCCATGTCGACCGTCTGGCGCGCGCGCTCGGCGGAATTGATCGCCCGGTCGTAGATCCCTGCCCTGGCCGCGACGTCGGCCGCCGCGACCAGGAAGGCATCGTCCTTGTCCCGCAGCGCCCAGTTCCATTCGCGGATGCCCTCCGTCCGCATGTCGAGCCGGAACAGGGCCAGCGCGCGCTGCAACCCGGCATCGGCGGCCGCCGACTGACGCGCCTGCTGCCGCAGGGTCGGGTTGGACGGGGGGGCGACGAAGGGACGTCCGAGCGCCTCCGCGGCGAGCAGGCCATAGAAGTCGACCCCGTCCGCGATGCGGGCGAACTGGTAGACCGCGCCGGCCTCGTCGCCGGCGTGCCGCAGCGCCCGGCCGAGCCAGTAGATCCAGGTCGGGTCGGCGCGGAGGTGGTCCGGCAGTCCTTCGATGGTCTTCTGGACCGCTTTCCAGTCACCGGCCCGTAGCGCGGCGCGCACCTGCCATTCGCGTTGTTCCTCGCTCATCGGTACCGTGCCGGCGGCGCGGTACCAGGCCGCCGCCTCCGGCAGGTGTTGCTCCGCCCCGCGCCAGGCGAGGATCGAGTAGGCATAGGCGCGCTCCCCGGCCTGGAGGCGGTCGAACATGCGCTGGAAGCGCCGGTGGGCGTCGCCGGCGTCTTCGCGTGCGACGCCGGCGAGCGCCGCCAGGGCCATCTCCCGGCCGGTACGCGTGATCGAGAAATTGACCGGCAGCCGATCGAGGTAGCGGGCGGACTGGCTCACGGCGCTGCGGATGGTCGACGCGCTCGGCGCCCCCTGTCGCAGCCAGGCGGCCATCTCGCGGGCATCGGTGTCGCGGCGGGCCTCCATGGCGCGCCGCATCCGCCACCAGACGTCGTCAGGCGTCACCTTCCGCTCCGCCACCAGCAGGGTCAGGACCGGCCGGCAGGCATCCGAGACCCGCGCATCCTGATGCCACAGGGTCATGGCCTCGTCCATGGCGCCACGGTCGCCCATCAGCAGGCGCCCGTTCAGGGCGTGACAGGTGACGTCCCGGTCCGGCCAATGCAGCGCCGGATAGCGAGCGAAGACGTCTGCCCAATGTCCGTCCTGGGCCATGCGCCGGATCCAGCGTTCGAGGAGTTGTTCGGCCAGCACGGTACCCTGCTGGGCACTGAGGAAACCGTCGATCGCAGCCCGATCGGGCACTTCGTCCTTGCGGGCCAGCCGATTGGTCAGGAGCCAGTACTGCACGTAGGCATCGAGCGGATGCGACTCATGCCGCTGGGCGAGGGCCTCGAGCCGCGCGCGCTTGCCGGTCCGGAGGGCCTCGCGGGCCTCGACGATGCGTTGATCTCCCGGCTGCGCGCTGGCCGGCAGCACTGCCAGCAAGCCCGTCAGGACAGCCAGCAGCCTTGCGACTTTCATGCCTTAAGATTCCCCTTCACGTGCGCCCCATTCATGCTACCCGAGCCCTCGTCCGTGCCGCAGCCCACCAACATTGCGATGCAAAAAAAACACCTCCGCGAGGTGGCCATCGCCCACCGTCTGGCCTTGTCGCCCGAGCGGCGTGCGAGCGCCGAGGCGCGGATCCGGGCCACCCTGGACCGCCTCGCGATGACGCTCGACCCCGATCGGGTCGGCTTTTGCTGGCCCCATCGGGGCGAACCCGATCTGCGCGGCTGGGTCGCCGCCTGGCTCGCGGCCGATGAGGACCGCATCGCGGCGCTGCCGGTCGTCGTTGCCCCCGGCCGACCGATGGTCTTCCGCCGGTGGACAGTCCACACCGAGATGGTTCCCGACCGATACGGCATTCCGCATCCGGCGGCGGGCGATGTGGTGCATCCGGATCTGGTGCTGGTCCCGGTCAATGCGTTCGACCGGCGCGGATATCGCATTGGCTATGGCGGTGGCTATTTCGACCGCACACTCGCTGCACTGCGCCCGCCGCCGCTGACGATCGGCGTCGGATTCGACTGCGGGGAGGTCGAGGACGCGTTGGGCGAGGCCCATGATCGCCCCATGGACTGGATGGTCACCGAGTCGGGTGCGCGGCAGTGCGCCGGGGTTGGCTCAGGCGTCGGGGACCACGACCGGTAGGTGTCGATCGAGCATGACCGCCGCTGGCGACACCGTGGCACCCATGGCCAGCACCGTCACGCCGGCGGCCATGGCCTGTCGCAGCGCCGCGCCGTAGGCCGGGTCGATATGGTCCGCCGGCCGGACCTCCGCCACGTCGTCGCGCTGCACGCAGAAGACCAGCACCGCCCGGTCGCCGGCCTCTACGCAAGCTTGCATCTCGTGCAGGTGCTTGCGGCCTCGCGTCGTGACCGCGTCGGGAAAATAGCCGATCCGCCCCTCGACCGCTGCCGTGACGTTCTTGACCTCGACGTAACAGGCGGGCGCCCCGTCGGCTTCCAGCAGCAGGTCGATCCGGCTGCCTGCGCCATAGCGGACTTCCGGGCGGATCCGGTCGAAGCCCGCCAGGGCTGCGATCCGTCCGGCCTCGATCGCTTCCCGCACCAAGGCATTGGCCCGCCCCGTATGCACGCCCACCAGCGCACCGGTTGGCGTCTCGACGAGTTCCCAGGTCCAGGCGAGCTTGCGCGCCGGGTTGCGCGCCGGTGACAGCCAGACCCGCAGGCCCGCCTCCGCGCAACCCAGCATGGAGCCGGTATTGGGGCAATGGGCCGTGACGGTGCCCGACGCCGTCTCCACGTCGGCCAGGAAGCGCTGGTAGCGCCGCAGCAGGCGGCCCTCCAGCAGCGGGTCCTCGAATCGCATGGCGCGATTGTGGCGGACCCGTGTGGAAATGGCGACTGTGTCGCCCGGATCAGGCCGCGTGGGTTTCGACGAAGTGCTTCAGCACCAGTTTCAGCGAGGCGGCCCGCTGCAGGTTGCCGCAGTTCCGCGCGCAGTCGATGTCGTCGCAGATCATCTGCTTGATGCGACGTTCGCCCGACACGCTGTGGGTGAGGTAGTTGCCCAACTCCAGGGCCACCATCTCGGGGATGTGCTCGTGTTCGGCAATGGCGAGAATCTCGTCCTCGGTGAGCTCGGACAGCTCGATACAGTCTTCGATCGTCAACATGGCAACCTCCCTCCGGTGTGGTTTGCTCTTGCCTGGCCCGCCGGGCGGACCGGACGTTCGATCTGTTACGGCTGCATGAACTACATCACGAAAATGACACGAGGCAGTTGATCAAGGGCAAAGGAACGAGCTGCCGGTGCGGCCCGACGACCGGTGGCCGATGAACGGCGTGATACGACGCCTTGCCCGGCGGAGCCAGGCCAAGTGCCGTCCTGTGCGCAAGAACGATCAAGCGGCTCTGCCTAAGATGCGCACAGACCCCGACGAGATGCCTCCCATGAACGACCGCACCGCGCCCGCGTCCCCGCGCTACCTGAACTGCCTCACAAAGGTGATCGACCACCTCCACGCCCACCTCGACAACGACCTGGGCCTCGAGCGGGTCGCCGACGTGGCGTGCCTGTCCCCAGGGCACTTCCACCGGCTCTATCACGCGGTGCTGGGTGAGACCCTCGCCGACACCGTTCGCCGCCTGCGCCTGCAGCGGGCCGCGGGCGAGCTGATCGCAACGGACTGGCCGCTGGCGCGCATCGGGCGCCGGGCCGGCTATGGCTCGGAAGCCGCCTTCAACCGGGCCTTCAAGCGGGTGGTCGGCCTGACGCCGGGCGCCTACCGGACGAGACGCGAGGCGCTCGTCGCACCCGATTCCGCCCACCCCCTGGAGATCGCCGACATGCCTGACGTCACCGTGATACACCTTCCCGAAACGACCCTCCTCGCGTTGCCCCACCGGGGCGACTACATGACCATCGGACACAGCTTCGAGCGCCTCCTCGCCTGGGCCGGTAGTCGCGGCCTGCTCGATCCGGCCGTGAGGTGCCTCGGCCTGTACTGGGACGATCCCGATGCGACGCCGCAGGCGGACCTGCGCTCGGCCGCCTGCATCGATGGCCCGGCGAACGCTGCCTGCGACGGCGTCGAGGTGATCCACCTGCCGGCGCGCCGCTATGCCAGCCTCGAGCACATCGGGCCTTACACGGAGCTGTCCTCTGCCTACCGGCGGCTGTACTCGGGCTGGCTGGCGCGTAGCGACGAGACGCCTGCCGACGCGCCCTGCATGGAGATCTACCTGAACGACCCGCGGCAGGTGCCGGCGATCGAACTGCGCACGCAGATTCTGGTGCCGCTGGCGTAAGTGGACGAAAAGGGGCCCGCTCGCAGCGGGCCCCCGGCGACCGGGTCGCTTTGCTCAGTTCACCTTGAGCGTACCGCCCCGGCCGAGGCCGCCCTTGACGTCCTGGGCCTTGTAGTTGCGCAGTGAGATGACGAGGCTGTTATACGCGTCAACGAAGGCGGCGACGGTCGCCTTGCCTTCGGGCGTGCGCTGGAATCCGCTGAGCGTGCCGGCTGCGCCGCCGCCAAACGCGGAGATGGCGGCGCCGTAGTTGGTGGCCGTCGAGCTGCCTTCCGAGATCGCGATCTGGAGCGCAGAGCGGATGTCGAACAGGCTCAGCGTCACGACGGAGTCTCGCGTCTCGACCGAGCCGGCGAGCCGGCCCAGGGTGCTGTTGAGCAGGCCACCGACGGCCGCGCCGATCTTACCCGTCGGCGAGTTGTTGATCGCGATTGCGGGCTCGAGATAGTAGTCGGCCGCGACGCGCTGGCCCTTTTCCTGTTTCGAGCCGGCCCGATACTCGCCCGAGTTGCGTTGCAGGTCGGTGATGCGCGACAGGCGGCTGTCGGTGCGCAGGTTGCCGATCGAGGTGATGACGAAGCAGTTGGACTGCTGGACCGCCAGCCGCAGCAGCGGTTCGATCGTCGTGACCTGGGTGGCGCTGCCGAAGCGCCCGTACCATTCCGCGGCACGCCCGTCGTCCACGGCGAGGGTGCCGTAGGGCTCCGAGCAGCGTTCGATGCCGGAGGCGTCGACGCTGGTCTCGCCAGCGGCCGACCCGGACAGCATGGTGCCGCCACCCCCTGTGGTGACGCAGCCGGACAGCAGGAGGGCAGCGGCCATCGTGGCCAGTGGCGTGGTGGATCGGGGGTTCATGTCAGTCAGTCTCCTCGGGGTCGCTCAAAGGGTGCCGAATCCGTGCGGCCGGCGCGGCTGCGCGGCGTCAACGGAAAGTCCAGTCACCGTGGCGCCAGTGCGCACGGTAGGGGTAGGTCGTGACCCAGTCGCGCTGGACAATGCGACGCCAGTGGTCGGACCAGCGCCGATACGTTGCCTCGGACTGCTTCGCCTGACGCGCTTCCTGGAGCAGTCTGGCGGCCTCTT
Source organism: Rhodocyclaceae bacterium (assembly GCA_050303815.1). Lineage (GTDB taxonomy): Bacteria > Pseudomonadota > Gammaproteobacteria > Burkholderiales > Rhodocyclaceae > Cognatazoarcus. The sequence goes on from JBNLCM010000048.1 coordinate 24,332, forward strand.
CGTCGCCGCGACCGGCTGCCATGGCGAGCCATTTCTCGGCTTCCTGCGGGTCTGCGCCCATCTCCTCGAGACCGGTCAGGTAGAAGCGCCCCACCGCCTTCTGTGCCGGCAGGTCGCCACGCTCGGCGGCATCGCGCATCCAGCGCAGGGCCTCGTAGCTGTCCTGCGCCACACCATCGCCCCGGTAGTATCGCAGGCCGAGGTCGTAGGATGCGCGGGGATCCTTGCGGGCGAGCGCCTCGAGCGCGGCCAGCCGTCGGCCGGCCTCGCGATCGACGTCGGCCGACGGCGAGAAACTGGCATGGCCGCGCGGGCGGTCGGCGCAACCCCCCGCATCGCAGATGCGGTCCGTCTCCCTGGCGGGAGGCTGGGCGCAGGCAGAGAGGGCGAGCGTGACGGCCAGCAGCATCGTGGACTTCGACATGCGCAGTATCGGGTATGTCTGGTGGGTGGAGTATAGGGTACGCATGCCGGACGGTGTCCGACTCAGGTCACGTCCACGTCAATCCGCCACGCGGATTTCGTCCGCCACGCGCCACGCCCAGGCGAAGCCCGGCGTGCCCCGTTCGCCCTGCTCGAAGGCATGGACGACGCAGAAGGCAGCGGCGCATGGCCAGGACAGGGTCAGCTCGTACTCGCTCCCCGCCGAGCCGGCGCCCAGCGCCTCGGTGCGGTGGCGGACTGTCCGGCCCGCACGCTGACGCGACGTGGCCGCGCCGGACAGGGGATCGGCCGGCTCGAGACTGACGCGCAGCTCCCGGGGTGATCTCAGCTCGCCGGCTTCGGTCAGGACGAAGCCGTTCTCGGACCGACTCGCCGAGAAGCCGGCGGGCTGGCCCACCCTCAGGCCATTGGCATGCTCCAGCGTGCCGTCGAAGGTCATCATCGGGTCTCCCGAACAGGATGTCGTGGCAAGTGTCATGAGCAGGGTGGCAGTGCAACGTCGAGTCATGGGAACGAAAGTCCGGATCGTCTGTAGGTATCGAATGCGTCGCCGACGAAGTTGCCCCACGCCGGAACGAGGCGGTCGTCCCAGGCGCGGGAGGTGTACTCGGATGCCAGGGCGCGCACATTGTCGCGGGGCCAGAAGCGGGAATGCCTCCGGTAGGCGGCCATGTCGATCGCGGGAAACGTCGCCTGGGTACCCGGCAGCCGTGCGATCGGAATACGTGAAGCCTCGTCCGCGACACGGCGAATGTACCTTGCCGTGGCAAAGATGTTGAACTCGTCGGAGGCCAGCAGCCCGGCGACACCGTTGTGCCGCAGCCCTTTCCGCGTCGCCGGTTCGAGCAGATCGGCGAACAGATCGCCGCGCATGGCGGTAGAGACCACGACCTGCCCGAGGCCGATCGACGTGTTGCCACGCAGCAGGCTGACGGCCCCGAGGTAGTCCTTGGCGTCTTCCTGCCGCGACTGGTCCCGTTGCTCGGCGAGGATGATGGCCGCGATCAGCTCGGGCTCGAGCCGGTGGGCCTGCCCGGCGGCGTGCAGGACGCGAGCGCGCAAGGGTGGTTCGCCGCGGTACGCATTCGGAAACAGCGAGCTGATCGGCTGGCGCACCAGTGTCGTCGCCTGGGCGAGCTTCTGCTGAGGACTCAGGCCCGCGAGGTAGGCGGGAAGGCTGCCGGGGATCGGATTGCTATAGCGGGCGACCGTCGCGCCGTCGCCCGCGGCCAGCCGGGCCTGGTCCACCAGGCCGATGGACAGGGTCGTCGGATTGACCCCCGTGGCGCCGACACCGGTGAACGGCGCGGCCGGCTGGGCGGGCGCGGGGGCGGGCGCGGCCGGTGTGCCCGTGCGCGAGGGGAAGCCCAGGCGATGGGCCGCGCGCCCGAGGTCGCGGCAGATGTCGAAGAAGTCCAGCACCGCGAAGCCGGACCAGCTGCCGCTCGACAGCAGGGTGGGGTTGCCGACGCCGTCCCGCATCAGATGGCGGCGGACCTGCGGCGTCGCGATCTGCGTATGGCTGGCCAGCGTCGCCACGATGCGGCGCATCGCATGAGGATCCCGCACGCGCTGGAACAGGCGCTGCATGCCACCCTGGGCGAGCAGGTCGAGGGCGGTGGCATCGGGATCGGGGTCCGAGCGCAAGAGTGCGACGACCCGGGCGGAATCGCGCTGGGTGACGGCCCAGTCGTCCCAGGCGTAGGAGACGAGGGCATCGACCTGCTGGCTTGTGGTGGTCATTCGGCGCGGGAGGCAATGGACAGGAGCTTGCCGCCTTGACTATGACGACGGGGTCGAGCATAGCCGTGGCGCGCCCCGCCGCGGGGCTCGGACACACCATTTTTGATGGGCTCGCGGCCGGGTCCAGACCCTAACCGCCGCTCAGGGCCTGCACCACCAGCAACTCCCCGGTGCCCGCGAGCGAGGCTCCCAGGCCATCGAGCTGATCGCCGCCCGCGAACATCCGGATGTGGCGACGGATCCGCGATTGCTCGTCCACCATCCGGAAACGAATCCCGGGAAACTGCCGGTCCAGGTCGTCGAGAACCTCGCCGAGGCATGTTCCCTCGGCCTCGACCCAGACCTGCTGATGGGTATAGCTGCGCAGCGCGCTCGGGATCAGCACCCTCATGCCGCGCCCGCTGGCGTCATCGAGGCGAACTCGACCGCGTAGATCTCGGGCAGGTGCCGCGCGATGCAACGCCAGCTGCTCCCCTCATCGCCACTCAGCCAGAGTTCGCCGCTGGTCGTGCCGAAGCACAGGGCGACCGGCTCGCCGTCGTCTGCGGCCATGGCCTGCCGCTTGACCGTCCACCAGGCTTGCGCCGCCGGGAGGCCGCCGTCGAGGCGCTGCCAGCTCTCTCCGCCGTCCCGCGTCCCATACACAGCCGGTCGGCCACCAGGGCTGGTGCGTGGCCAGACGCTCGAGGCGTCCATCGGGAAGACCCAGACGCAGCGGTCGTCACGGGGGTGCACGACCAGCGGGAAGCCGATGTCGCCGATCTCGGCGGGCATGGCGCGGCCAATCCGTTCCCAGCGCCGTCCCGGTCGGTCCAGCCGATAGATGCCGCAGTGGTTCTGCTGGTAGAGCCGGTCCGGATTGGACGGGCAGCGACGGACGCAGTGGGGGTCGTGGAAGGTCGGTTCCGTGGTGTCGAATCCCTCCACGACGTCGAGGCCGTCGAGCAGCGGCGAGAAATGCTGTCCGCCATCGGTGCTTTCGTGCACGCCACCACCCGACATGGCGAACATCAGGTGATCCGGATTCCGCGGATCGATCAGGATCGAATGCAGCTTCGGGCCATCGGGCGTGCCGTCCTGCAGCGTCCCCATCCAGCGTCGATAGTCGGCATCGTCGTTGATGCACGAAAAGGGTGCCCAGGTATCGCCGCCGTCGCGGGACTCGAACAAGCCCTGCGGCGATGTGCCGGCCAGCCAGCGGCCGGGTTCGGTGGGCAGGCCCGGGGTCAGCCAGAAGACATGATCGACCGCTCGCCCCTGCCCGTCGGGCGCGGTGGCGAAGGCGGGCGGGCGACTGGCTTCGCACCAGGTGAGACCGCCGTCGTCGCTGCGGAAGACCGTCGGGCCGAGGTGGCCGGTGCGGGCGGCGGCGAGCAGCGTGCGCCCGTCCCGTGGATCGAGGACGAGGTGGCTGATGACATGGCCGAGGAAATGGGGGCCATCCATCGACCAGTCCGTATTCAGGCCACGGTCGCGCAGGATCCAGGCGCCCTTCCGGGTCGCGACAAGGATGGCGGACCGGGTGGTCGTGGCGTGTGTCATGGCAGGTCTCCGGTGATTGTCTGCGGAACGGTGGCGCCGCCAGAAGCGCCGCCTCACCCTCCCGTCGTTCGACAGGCCGGCCGATCGACATGCTCAGTGGTCGCCGGTCGTCGCCTCGAGGAGCTGGCTCCAGTCGGTGGGGGTCGCGTGCCGGATGGCGGCCAGGGTGTCGCGGATCGCCACCAGGCCGGGAACCGCCGCCGCATGCTGGCCGAGGCGCTCGGCGGCCCAGCCCGCGACCCTGCCGGGCAAGCTCGGGTCCACGTGTCGGGCGGCGCGACGATAGGCGTCCAGCAGCGGCGCGAGGTGGGCTCCCGGCTCCGCCTGGGCCAGACAGTCGCCCAGCAGGCCGCCGAGATCGCAGGCCGGATCGCCCCAGCTTGCCGCGTGTTCGAAGTCGACCGCACCCATCCGGTAGCCGTCGATACGGAGCGCGCGGGTCCCGGCGTGCAGCCACATCAGGCAATTCCGCGCGGCGCCGCCGCTGGCGGACGACAGGCCGGGGTCGGACAGGCGGGCGAGCTGCGCCGCCCATTGGGCCTGATCCTCTGCGACGCTGTTGCGCAGGGGCTGGGGTTCGAGGGCATGACAGCGTGCAAGAAAATGCCCGGCGCGGGCCAGCGGCTCACCGGCGGGGTCCCCCCGCGCGAGGCGCGTCGCGAGGGTCTCGCCATCGGGCAGCAGCTCGTCCATCAGAAGGACGCCCCGGCGGCGGTCGAAATGGCGCTCCCGCGGCACCTGCAGGCCGAAGCCACGATAGGCGAGCAGCAGTGCCAGCACCCGGCGCTCGACCTTGAGCGCGCGGCGTGGCTTGCGGCCCATGCCATGCGCCTCGCCACTGTCCGCACCCTCGGCGTCGCCGGCATAGCGCGCCACGAGACGGCGACCATCGATGGTGGCGAAACGGAAGACCGGATCGATTCGACCGCGATCCATGCAACGAGCTGCCGTGAACGCGTCGAATCCGGCCTCAGCCAACAGCGGCTTCAGGCGTTCGAGCGCCAGATCACTGAGGTGACGCAGGCCGCCGCAACACAGCTGCCACACGCGGGTTCGCTGGTCCGCGCTGAGCTCCGCCGGCAGGCTGTCCAGAAAGCTGGCCCGCCCGGCCTCGCCTCGGGCCAGCGCCTTGCGCAGGCCGGTGGCCCTGACCGGGATGCCCCCGGTCGGGAGGGGAACCACTTCCGCCTCGACTCCTCGCTCGCGGGCCCGCTCACGCAGGTTGTCGAAGCGCCCATCGCCCGACTTCAGGTCTTCCTCGCCGATGCAGTACAGCAGGCGATCACCCGCGCCGGCCCGCTCGACATAGGTCAGCGCATGGTCCACCGCCGTGTGCGGCGCGATCTCGGTTCGCACCGCCGTCTCGCCTTCCAGGTAGATCTGCCAGATCCGCTCGGATAGCCGGGCGTCGAGGGACAGGCGGGTGCCCGGAATGCCCCGGTTCCGGTTGCTGATGATGACGACCACGTGATCGACGTCGGGGCGCTCGCGCAGATAGCGGACGGCAGCCAGATGGGCGCCATGGGGCGGCTGGAACGCGCCGGGGAACAACGCGATGGTGCGGCCGGATGCGCCGGCGGCATGCTCGGGGTGGGCCATACCCTATTCTTAGCCGACATGCTGCGCCCGAACCTTAAGGCCTTGTGACCGGGTGCCCCGCCGCCTGGGCGTGCGAAGGTGTCAGCCGAGGAACATCCGGTACGCCGGATTGGCCGTCTCCTCGACGTAGGCATAGCCCAGCCGCTCGAGGAACTCGCGGAACGCTGGCTGATCGGCCTCGGGTACCTGCATGCCCACCAGGACGCGACCGAAGTCGGAGCCGTGGTTGCGGTAATGGAACAGGCTGATGTTCCAGTCCGAACGCAGCTTGGTCAGGAAATTCATCAGGGCGCCCGGGCGCTCGGGGAAGACGAACCGGTACAGGACCTCGTTCTCCGCCTGCGGGGCATGGCCGCCGACCATGTAGCGGATGTGCGTCTTGGCCATCTCGTCATCGGTCAGGTCGATGGCGGGCAGCTCGTGGCGTGCCAGCATCTCGACCAGCCGGGTCGCCTCGTTGCGGTTGTGGACCGAGACGCCGACGAAGATGTGCGCCACCAGCCGGTCGCTGAAGCGATAGTTGAACTCGGTGATGTTGCGATTGCCGAGCACGCTGATGAACTTCTTGAACGAGCCCGGCTTCTCGGGGATCGAGACGGCCAGCACGGCTTCGCGCTGCTCGCCCAGTTCTGCCCGCTCTGCCACGAAGCGCAGACGGTCGAAGTTCATGTTGGCGCCCGAGGCCACCGCCACCAGGGTCTTGTCCCGCACCTTGTTGCGGGCCGCCCATTCCTTGGCGCCGGCCACGGCGAGCGCGCCGGCCGGCTCGAGGATCGAGCGGGTGTCTTCGAAGACGTCCTTGATCGCCGCGCAGATGGCGTCGTTGTCCACCTGGATCATTTCATCGACGTACTGCTGGCACAGCCGGAAGGTCTCTTCTCCCACCAGCTTGACCGCCGCGCCGTCCGCGAACAGGCCGACCTGCTCGAGTTCGACGCGTTCGCCTTTGTCGAGGGACTGGGTCATGGCGTTGGCGTCGGTGGCCTCGACGCCGATCACCTTGACGTCGGGCCGCACCCGCTTGATGTAGGCCGCGACGCCGGACAGCAGGCCGCCACCGCCGACGCAGCAGAACACCGCGTGGAGGGGCTTCGGGTGCTGGCGCAGAATCTCCATCGCGATCGTGCCCTGGCCGGCAATGACGTCCGGGTCGTCGTAGGGGTGTACGAAGGTCAGCTTCTCCTGCTTCTCGAGTTCCTTGGCATGGGCATAGGCATCGGAGTACGACTCGCCTGCCAGCACGACCTCGCCGCCGCGCGCCTTGACCGCGTCGATCTTGATCTGGGGCGTGGTGGTCGGCATGACGATGACGGCCCTCACATCGAGGTACTTCGCCGACAGGGCCACGCCCTGGGCGTGATTGCCCGCCGACGCGCAGATCACGCCGCGCTTGAGCGCCTGCGGCGAAAGCTTGACCATCTTGTTGTAGGCGCCACGGATCTTGAAGCTGAAGACCGGCTGCATGTCCTCTCGCTTGAGGAAGACCCGGTTGTGAATTCGGGCGGACAGGTTGTCCGCAAAATCCAGGGGGGTCTCCTCGGCCACGTCATAGACCTGGGCGTTGAGGATGCGTTCGAGATAGTCGGTGGGCTGGCCGCTCATTGCCTGATTGCCTGGGGAAAAGCGAAGCCGGTCAGGGTAGCAGTGCCGATGCGGCATCGGCAAGGATGGGCAGGCAACGGAGAAACCGCGGGCGGTGGTGCGCTCTGACGCGGGTTTCCGTGCGCACCCCCCCGGACCCCGGGTGCCGCCCCGGTGGCGGTCGGCCGGCGATGGGGCGCCGTGGCGCGTCCGTCGGAACCGGGGAGCGGGCCGCTGGTCCCAGTTCAAGTCGCCGGACCGCCTGCCGTTGAGATCGGAAACCGTCGCGGCCTGTGAGCCGGAGTCCTCGATCCATGCAAAGCCAGCCCCTTTCGCCGGTTCCTTCCGCGACGCCCGGCGCGTCGTGGAAGGCCCGTGGCTGGCGGATCATCGGTGCCGTGAGCGTGGCGATCGGCATCGTCAACGCGTTCATTCCGGTGCTGCCCACCACGGTCTTCCTGATCATCGGCGCCTGGGCCTGGGGCAAGGGCGCCCCCGAGTGGCGGGCGAGGCTGCTGGCCCACCCGCGCTACGGCTCCGCCCTGAGGCTATGGCTCGAGCAGCGCAAGATCACCCGCCGCGGCAAGCGCATGTGCCTGATGGGCCTGGCGGCGTCGCTGGCGCTGTCCAGCTGGATGCTCGGCTTTCGCCCGCTGCCGACCGGCCTGCTGGCCGCGGCCCTCGGTCTGCTCGCCCTGTGGATCGCGAGTCGCCCGGAACCGGGTGGCGCGGACATGTTCTAGCGGCTGAGTCGCAATAGGGTGTTCCCGCCGAGTCGGGGCGCGGTCGGCCTAGAATACGCACGTTTCGGCGCCCGTCGCGCCGCTATCCGGGAGTCCCCCATGCCCATCGCCCGCCACGGCACCACGCGCCGCTATTCCGACGTGGTCACACACAATGGCGTCCTCTACACCGTCGAGGTCCCGACAACCGAACACGCCGACATCACGATCCAGACCCGCGAGGTCCTCGCAAGCCTTGATCGGCTGCTGGCGGCCGGCGGATCCGACCGCAGCCGCATCCTGATGGCCACGCTCTATCTGGTTGACGTCGCGGACTACGCCCGCATGAACAGTGTCTGGGATGACTGGCTGCCGGAGGGCACGGCACCGTGCCGTGCCTGCGTGCAGGTGGCCGGCCTTGCCCGCGAAGGCTGGCGTGTCGAGATCGCGCTGACCGCGGCCTGCGACTGAGTCGCGGCGGGCGGGATCAGCGGATGCGCCGCAAGGTCGTGCGGTGCAGCCTTCCCTTGCGCAGGTAGGTGTCCGCGGCGTACTGCAGGCCAGCCAGGGCGCCATCGTCAAGGGTGCGCACCACCTTGGCCGGCGCGCCGAGGATCAGCGAACGGGGCGGAAAGACCTTGCCCTCGGTCACCACCGCGCCGGCGCCGACGAGGCTCTCCCGCCCGATCACCGCGCCATTCAGCACCACGGCCTGGATGCCCACCAGGGCGCCGTCTTCGATCGTGCAGCCGTGCAGCATCGCCTGGTGACCGACCGTGACCCGAGCCCCGATCGTCAGCGGAAAGCCGGGGTCGACGTGCAGCACGGCGCCATCCTGGATGTTGCTGGCGTCGCCGATGCGGATCCATTCGTCTTCGGCACGCAGGATCGCGCCGGGCCAGATGCTGACGTCCTCGCCCAGCTGGATGCGCCCGATCAGCGTGGCCTCGTCGGCAACGTGGGCGCTGACGGGCAACAGGGGTTGGTGACCATCGAGTTCATAGACAGGCATGGGCGTGCTCCACTGCAGGTCGGGTCGGTCGTCGGCTGGCGACCCGGCCGCCGCCAGCGTCGCCACCGGCGATGGTAGACGGGATCGCCCTGCCGTGCGATCCACTAACCACACAGGCGCTAAGGTTTTGATTTTGTGCTGCGGTGCATCGCCCAGTCCGCTAAAATCACGGGTTCTTCGGACCGGAAGTGCCCCTGCGCCATGACCCAACGCCTGCGCGAGATTCCCTACAACTACACCTCGTTCTCGGACCGCGAGATCGTCATTCGCCTGCTGGGCGAGGACGCTTGGCAGACCCTCGACGTGCTGCGTGGCGAGCGCGTCACGGGGCGCTCCGCGCGGATGCTCTACGAGGTGTTGGGCGACATCTGGGTGGTCATGCGCAACCCGTACCTGCAGGACGACCTGCTCGGAAACCAGAAGCGCCGCGAGGCCCTGGTCGAGGCCCTGCGCCATCGACTCCGAGAAGTGGAGAAGCGCCGTCTCGAATCGGCCGGAGAGGACCACGACCGGAGCGCCAAGGTGATGCGGCTGGTGCTGGCGGCCCAGGAGGCCGTGGACCAGTTCCACCGGCTCTTCGACGAGACCGGCGCGCTGCGGCGCCGGGTGCTGCAGGTGCTGTCACAGCACACCCGCAAGGACAACATCTGCTTCGACGGGCATGCCCGCGTCTCGCACGTGACGGACGCCACCGACTGGCGCGTCGAGTTCCCGTTCGTCGTGCTGTACCCCGACAGCGAGGAGGAGATCGGCGCGCTGGTGCGCGATTGCATCTCGCTGGGCCTGACGATCATCCCGCGTGGCGGCGGTACCGGCTACACCGGCGGCGCCGTGCCGCTCGACCCCCGGTCGGTGGTCATCAATACCGAAAAGCTGCTCGCGATGGGTCCGGTCGAGGAGCTCGTGCTGCCCGACGTCGAGGGTCCGATGGCCGTGCCCTACGCCACCATCCGCACGGGCGCCGGCGTCGTGACGGCTCGCGTGTCCGAGGCCGCCGCCGAGGCCGGCCGCGTGTTCGCTGTCGATCCAACGTCCGCAGAAGCGTCCTGCATCGGCGGCAACATCGCCATGAATGCCGGTGGCAAGAAGGCTGTGCTGTGGGGGACCGCCCTCGACAACCTCGCGTGGTGGAAGATGGTCACGCCGGACGGCAACTGGCTCGAGGTCGAGCGGCTGGCGCACAACTTCGGCAAGATCCACGAGCAGGAGACCGTCCATTTCCGCCTCAAGCGCTTCGATGCGGCTGGCGAGCGGCTGATCTCCGAAGAGGTCCTGTCGATGCCGGGCGCGTCCTGTCGCAAGGAGGGCCTCGGCAAGGACGTCACCGACAAATTCCTGGGCGGCGTGCCCGGCGTGCAGAAGGAAGGTACCGACGGTATCATCGTCGCGGCGCGCTGGGTGCTGCACAAGATGCCACCGGCGACCCGGACGGTCTGCCTCGAGTTCTTCGGTCAGGTGCGCGAGGCCGTGCCGGCCATCGTCGAGATCACCGACTACTTCAAGCCGGGGGGCGGAGGGCACGGGCTCGGGGTGCAGCTCGCGGGTCTCGAGCACCTGGACGAGCGCTACGTCAAGGCGGTGGGCTACACCACCAAGGCCAAGCGCCACGGCCGGCCGAAGATGGTGTTGATCGGTGACATCGTCGGCCACGACGAGACGGCGGTGATGACCGCCGCTTCCGAGGTGATCCGCATGACCAACGCGCGGGGATCGGAAGGCTTCATCGCGGTGAGCCCGGAGCAGCGCAAGCGCTTCTGGCTCGATCGCTCGCGCACGGCAGCCATTTCCCGTCACACCAACGCCTTCAAGATCAACGAGGATGTGGTCATTCCGCTGCCGCGGATGGGTGACTATTGCGATGGCATCGAGCGCATCAACATCGAGCTCTCGACCCGCAACAAGCTCGCCCTGTGCGACGAGCTGGCCTCCTTCCTGCAGAAGGCGCTGCCGCTCGACACGGGCGACGCGAACCTGGCCCCGGAAGAGCTGATCGGTGATCGCCGGCAGGCCGCCCTCGAGTACGTGCAGCAGGTGCGCCGTCGATGGGCCTGGCTGCTCGACAACCTGGATATTCCGCTGGCCGAGGCGGAGAGCCGATTTGCGGAGTACGGCATCGAGGCCGGCGAGTTCAGCAATCGTGCGGCCGACCCCCGGCTCTTCCACCGGCTGCAGGACTACTCGGTCCGCACCTCGTGGAAGTCCGAGCTGCGGCCGCGCCTCGCCAAGATCTTCGACGGCGACCTGTTCCGTCCGACCCGCGAGGCCATCGACACGATCCACGCCCAGGTGTTGCGCGGCAGGGTGTTCGTGGCACTGCACATGCACGCCGGCGACGGCAATGTGCACACCAACATTCCGGTCAACTCGGACAACTACGAGATGCTGCAGACCGCCAATCGGGCGGTGGACCGGATCATGATGCTCGCCCGCTCGCTCGGCGGGGTCATCTCGGGCGAGCATGGCATCGGCATCACCAAACTCGAGTACCTGACCGAGGAGGAGATGGCGGGCTTCCGCGCCTACAAGAAGAAGGTCGATCCCGACGGCCACTTCAATCGCGGCAAGCTGATGCCGGGTGCCAACCTGGAACGTGCCTACACACCCAGCTTCAACCTGATGGGGCATGAGTCCCTGATCATGGAGCAGACCGAGATCGACGCCATCGCCGGCGACATCAAGGATTGCCTGCGCTGCGGCAAGTGCAAGCCCGTGTGCTCGACCCATGTGCCCCGCGCCAACCTGCTCTACAGCCCGCGCAACAAGATCCTCTCGACCTCGCTGCTGATCGAGGCGTTCCTGTACGAGGAGCAGACCCGGCGTGGCATCTCGCTGGCCCACTGGGCCGAGTTCGAGGATGTGGCCGACCACTGCACGGTGTGCCACAAGTGCGAGAAGCCCTGCCCGGTGGACATCGACTTCGGTGACGTCTCGATCAAGATGCGCAACCTGCTGCGGCGGGAGGGCAAGCGATCCTTCAACCCGGGCAAGGTGGCGGCGATGGCCTTCCTGACGGCGAAGGACCC
>JBNLCM010000049.1:0-5508 GCA_050303815.1 Rhodocyclaceae bacterium
CTCGAACTTGCCGGCAGCCCTTCTTTCGTCCGTAAGATCTTGGACCTTACGAACGAGATTAACGTCGCTGGCGACGGTGGTAGCGATTATCAGGTGCTTGATTGGAACGCTCTTTTGGTCGGCCTTCGCAACCTCGCCGACGACATGCTCCCAAGTCAGGACCGTGGCGTAGTATTTCTTGCATTGGATGCCTATGCGGCCGCCTGCGCCACCTTTGTCGTCAACAAATACATCGATGCCAGACTGCTTCTGCCCCTTCCTGCCGTTTATCTTTGGTAGAGGATCGCCGAACACAACCCCATAGATCCGTTTGCACATCGATTCAAAGTCGGACTCGTTCTTTGGCTTCGGAATTTCCTTCGGGACGAGATGCAAGCGACACTCCTTGTGCATTGCTCAGCAATTTGATATGCCAGATGCCAATGATAATGGAGCTAGCGCAATTTTCTGGTCGCAGTTATCGCTAGCGCATCAGAACATCCTCATGCGCAGTCTTGTTTTCCATCAGGAACCCCGACGGGACCAGTCACTGCTTGAATTACAAGCAATCTCGGATTTGGCCAGTGAGTCGAAGTGCCTCGCCGGACTGACTTCTTCTTAAGATCTCCTGCCGTTCAGGTGGCCGGTCTACAACATGGGGGACTGACAGCAATTGGCCGGGTCCGTCCAGCGTGGGACCCAAGCTGGTCGCCGTAAAACCGGCCGTTCAAGCGGATCGGGATCCGTCCCGTATCTTGAAATCGAAATGTAACCACGACCGACGGCTGATGGCCGATAGTACCCCTCCAGCATCGCGCCCGTAAGCGGCCATCCGTCGCCCCGAACGCCGTCGGCGGGCGGCTTGCCCGCCGTCAGATCTCGGTCTGCTCGGAGATCTCCAAGGCATCGCCGGCCGCGATGCCAAGGTGCCGGACCGTCGGCTCGAGCTTGGAATGGCCGAGCAGGAGCTGGACGGCCCGCGGATTCTTCGTCCGCTTATAGAGATCAGCACCACCATTGGTCGCCGCATGGAGTGCCTCCGGCAGGCAGCGGGGGCCAGGCCGGCCGCTGCGGCGTCCGCTGGATGACCATCGCGCAAAACAGCACTTGGTTGCCCAGGGTCATGTTGCTGCGCGAAGGCGGACAGGATCGCTCCCACACCACTGGCTGTCGATGGCGAGATTGAACATTGCCGGATCGCGCACGTGACGGGCGTTCTGAAGATGGATGCGGATCGCCCGTGTATTCTCGGGCCTCGGCGACACCGCCCTGGCCACCGGTTTTCCCTTGTTCCAGGGTTCCCGATGCTCGTAGGATTTCATCACGTCCCCGGCTGTCGATCGGAATCTCATTGCGGACGGCCGGCAGCACCTCTCGATACGAGTCATCCCGCAAACGAGCCACGGCCGATGAACTATTCCGAAATACTCGCGCAACTGAAGGCTGCCTCGGCCTTCGATCTCTATCGGCTTCGTGCGGCGATCGACCGCACGCTCGACGAGCCTAGCTGGATGATCGCCATCCTGTCGCGGTTGCGGATCGGACAGACCATCGATTACTTCGACCCGCAGGCCAACACCTCACACACCGGGCAACTAGTGGAGTTGCGACGGAAGCAAGCCGTCGTGCTCGACGCGGCCACTGGCCAGCGGTGGCTGATTTCCTATGCCGCGATCAATCTGGACGGCGCCGACGTCGATATCCGCGAGAGGCCACGGCAGGGGCTCGGACGCAATGAAGTGGCAGTGGGCGATCGCGTCGGCTTTGTCGGTCGCGATCACAAGGAGCGCAGCGGTCGCATCATCCGGCTCAACGACAAGACGGTGACCATCGACTGCGAACAGCAGCACTGGAGGGTCTCGTACAGCCTGCTGTACAGAGTGCTCGACTCGGACGCGAACATCGTTGATGGCGTCGAAATCCTCGGGCCCCCCGCCGAGCGAACGGGATCCGGCGGGAATTGAAGGCCATCCTGCGGCAGGCGGCCTCGGACGGTCGATACGCGCGAAACACGTGGGCGCCTCAGTGCGCGCAACACTACACGGGCAGGGTTCACCAAGATGCGGCCCGATCATCTACCATCGTCGCCGACGACCCAGGATGGACGTGCAGCGCCATGAAGCTGAAGTGCGAGTCGTGTGAGATCAGGGATTGGCAGCCGAGCGACGAGGCTGCCCTGATCGCCGTTGCCGACAATCGCAATGTCTGGCGAAACCTCCACCACCGCTTTCCGCACCCCTACGGTCCGTCCGACGCCGCATCGTGGTTTTCGCTGCTCGCGGCGATGCCCGAGCCCACGCATTGGGCCATCACGGTGGGTGGCGTTGCGGCCGGTGGTATCGGGGTCGATCTCGGGGAAGGCATCTTCGCCAGGTCGGGACACTTCGGCTACTGGCTCGGAGAGCAGTATTGGGGGCGTGGCATCATGTCGGAGGCCGTGCGCGCGGCCTCCGAATACGCTCTGGACCACTTCGGCCTGGTGCGCCTGGAGGCGCCGGTTTTTTCGTGGAATCCCGCCTCCATGCGGGTGCTGGAAAAGGCCGGCTTCGTACGCGAAGGGGTGCTGCGCAGCAGCGTGTTCAAGGACGGACAGCTGATCGACCAGGTGCTCTATGCGCTCGTTCGCTAGGGTTGCGATCTTTGTAGAGCCCATGATTCAGGCGGAGTTCGAGCGCCGCTGGCCGGCTGAAGCCGTCCCGACGAAACTGGGCTGAATCGCGTTTCCCGTGGGGCCGGCTTCAGCCGGCCTCGGGCGGTCGATACGTGCCAAATGCATGACGCCTCACTGTGCTGGTACGAAACCGACAGCGAACGCCCGCAGGCTAGCCGATCGGAGGAAACAGAAGTGCGAGTCAGCCAGACCATCAAGGCGCAACGATTCCAGGCCCTTCACGCCCGGACCTCCGCCTTCGTCATTCCGAACCCCTGGGATGCGGGAACCGCGCGGATACTCTCCCGCCTCGGCTTCGAAGCACTGACCACCACCAGCGCGGGTCTGGCCTTCAGCCTCGGACGCCCCGACGGCTTCGGACGCCTGTCCAGGGCGGAGACGCTCGCGAACGTGCGATCGATCGTCGATGCCACCGATCTGCCGGTGGCGGCGGATCTGGAAAACGGCTTTGGTGATTCGCCCGAGGAGGTCGGCGAGACCATCCGCCTCGCGGCGGAAGCGGGCCTGGTCGGCGCCTCGATCGAAGACGCAAGCGGCGATCCCTCACGCCCCATCTACGACCTCGGGCAGGCCGAGGAACGCATGGCTGCGGCCGCGGAAGCCGCGCGCCGGCTGCCGTTTCCGTTCGTGCTGGTGGGCCGGGCCGAGAATTTCCTGTTCGGGCGCGACGATCTCGACGACACGATCGAGCGGCTGAACGCCTATGCCGCCGCCGGGGCCGACGTGCTGTACGCCCCCGGCCTCGTTCGGGCGTCGGACATTCGGACTCTCTGCGAAGCCGTGGACAAGCCGGTCAACGTCGTCATGGGTCTCAATGGCTGCCGCCTGACCGTTGCCGAGCTCAGCGAGCTCGGGGTCCGCCGCATCAGCGTCGGCTCCGCCCTTTGCCGTGCCGCACTGGGTGCGTTCGAGCGCGCCGCGCGCGAGATCAGGGACCATGGCAGCTTCGCGTTCGCCGAAGACGCGATGCCATTCGGCTTGCTCAACGACATCATGGGCAAGCCGACGTCCGGCGAGCCTTGATCGCAGCACCGGATCCGCCGGCCATCGATCGCTCACGTACCAGCCCCCCGGCTGGGTGATCGCGCCGGGGGCGGGCCGCAAGAAAGTTCGTGACACGAGGGGAATCAGCCCATACACTGCCGCTCGCCCGCCGCTTAGCCAATTATCGCGTGGGCTCGGGCTCGCGTTTTCCGAGCCCTGGTGCCGGCCGCTAGGGCCGACCCTGACCGCAATCCTTTTTTCCCGTCTACCTCAATTGGTGTCACTCGCAAGAGCGACAGGTTGTCGCTGGAGATTTTGAGTGAACATCGAGCATTCCTTTGCCGGCCTCGGGCTGGCCGATCCCTTGCTGCGTGCCATCACCGAAGCCGGTTATCGCACGCCCACGCCGATCCAGGCGCAGGCCATCCCGCTGGTGCTGAACGGCGGCGACCTCCTCGCCGCGGCCCAGACCGGCACCGGCAAGACCGCCGGCTTTACGCTGCCCATCCTGCACCGCCTCGCCGCCGGCGGCGGCAAGCCGAGGCCCGGCCGCCCGCGCTGCCTGATCCTGGCCCCCACCCGCGAGCTGGCGGCCCAGGTGAAGGAGTCGGTGGACACCTACGGCCGCTTCCTGCCGATCACCAGCATGGTGATGTTCGGCGGCGTCGGCATCCAGCCTCAGGTCAATGCCCTGAAGAAGCCGGTGGACATCCTGGTGGCGACCCCTGGCCGGCTGCTGGACCACGCCAACCAGCGCAACGTGGATCTGTCCGGCGTCGAGATCCTGGTCCTCGACGAGGCCGACCGCATGCTGGACATGGGCTTCATCCGCGATATCCGCAAGGTCCTCGCCCTGCTGCCCAAGCAGCGCCAGAACCTGCTCTTTTCGGCCACCTTCTCGAACGAGATCCGCCAGCTGGCCGACGGCCTGCTGCACCAGCCCGGCTACGTGGAGGTCGCCCGCCGCAACACCACCACCGAGCTGGTCGAGCAACGCGTGCACCTGGTGCACCAGAAACACAAGCGCCATCTGCTCAGCCACCTGATCCGCACCCAGATGTGGTTCCAGGTGCTGGTATTCACCCGCACCAAGCACGGCGCCAACCGCCTCGCCGAGCAACTGGGCAAGGAAGGCTTCGGCGCCGCGGCGATCCACGGCAACAAGAGCCAGGGCGCCCGCACCCGGGCGCTGGCCGACTTCAAGCGCGGCAAGCTGCAGATCCTGGTGGCCACCGACATCGCCGCCCGCGGCCTGGACATCGACCAACTGCCCCAGGTGGTGAACTTCGAACTGCCGAACGTGCCGGAAGACTACGTGCACCGCATCGGCCGCACCGGCCGCGCCGGCGCGAAAGGGGCTGCCGTATCGCTGGTGGATCGCGAGGAGATGAAGCACCTGACCGCCATCGAGCGTCTGATCCGGCAGAAGATCGAGCGCGTCGAGGCGGAGGGCTTCGTGCCGCCGGTGGGCGAGCCGGCCGAGCCCGCCCGCGAAGCGCGCCCGCCGCGTCAGGCCCGCGACGGCCAGGGTCGCCGCGCCCCGCAGCGGCCCCACAACCCGCGCAAGGCGAATGCCGGGGCACCGCTCCATCCGGATCGGCAACGCGGCGACGGGCGGGCCCACGGGGGCCAGGAGCAGCGCAGCCCCAAGCCCGCCGCGAACGTGCCGCCGCGTCGCGCCCAGGCCAGGCAGCGGCCCGCGCTGTTCTCGCCCAAGGCACAGCGCCGGGAGGACTGAAGCCGCAGGCGGCATTTCGGGTTCGGCGCGCGCCGGAGATTCAAGCGACCGCCCGGGCCGGTGCGGCGGCCAGCAGGCTGGGGTCGGTGGCGAGCCGGGGATCGGGCGTGCGCTTTCGCACTGCGCCGCCGGACAC
>JBNLCM010000050.1:0-25632 GCA_050303815.1 Rhodocyclaceae bacterium
TCGTGCCGAGCACCGAGCCCAGGGCGATCACGACCGTCTCGGCGCCGTCCATCTTGTAGGGGCGCACCAGGCCGCCGGCCTCGCGGCCGAAGACCTGCTGGAATTCCTCGGCCAGCTCGGGGATGCGCTCGAGGGCCTGCATCTGCTTGGCGTGGGCGAGGTAGCGCACCTCGGTGAATGCCTCGGGGCCCACCATCGCGCCGATCGACACCGGCTGGGTCGGGTCCAGCACCTGGCGCGGCTCGAAGGGCGGCAGGAAGGCGTCGACCTGCTCCTGCGAGGGCACGTCGAGGCGCTCGTAGGCGTGGGTCAGGATGAAGCCGTCCATGCACACCATCACCGGCAGCGACATCTCCTCGGCCAGCTTGAAGGCCTGGATGTGGAGGTCCATGGCTTCCTGGTTGGTCTCGGCGAAGAGCTGGATCCAGCCGCAGTCGCGCTGGCTCATGGTGTCGGTGTGGTCGTTCCAGATGTTGATCGGCGCGCCGATGGCCCGGTTGGCCACGGTCATGACGATCGGCAGGCCCAGGCCGGAGGCGTTATAGACCGCCTCGACCATGAACAGCAGGCCCTGGGAGGCGGTGGCGGTGTAGGTGCGGGCGCCGGCGGCGGAGGAACCGATGGCCACGCTCATGGCGGCGAACTCGGATTCCACGTTGAGGTACTCGGCGCGCAGCTCACCGGCCTTCACCATCTCGCCGAGACCTTCCACGATGTGGGTCTGCGGGCTGATCGGGTAGGCACAGATGACTTCCGGACGGCACAGGGCGATGGCCTCGGCGACGCCGTGGGACCCCTCGGTCTGCTTAAGCATGGGTGGCCTCCTGGGCGATGAAGGACTTGACGGTTTCGAAGGCGTCGGTGGCGGCGGCCACGTTGGCGTCGGCGACCTTGCCGGAGAACTTGTCGCGAATGGCGGCGTGCACCGACTCCAGCGTGATGGCGCCGGAGATGGCAGCGAAGCCGCCGAGCAGCACGGCGTTGGGCATCGGCCGGCCGAGGTGCTTGATGGCGATCTCGGTGGCCGGTAGGCAGCAGATGCGCTCCGGCTTGAAGTCGGCGACGAACTCGCCAATGCCCAGCGCGTCGAAGCCGCGGCCGGAATTCAGCAGGATGTAGCCGTCCTTCTTGAGGCCCTGGAACACATCCACCGACTGCAGCAGGGTCGGGTCCTGGATGATCAGGGCGTCGGGCGCCATGATCGGTTCACGCAGGTGGATTTCCTTGGTGGCGATGCGGCAGAAGGCCACCACCGGCGCGCCGGTGCGCTCCGAGCCGAAGCTCGGGAAGGCCTGGGCATGCTTGCCCTCGAGGAAGGCGGCGATGGAGAGCATTTCGGCGCCGGTCACGACCCCCTGCCCGCCCCGCCCGTGAATACGGACCTGAAACATGAGTTCACTCCTGTAATGGCTGCGCAGCCGCCCGCACGGATGCGCCGGATGAGTTCTCTGTTGGGGTCGGGGATGGTCGGGTACGTCGCCCGCCGTGATGCCCGCTTGTCGTTTTGTGATGTGAAATGTAATTTCATTAACCGGGATCGTCTATTCGGACTATCCCGTATACCCTCGACGGCGGCAGGGTCACTGCCGCCGGAACTTTCCCCCGCCGGACGCTTCGAAACGGCGTAGGCCATGCCGCTGGCGTGGCCCCGTTCTCCGGAATTGCCCGCCATGACCGACACCCTCTCCCGACGCGCCCGACCCCGCCGAACCGGTGTGCTGACCCTGGCCTTCCTCGTCGCGGGCCTGTTGCCCGGCTGCGGCGGCAGTGTCGAGGTCAGCGTGGGCACGGACGGCGGAGACGACACGGTGCGCGTCAGCACCTTCGCGACCGGCCTCGCCTATCCCTGGGGCCTGGTCTTCCTGCCCGACGGCAGCCTCCTCGTCACCGAAAAACCCGGCCGCCTGCGCCATGTCACCTCCGGCGGCGAGGTGTCGGCGCCCATCGGCGGCGTGCCGGCGGTGTCCTACGGTGGCCAGGGCGGCCTGCTCGACGTGGCGATCGACCCGGCTTTCGCGACCAACCGCCGGGTCTACCTCAGCTACACCGAGGCCGATGGCGGCGTGAAGGGCACCGCGGTGGCCCGCGGCGTGCTGTCGGCCGACAACCGGACCCTGGGCAATGTGCAGGTGATCTTCCGCCAGCAGCCGAAGGTCGGCGGCAGTGGCCACTTCGGGGGGCGGCTGGTCTTCGCCGACGATGGCCTGCTGTTCGTCACGCTGGGCGAGCGCCAGCTCGACGGGGACCGCCCGGGTGATCGCCAGGAGGCTCAGAATCTGGCCAGCCACCTCGGCAAGGTCGTGCGCATCGCCAGCGACGGCTCGGTCCCGGACGACAACCCGTTCGTGAACACGCCGGGCGCCCTGCCCGAGATCTGGAGCCTCGGCCACCGCAACCCGCAGGGGGCCGCGATCCACCCATCCAGCGGCGAGCTGTGGGCTGTCGAGCACGGGCCCCAGGGCGGCGACGAGCTCAATATCGTGCGGCGGGGCCGCAACTATGGCTGGCCCCTGATCTCCTACGGCTGCAACTACGGCAGCATCCCGGGCCTGTGCGACCCGGTAGGCGGCGCGAGCAGCGCGCCCGGCCTCGAGCAGCCGATCAGCTGGTGGGTGCCCACCTCGACGGCCCCCAGCGGCCTGGCCTTCTACACCGACAACCGGATCGCCGAATGGCGGGGTGACGTCTTCATCGGCGCGCTCGCCGGACAGGGGCTGTGGCGCCTGACACTGGACGGCGACCGGGTGAAATCCCGCGAACTGCTGCTGAACGACCTGGAGCGGCGGATCCGCGATGTCAGGGCCGGACCGGATGGCTGGCTCTATGTGCTGACCGACGACGCGGCCGGACAGATCCTTCGCCTGGGCCGCTGAGCCCCCGCGCGGGGCGCGCCACCCACCGACCCCGGGGTCTGCTCGTTGCATGGCGGATCGCGTTGAAGTCCCGAGCCTGCGCCCCAAGGCGCGGGAGGAAGCCAGGGGCGGGCCGCCTGGGCGGCGAGTGCAGCGACGTGGCGCGGCCTCAACACCCCAACCCCTCGGGCTGGGGCCTGCCGGGTCCGCCAGACAGCTGTCTGCGGCCCCTAGTCGTCCTCCGACCAGCGGATCTCGACCTTGCGCACCCCCCAGGCCCGGGCGGCACGACGATCGTCGCCCATGTAGATGTCGATCTTGCGTGTCCAGCGGCGGTGCATCTTGTCGAGCACCACATAGCTGCCCTCGAGCCCTTCGATCTCGATTTCGGTGCCGCGATCGAGCCCCTCGCGGATCAGGTCGCGGGACACGGCCACCACCTTCATGCCGGGCGCCAGCCGGTCGCCCCAGGCAGCCAGGTTCGGGTGCGCGTCGGTCTCGCCGGGCGACGACGTATAGGCCGTGGCCGTCACGCGCAGGCTGCGGGTTTCGGCCCCGCAACCGGCCAGCAACAGGAGAACCGGGAGCCACAGCACCGTTCGTCGCATGCCCTGATTGAAGCAGCCCGCGTACCGGAGGTCAAAGGGCGGCCGTGACACGTCGCGGACCGCTTCCCTGCCGGCCAGAGCCGGCATAGAATCGCCGCGCGGCGAAGCGGCTCAATGGCCTCGCCGGGCCCGGAGCGACGGCGACCGCCATGCGACCGGTTCGGTCGATGGTGGGAGATCCCGTGCCAGCCTCGGGTCGTCACGAGTCAGCCAACGCCTTCATGCCGGCGCTGCACGGGCTGCGTGCCCTCGCGGCGAGCGGCGTGCTGCTGTTTCACGCCCACTATCACTTTCCCGCGCTGTCGGCGGCGCTGCGGGCAAACCCCGTCAGCGCGGCAACTGGCCTGCCGGCCCTGTTCGAGCGCGGCTGGATCGGCGTGCCCCTGTTCTTCGTGCTGGCCGGCTTCCTGCTGGGCGGACAGCTGCGACAGGGCGCCCTCACCCGCCACCGCCTGATGGGCTTCTGGCTCCGCCGGATTCTGCGGATCTATCCGGCCGTTTGGCTTCAGCTGCCGATCCTGGCCGTGCTCGGCCTGCTCCTGCCCGGTTGGCCCTCATTGACGTCGCTCGCCGAGACGGTGCGCCAGGCCACGCTGTGGATCCACCTGCCGCCGACGGTCTCGCCACCCCTCAACGGCGTGTGGTGGACCCTGCCGGTGGAGCTCGGCTTCTATCTCGGCCTGCCGCTGGTGGTGCTGCTCGCCCGGCGCATCGGCTGGGCCGGCATGTTCCTGGCCGCGCTGGCGATCACCGCGGCATGGCGCCTGGCCGTCATGGCCGGCACGGGTGACGTCCCCCTGATGACGAGCGTCTACGTGCTCGACGCGCTGCCGGGCTCCCTCGCGCTCTTCTGCGCCGGCGTCGCGGCGGCGTGGCTGCCGCCCCCCGGCGCCACGCCCCGCCGGCTGGTCGAAGTCCTGGCGGCCCTGCTGGCGGTGCACGGGGTCCTCGGCCTCATCCAGGGCGACCTCGACACCTATTGGGCGGGTGGCTGGCGCCTGGCCCTGCTGCCCAGTGTCATCGGCATCCTGCTCGCCGTCATCGTGCGCCAGCTCGCCACGCCCCTGGCGGGCTTCGGCTGGCTCGCGAGCCGGCCCCTGGTCGCCCTGGGGGAGCTCAGCTACGGCCTGTACCTGTGGCACTTCCAGGCGCAGATGCTGGCGCTTGCCTGGTGGGCTCCGGCCGGCCGGGGCACGCTGCCCTCGGTGCTCGCCTTCGCCACCTCGAGCGCGCTGGCCATGGCCTGCGCGTGGCTCAGCTACCGGCTGGTGGAGCGCCCCGCGCTGCGCTGGGGCCATCGGCCGCCGGCGCCCGGCCCGTCCGCGACCTGAGCCCGACTGACGCCCGACGTCGCGACCGTCTCAATCGCTCCGGCGCTGACGCGCGATCTGGCGCGACAGGATGATCATTGGCAGCAGGCCCACCCCGACAATGGTCAGCGCCGCGCTCGAGGCCTCGGCAAGGCGCTCGTCCGACGCGAGATTGAAGGCCTGGGTCGCCAGCGTGTCGAAATTGAAGGGCCGCATCACGAGGGTCGCGGGCAGCTCTTTCATGACGTCCACGAAGACCAGCAGCGCCGAGGTCAGCAAGGCACCCCGAACGATCGGCAGGTGCACGCGGGTCAGGGTCGCCCACTGACCGTAGCCGAGGCTGCGGGCCGCATCGTCCATGCTGGGGGTCACCTTCGACAGGGAGGTGTCGGTGGTATGCAGGGCCACCGACAGGAAGCGCGTCAGGTAGGCATAGACCAGGGCCGCGATACCGCCCGTGAGGAGCAGCCCCGGGCTGGCGCCGAAGGTGGCGGCCCACCACTCGGCGATCCAGTTGTCGAGGCGGGTCACCGGGATCAGCACGCCGACGGCGATTACGGTACCCGGTACGGCGTAGCCGAGCCCGACGAGGCGGTTCAGGCCGGCGGTGATGACATTGCGCGAGAGTCGCCGGGCATAGGCGAGGAAGACCGCGCAGCAGACCGCGATGCCCGCCGTGACGACCGCCAGCGTGAAGCTGTTGCCGGCCAGCTCGAGGAAGCGCGTGCCGAAGTGGGCGTCGCCCTCGACGATGGCCATGTGCAGCAGCAGGCCGCAGGGGATCAGGAAGCCGAACAGCAGCGGCATGAAGCAGGCGAAGGTCGCAACGGCCCCCGCCATCGGCGACAGACGGCGGCCCGGGTGGGGGCGATGCTGGCGGGAGGTGTTGTGGAAGCGCGCCCGGCCCCGGCTCATCTGCTCGAGCACCAGCACCAGGATCACGACGCCGAGCAGGGCGGCCGACAGCTGTGCCGCGGCGGTCCGGTCGCCGAGGGAGAACCAGGCCCGGTAGATGCCGGTGGTGAAGGTCTGCACCGCGAAATACGACACCGTGCCGTAGTCGGCCAGGGTCTCCATCAGGGCCAGCGCGGTGCCGGCCACCACGGCCGGGCGCGCCAGCGGCAGCGACAGCCGGAAGAAGCTCGCCCACGGGCCGAGCCCGAGCGAGCGGCCTGCCTCGAGCACGCCCCCGGCCCGCTCCAGGAAAGCCGTGCGCGACAGCATGTAGACGTAGGGGTAGAGCACGAACATGAACATCGCGACCGCGCCACCCACGGTCCGCACGTCGGGAAACCAGTAGTCGCGCGCGCGCCACTCGAAGGTCTCGCGCAGGAAGGTCTGGACCGGCCCGACAAACTGGAGGAAGTCGGTATAGACGTAGGCCATGACGTAGGCCGGAACCGCCAGCGGCAGCACCAGTGCCCACTCGAAGAAGCGCCGTCCGGGAAAGTCGTGCATGGCGGTGAGCCACGCGGTGGTGACGCCGATGGACGACACGCCCAGGCCGACGCCGACGATCAGGATCAGGGTGTTGCCGACGTAGTCCGGCAGGACCGTGTCGGCCAGGTGCCGCCAGGTGCCGCTGGTACCGCCCGCGAGCACGTTGGAGAAGACAGACAGCACCGGGACGATGACGAGCAGCGCCAGCACCGCCGCGCTGACGCCAAGGACCGACCAGTTGCGTCGGGCTGGGCCGAGCGCCATGTGCAAGGTACTGTTCTCCACTGACTTGGCCGCATGTCGGCGGTCACGAAAGCGTAATTATAATTGACCTCGTTTACCATACCCGCGTAGCGTGGAGGTGTATTTGCCGCGAGCCGCGCGCGCAAGCCACCCCGCCCAACGCACTGCGGTGCACAATACACGACCATGGCGCATCTGGAATTGCAGGATCTGACGTTGGCCTTCGGCCGCCACAAGGTGGTCGAGGGGTTGGATTTCTCTCTCGACCAGGGCCGGATCGGCTGCCTGCTGGGCCCCTCGGGCTGCGGCAAGACGACCGTCCTGAGGGCCATCGCCGGCTTCGAGTCGGTGGTGGCGGGCAGCGTCAGGCTCGACGGCGTCGTGGTCAGCGACGCCCGCCACCACCTGCCGCCGGAACGGCGGCGGATCGGCATGGTGTTCCAGGACTACGCGCTGTTTCCGCACCTGACCGTCGCGAAGAACATCGGCTTCGGCCTGCGCGGCCTGTCGGAGCAGGAAGCCGGCGAGCGGGTCGGCGCGCTGCTGGAGCGCATCGGCCTGCCCGACCAGGGCAGCAAATACCCCCACGAGCTGTCCGGTGGCCAGCAGCAGCGGGTGGCGCTGGCGAGGGCGCTGGCGCCCCGGCCGGCCCTGCTGCTGCTCGACGAACCCTTCTCGAATCTCGACGTCGAGCTGCGCGAACGCCTGTCCACCGAGGTGCGCGACATCATCAAGGCGTCGGGCACGACGGCGATCCTCGTCACCCACGACCAGCACGAGGCCTTCGCCGTGGCCGACGAGATCGGCATCATGCACGAGGGGCATATCCAGCAGTGGGACACCCCCTACAACCTCTACCACCGGCCGGCCAACCGCTTTGTCGCGGATTTCATCGGCCAGGGGGTCTTCCTGCCGGGCAAGGTCCTGAACAACCGGCAGGTCGAGATGGAGCTCGGCATCCTCGACAGCAAGATCCCGGTCGAGTGCGGGGTGGGCTGCAAGGACTGCAACCTGGGTTGCCACGTGGACGTGCTGCTGCGTCCGGACGACATCGTCCATGATGACGCCAGCCCGATGCGGGCCGAAGTGGTGGCCAAGGCCTTCCGCGGTGCCGACATCCTGTACACCCTGCGCCTGAAGAGCGGCGCACGGGTGCTGTCGCTGGTGCCCAGCCACCATAACCACGCCCTCGGCGAACCGATCGGCATCCGGCTCGATGTGGACCACGTGGTGGCCTTCCACGATGAGACGGTGCCGCTGCCCGTGCCCCGCCCGAAGGGCTCGATCGCGATCATTCCGATCTCATGATTCCCTGGCTCGACGGCGAGCCCGCGTTTCCGCCCCTGTCACTGGCGCTCGAAGAACCCAACGGCCTGCTCGCCGCGGGGGGCGCCCTCACCCCCGAATGGCTGCTGGCTGCCTACCGGCGCGGCATTTTCCCGTGGTTCGGGCCGGAGGACCCCATCCTGTGGTGGAGCCCGGACCCGCGCATGGTGCTCGAGCCGGCCGCCTTGAAGGTCTCTCGCAGCCTGCGCCGGCGCCTCCGCCGGGGCGACTACACGCTCCGCCTCGACCACGACTTCGCTGCGGTCATCAAGGCCTGCGCGGCGCCACGGGAGCCCGGCGGTGGCACCTGGATCACGCCCGCCATGCAGATGGCGTACCTCGCCCTGCATGAACTCGGCTACGCCCACAGCGTCGAATGCTATGCCGGCGACTGCCTCGTCGGCGGCCTGTACGGCATCGCCATCGGCCGGATGTTCTATGGTGAATCGATGTTCGCGCGGGCCAGCGACGCCTCGAAGGTCGCGCTGGCGCACCTGTGCCGGTTGCTTGAACGCAAGGGCTTCGGGCTAATAGACTGCCAGATGACGACAGACCATCTGTCGTCGCTCGGCGGCCGCGAGATCCCCCGCGACGAATTCCGCCGGCGGCTGGATCGCCTGGCCGGCGATGGCGAAGGACCGGGGCGCTGGGCCGACGACGCCCTCGCCGACATTGACTGGGGCACGCAGGCGCGATGCTGAAGGACTACCCCTACGCTCTGCTGCAGTTCTACGCGACGGGACCGTACGCGTGTTCCTACCTGCCCGATCGCATGGCGCGCTCGCAGGTGGCGACCCCGGGCCACCTGATCGACACGCCGGTCTACAGCGAGCTGGTCCATAACGGCTTTCGTCGCAGCGGCGTCTTCACCTACCGCCCCTATTGCGACACCTGCCGCGCGTGCATCCCGGTGCGCGTGGCGGTGGGCCGCTTTCAGCCCAACCGCAGCCAGCGCCGCTGCCAGCGCACCAACGGCATGCTGCAGGCGGCCGAACGGCCACTCGCCTTCTCCGAGGAGCATTACGCGCTCTACAAGCGCTACCAGGCGAGCCGCCACGCGGGCGGCGGCATGGACCAGGACAGCCGCGAGCAATACGCGCACTTCCTCCTGCAGAGCAACGTCGAGACCCGCATCGTCGAGTTCCGCGACCCAAACGCGCGGGGCGCCCTGCGCATGGTCAGCGTCATCGACTGCCTGACCGACGGCCTCTCCAGCGTGTATACGTTCTTCGACCCGGAGCATGACCGGCTGGGCCTCGGTACCTACGGGGTGCTGTGGCAGATCGAGACCTGCCGCCAGCTCGACCTGCCCTACCTCTACCTGGGCTACTGGATCCGCGACAGCCGCAAGATGTCGTACAAGTCCCGCTACCACCCCCTCGAAGGCCGCGTGGGCGGCCTCTGGCGCGAACTGACCCCACGGGATTTCGAGGACTTGTGCTGACACGCCTGCTGCTCACCCTGGTCGCGACCGCGGCCTGCCTGCCGGCCGCCGCGTCGGACTGGCTCGTGCTCTCCGGCCTGTCGCATCATTTCCAGGACCGCCGCGACTGGCGCGAGGTAAACCCGGGGGTCGGCTTCGAGCGCGACGTCGCGGAGGGCCCCTACGGCCCCTGGACCTTCTCGGCCGGCTACCTCCGGAACAGCTACGACCGGCACAGCGTCTATCTGGGCGGGCGATGGACGCCACTGGCGCTCGGACCGCTGCGCGTCGGCGCCTTCGGCCTGCTGGCCAGCGGCTACCCGTCGCCGGTGCTGGTGCTGCCGACCGTGGTCATCGAAAACCGCCACGTCGGTGCCAACATCCTCGCGGTGCCCAACCTGCCGGGCTACAGCGGCTACGTCGGCGTGCAGGTGCGCTTCGCCGTCGACGGACCGTAGCGACGCGCCCGTCCGGCGGACGCGCCGGCGCAACGCCGCCGACGCGGGCTTGTGCGCTGCGATACAATCGCGCGCCATGTACCCATTGATCCGCCCCCTGCTGTTCTCCTGCGATGCCGAGACGGCCCACGAGTTGACCATCGGCTGCCTGCGACTCGCCGGCGGCCTGCTGCCCGCCGCCCGCCCCCTGCCCGGCACCCCGACGACCGTGATGGGCATCCCCTTCCCGAACCGGGTCGGCCTGGCGGCCGGCCTCGACAAGAACGGGGAGGCCATCGACGGGCTGGCCCGCATGGGCTTCGGCTTCATCGAAATCGGGACGATCACGCCGCGCGCCCAGCCGGGCAACCCGCGACCACGCATGTTCCGCCTGCCCGAAGTGCAGGGCATCATCAACCGCATGGGCTTCAACAACCACGGCGTCGACGCGCTGCTGGCCAACGTGCGCCGGGCCAGGTTCCGTGGCGTGCTCGGCATCAACATCGGCAAGAACTTCGACACCCCCATCGAGCGGGCCACCGACGACTACCTCGCCTGCCTCGAGAAGGTCTACCCGCTGGCCAGCTACGTCACGATCAACATTTCCTCGCCCAATACGAAGAACCTGCGCCAGTTGCAGGGCGAATCCGAACTCGACCAGCTGCTGGGCCCCCTGAAGGCGGCCCAGCAGCGCCTCGCCGACGAACACGGCCGCTACGTGCCGCTGGCCCTGAAGATCGCGCCGGATCTCGAGGCCGACCAGATCACCACGATCGCCGACGCGCTCCGTCGCCATCGCATCGACGGCGTCATTGCCACCAACACGACGATCGCCCGCGACCGGGTCCAGGGCATTCCGCACGGCGACCAGGCCGGCGGCCTGTCGGGGGCGCCGGTCTTCGAGGCCTCGACCGCCGTGCTGGCCTCGCTGGCCCGCGCGCTCGGCGGCGAGGTGCCCATCATCGGCGTCGGGGGCATCCTGGACGGGGCCGGTGCGAAGGCCAAGCTCGAAGCCGGCGCGAGCCTGGTGCAGGTCTATAGCGGCCTGGTCTACCGGGGGCCGGCACTCGTCGGCGAGTGCGTCCGGGCCTGCGGATGAGTCCCGTGCCAGCCACCCTGCCGCCGCACTCCGACATACCTGTGATGGAATCAGGGTTGGCGCCCCACGCGCGACTTGGGATAATCCCGCGATTGACAGCCATCTCGCGACAATGAGCAGCTACATCTTCGTCGTGCTCGGCGCGGTCCTCGTGAACAACGTCGTGTTCGTGCGGGTCCTCGGCCTGTGCCCGTTCATGGGGGTCTCGAAGAAGCTCGAGACCGCCCTCGGCATGGGCTATGCAACGACGTTCGTGCTCACGCTGGGCAGCGGGACGAGCTATCTCATCGACCACTACCTGCTCGCGCCGAACGATCTCACCTACCTGCGCACGCTCTCGTTCATCGTCGTCATCGCGGCGATCGTCCAGCTGACCGAGCTGATCATCGAGAAGACCAGCCCGGTGCTGCACCAGGTACTCGGCATCTACCTGCCGCTGATCACGACCAACTGCGCGGTGCTCGGGGTTCCCCTGCTCAACGTCTCGATGGACCACAACCTGCTCGAGTCGCTGCTCTTCGGCTTTGGCAGCTCGGTCGGTTTCACGATGGCGCTGATCCTGTTTGCGGGCATCCGCGAGCGGCTCGACGGGGCCGACGTGCCCGTGGTGTTCCGCGGCACCGCGATCGCGATGGTCACCGCGGGCCTGATGAGCCTCGCCTTCATGGGTTTTGCCGGCCTCGACCGGTACCAGTAGGACAGCGCAATGCTCGAAGCCCTGCTCGTGATGGCCGGTATCGCCCTTGTCCTGGGAGCGGGACTGGGCTACGCGGCCATCCGCTTCAAGGTCCAGGGCGACCCGCTGGTGGACAAGATCGACGCCATCCTGCCCCAGACCCAGTGCGGCCAGTGCGGCTTCCCGGGCTGTCGGCCCTACGCCAACGCGATCGCCGACGGCGAGGCGGACATCAACCAGTGTCCGCCGGGGGGCGATGAAGGCGTACGCAAACTGGCCGACCTGCTCGGTCGCGAATACAAGCCGCTCAACGAGGAGCACGGCGTCGAGAAGCCAAAGTGTGTCGCCGTCATCGACGAGCAGACCTGCATCGGTTGCACCCTGTGTATCCAGGCCTGCCCGGTCGACGCGATCGTCGGCGCGGCCAAGCAGATGCACACCGTGGTCGAGGCCGAGTGCACCGGCTGCGAGCTGTGCATCGCGCCGTGCCCGGTGGATTGCATCACGATGGAGCCGATCCCCGAGACGGTGCAGAACTGGAAGTGGAAATACCCCACGATCCCGATCAGCAGGGCTGCCTGATGCTGACAAAGCTCTTCAAGTTCCATGGCGGCGTGAAGCCCGACAGCCGCAAGACGGCGTCGACGCAGCGGCCGATCGCGCCCCTGCCGCTCGCGCCGCAGTTGGTCGTGCCCCTGCACCAGAGCATCGGCGGCACGCCCCGCCCGCTCGTCGCGGTCGGCGACCACGTGCTGAAAGGACAGGCCATCGGCGCGGCCGAAGGCCCTGTGTCGGCCGCGGTGCACGCCCCCACCTCGGGCATCGTGCGCGCCATCGAGGAGCGCACCATGCCGCACCCCTCGGGCCTGCCCGCCACCTGCGTGGTGATCGACGCCGACGGCGATGACCGCTGGATCGAGCGCGACACCATCCCGTGGCAGTCGATGCCGGGCGACGAATTGCGCGACTACCTGCGCGATGCCGGCGTGGTGGGGCTCGGTGGCGCCACCTTCCCGAGCCATATCAAGTTGCGTCCGGGCGACAAGCCGACCCACACGCTGGTGCTCAACGGCGCGGAGTGCGAACCGTTCATCACCTGCGACGACCTGCTGATGCGCGAGCGCGCCGAAGAGATCATGCGTGGCGCGATGATCATGGCCCGCATGTTGCGCGTCGAGCGCGTCCTGATCGGCATCGAGGACAACAAGCCCGAGGCCATCGCAGCCATGCGCGCTGCGGCGCGCGAGGGCATCGAGGTGGTGGCGATCCCGACCCTTTACCCCGCCGGCGGCGAAAAGCAGCTGCTGCGGGTGCTCACCGGCGTCGAGGTCGCGGCCGGCCGCCGTCCGGTGGAGTTCGGGCTGCAGTGCTTCAACGTCGGCACGGCCTACCGGGTGGCGCGGGCCATCGACCACGGCGAGCCGCTGATCTCGCGGATCGTCACGGTGGCCGGCAACGTCGAGGCACCCGGCAACTTCGAGGTGGCGATCGGCACGCCGATCGACGCGCTGCTGGCCGCCGGCAGGCCCCTGCCCGGCACCGACCGGATCCTCATGGGCGGCCCGATGATGGGCTTTGCCCTGCCGACCACCACCGCACCGGTGGTCAAGGGCACGAACTGCATCCTCGTCGGCGATCCGGCCCTGCTGCCGCCGGCGCCGCCCGAGATGGCCTGCATCCGCTGCGGCACCTGCTCGCAGCATTGCCCGGCCGACCTGCAGCCCTTCGAGCTGTACTGGTTCAGCCGCTCGCACAATTTCGGCAAAGCCCAGGAATACCACCTGTTCGACTGCATCGAGTGCGGCTGCTGCAGCTACGTCTGCCCGTCGAGCATTCCCCTGGTCAATTACTTCCGCTACGCCAAGGGCGAGATCTGGGCGCGCGAGCGAGAGAAATCGGCTGCCAACGCGGCGCGCGAGCGCTTCGAGGCGCGCAACGAGCGGCAGGAGCGCGAGAAGCGCGAGAAGGCCGAGAAGCTCGCGGCCAAGGCGGCCGCCACGCGCAAGAAGCTGGCCGAGAAGGAAGAAGCCGGCGACGGCGTCGCGGAGGCGCCCGCCTCGCCCGCGGAAGAGGCCAAGAAGGCACTGATCGCCGCCGCGCTCGAGCGCGCCAAGCAGCAGAAGTCCCAGGTCAGGCCACGCAATACCGACAACCTGTCAGCCGACAAGCAGGCCGAGATCGATGAGATCGAGGCGCGCCGCTCGAAGGCCACCGACGCATCGACCGAGCCGCCGGATTCGCCATGAGCCACTCTCCCTTTCTCCGCGAAGCCCGCAGCGTGCAGCAGATCATGCTGCACGTACTCGCCGCCCTGGTACCGGGCATTCTGGCGTGGACCTGGCAGTTTGGCGCGGGTGTGCTGGTCCAGCTCGGGCTGGCCACGATCACCGCGGTGGCCGCCGAGAGCCTGATGCTGAGGCTCCGGGGACGACCGGTCGCGATGTACGTGACGGACCTGTCGGCGGTCGTCACCGCATGGCTGATCGCCCTCACCCTGCCCTCGATCGCGCCGTGGTGGCTGGTGGTGGTCGCAACGCTGACGGCCATCGTCGTCGCCAAGCACCTCTACGGCGGGCTCGGGCAGAACCCGTTCAACCCCGCGATGGTGGCCTTCTGCATGATGATCGTCGCCTTCCCGGCGCTGATGTCCCAGTGGCCGGCGGCCGGGCTCGACTTCGCCCACCAGCTCGACCTGATCTTCGGCGGACATCGGCAGCTCGACGCCATCACGGCTGCCACGCCCCTCGACGCACTGCGTACGGGCCTGCGCGAAGGGGGCGCCGATGCCCGCGTGGCCGAGATCATGCAGGGCAGCGCGTTCGGACACATCGGCGGGCGGGGCTGGGAGTGGGTCGTCGCCGGCTTTGGCCTGGGCGGCCTCTACCTGCTGTGGCAGCGGATCATCACCTGGCACCTGCCGGCGGCCTTTCTGGTCACGATGGCTGCCATCGCGCTGCTGCTGTGGGGCATGCATCCCGAGCGCTTCGCCTCGCCCCTGCTGCACCTCGCGAGCGGCGGCACGCTGCTGGCCGCCTTCTTCATCGTCACCGATCCGGTGTCGGGCGCGACCACGCCGCGGGGCAAGCTGGTCTTTGCGGGCGGCGCCGCCTTCATCGCCTACATGATCCGCAGCTTCGGCAACTACCCGGACGGCATCGCCTTTGCGGTGTTGCTGATGAACATCTGCGTGCCCCTGATCGACATGACCACCCAGCCCGCGGTATTCGGCCACAAGCGGGGCACCCGATGAGCGCGGAGCACACCGCTTCGGCGACCTCGCTGCGCAGCGCCGGCGTGATGCTGGCCTTCGCGCTGGTGTTCACCGCCATTATGGCGACCACGTACCGGCTGACCCGGCCGGACATCGAGGCCGCCAGGCTGGCCGAGAAGATGAAGCTGGTCGACGCGGTCCTGCCGCCGGGCCGCTATGACAACCAGCCCCTCGAGGACGTGGTCCTGCTCGGTCCGACCCCAGCCCTTGGCCTGGGCGGCGGAGGCCGGGTGTACCGCGCCAGCCTGGGCGGAGAACCGGCCGCCCTGATCGTCGAGGCCGCCGCACCGGACGGGTATGGCGGGCGCATCGACCTCCTCGTCGCGGTCGGATCGGACGATCGTATCGCCGGCGTTCGCGCCGTCTCGCACCACGAGACGCCCGGCCTGGGCGACTACATCGATCCCCGCAAGGATCGCAACAAGGCCTCGCCGTGGATCGACCAGTTCACCGGACGGGCCCGCCCCGGCGACAAGGGCCTGCGCGTCACCAAGGACGGCGGCCAGATCGACTACCACGTCGGCGCCACGATCAGCGCGCGAGCGGTCACCAACGCGGTGTCCCGCGCACTCGACTGGACCGTCGCGCACCGCCGCCAGCTGCGCGATGCACCGGCGGGTTCGACCTTCAAGGGAGAAAGCTGATGGACCGTCAGGTCACCCGCGAGATCGTCTGGAACGGCCTGTGGAAGCAGAATCCCGGCCTGGTCCAGTTGCTCGGACTGTGCCCGATTCTGGCGATCAGCACCAACCTCGTCAATGCCGTGAGCCTGGGGCTCGCGACCATTCTGGTGATGATGCTGGCCAACCTCGGCGTGGCGGTGCTGCGCAACTTCATCCCGTACGAGGTGCGCATTCCGGTCTTCATCCTGATCATCGCCTCGCTCGTCACCGTCGTGGACCTGGCGTTCAATGCCTGGCTGCATGAGCTCTACCTGGTGCTCGGGATCTTCATTCCCCTGATCGTCACCAACTGCATCGTGCTCGCTCGGGTGGAGGCCTTCGCCGCCAAGAACGACGTCAGCCACTCGACCCTCGATGGTCTCGCCCAGGGCATCGGCCTGCTGGCCGTGCTGGCGGTGCTCGGCGCGATGCGCGAGATCGTCGGCAGCGGCACCCTGTTGTCCGGCATCGACCTGCTGGTGGACGGGGCGAGCCCGCTCCAGTTGTTCGGCAACGACTATCCAGGCTTCCTGGTCGCGATCCTGCCGCCCGGTGCCTTCTTCGCGCTCGGCCTGCTCATCGCGGCACGCAACTGGATCGAAGGTCGGGCTGCAGCGCGGCACCACGCACCGCCCGCCAGTGCCGCCGGCGAGTTGTCGACACCGGAGGCCGGCACGGCATGACGGCGGTTGCGGCGGGCCGGCGCATGAGCGCGGCCCAGGTCGAGGCCATGTTCCAGCGCTTCGCCGAAGCCAATCCGAACCCGACGACGGAGCTCAAGTACGCCACGCCCTTCCAGCTGCTGGTGGCCGTCGTGCTGTCCGCCCAGGCCACCGACAAGGGCGTGAATCTCGCCACGCGCCGCCTCTTTGCGCAGGCACCGACGCCGGAAGCGATGGTGACGCTGGGCGAAGCCGACATCGCCGAGGCGATCCGCACGATCGGCCTGTACCGCAACAAGGCGAAGAATGTCGACATGCTGTCGCGCCAGTTGCTGGA
The DNA here is from genome assembly GCA_050303815.1 of Rhodocyclaceae bacterium. Taxonomy (GTDB): domain Bacteria; phylum Pseudomonadota; class Gammaproteobacteria; order Burkholderiales; family Rhodocyclaceae; genus Cognatazoarcus. The sequence continues at coordinate 16,347 of JBNLCM010000050.1, forward strand.
GCGCCACGCCGGCGAGGTCCCGCGGGATCGGGCCGCCCTCGAAGCCCTGCCCGGCGTGGGGCGCAAGACGGCCAACGTCGTGCTCAACACGCTGTTCGGCGAACCGACCATTGCGGTGGACACCCACCTCTTCCGCCTGGCCAACCGGACCGGCCTCGCGCCAGGCAAGGACGTGCTGGCGGTCGAGCGCGCCCTGCTCCGACGCGTTCCGAAGCCCTATCTGAAAAACGCCCATCACTGGCTGATCCTGCACGGACGCTACGTGTGCGTGGCCCGCAAGCCCCAATGCGGCCGGTGCATCGTGCGCGACCTGTGTGGCTGCCGCGACAAGACCGACTGAGGCCCCCCATGTTCGATCCGAGCCGAGAACAGGCAAGACAGTTCTTCGTCGAAAGCTGGAAGAAGCAGCGAGACCGCCAGGTGCTCACACCGCTCGAGACGATGGCGGTCGACCTGATCGCCCTGCATCCGGAGTACCAGGGCCTGCTGGAAGATCCGGACTCGATCCACCGGGACTTCACCCCCGAAGACGGGCAGATCAATCCCTTTCTGCACCTCTCGCTCCATCTGGCCATCGAGGAACAACTCTCCATCGATCAGCCGCCCGGCCTGCGCGCCGCCTTCGATGCCTCGCAGGCACGACATGGCAATCGGCACGATGCCCTGCACGATGTCCTGGAGTGCCTGGGTGAAACGATCTGGCAAGCCCAGCGCAGTGGCACCGCCCCCGACGGGCTGGCCTATGTCAGTTGCGTGCGCCGCCGCGCCGGGCTGAACTGAGTCCTGCGCGGCGGCGCGAGGCTTCAGCGCCGACGCTGCCGCGAGAGTCCGAGACCCGCCAGCGCCGCGACGAGCAGCGCCAGCGACCCCGGCTCTGGGACCGAATTCACGGCTTGAGGCGCGACCGGCGCCGGTTCTGCGGCCGCAAGCAACAGCGGGCCATTGTCGGGCACGCCTCCCCCCAGCAACACCGGTGGCTTGCTCGGATCGCCACCGCCGGTGCCGCCGTCACCGGACCCTGAGCCACCGCCGGTTCCATCGCCCGTACCGGTTCCGCCACCCGTACCGGTTCCGGCACCCGTGCCGGATCCGTCGCCCGTACCGGTTCCATCGCCCGAGCCGGTTCCATCGCCCGAGCCGGTTCCATCGCCCGAGCCGGTCCCGTCGCCCGTGCCGGTCCCGTCGCCCGTGCCGGTCCCGCCACCCGTGCCGGATCCATCGCCCGTTCCTGATCCATCGCCCGTGCCGGTTCCATCGCCCGTGCCGGATCCGTCGCCCGTCCCGGTGCCGTCGCCCGTGCCCTCACCTGCCGCGGCCGCGGCCACCAGCGACGGGCCGTCGGCGGCCTTTCGCAGCTTGCCCGGATCGCCGAAGGGGCTTGTCGCAGCAGGGCCTGCCGCGCCACCTGAATTGTCGGGCACGGTCGGTTGCCTGAAGCCGGCCCCCCCCCCGCCAGTGCCCGCCCAGCCCGGCGACGCCAGCGCGAGCGGCTGACTGGATCCACGCCAGGGGCCCACCGGTCCGCCGGACGTCGCTGCGGGTGGATGGCCATACGCAAGTCGCTTCCCGGCCGGGCCGGGGGTACCCGCCGCGCTACCCTCTGGCGCTGCCGCGCCGGGAAGATCAATGGAGATCAGGTTGCCCGCGCCGGTATCGGCCACGAAGCCGCCGCGGTCCGTCGTGGTCGGCAGTCCCGCGAGACCGGCGATCGGGCCGACAGGCACCGGCGTGGCCACGGTCGGCTCGCCTTCTCGCTCGGCGAGCGGGATGCGGACGGCCGACGTGTCCGGTTCAGTCGGGCGCTGATAGGGAACTTCATCCGGCGCAAACCAGAACAGGTAGATCAGCAGGCCGAGCAGGGGAATGCCGATTCCCACCAGCGAACCGGCCGATATCCGAAGCAAACGGTCTTTCAGGTAAGGAACCATCGTGCGACCTCTCAGGCAACGGGGCTGCAGATTTGCACCGCCTCAGCTTCGACACTAGTCGCTAATATTGCCTCTGCATGAAATTTCGACAAGTGGTCGTGACATAACGAACGGTGCACGCCGGATGCCCGCCTCGACAGGCGCGCATCCGGCGTGCACGGTCAGGGCCGCGGTACCCGGCTCAGCGAACGGTCGCGAGACCTGCCTGGCTGGAGAACCAGGCGGCCAGGTCGGCGATGTCCCGGCGGCTCAGGTTGGCCACCTGGCCCTGCATGATCGGGTTCTTCCGATTGCCGAGCTGATAGTCGATCAGGGCACGCTGCAGATAGTCCGCGTGCTGGCCGGCGAGACGGGGAAAGTCCGGCGTGGCGCTGTTGCCGTCCGCGCCATGGCAGGCGGCGCAGGTCGCCGACTTGTCCTTGCCGGCCGCCGCGTCACCGGCGTGGGCAAGGCCGACGGACAGGCCGAGTGCCGCCGCGAGAAGGAAGGGGCGCATGATCATGGATGTCTCCCTCATTTGCCCGCCTGGGCGTAGTAGGCGGCCAGGTCGGCCATGTCCTGCTCGCTGAGCCCCTCCGCGATGCCCCGCATCGTCGGATGGCTGCGCTCGCCGCTCTTGTAGGCCTGCAGCGCCTTGACGAGATAAGCCTCGTGCTGGCCGCCGAGCTTCGGCACGTGATAGACCGAGGGAAACGTGGTGCGGTAACCCGGAATGCCATGGCAGCCGATGCACATCGACCGCTTGTCCTGGGCGCCCGCGGCACTGCCTTCGGCCGCGAGTGCCCCACTTGCCATGCACGCGGTCACGACGAGTGCCGCGCTGATTGTTGTGCGTCGTCCCTTCATGTTGTCTCCTGTCGGGTGCGGAAAAGGTGAAACGACGGACCGATTCTAGGGCGGTCGATTTGCCATGCGCAATCGAAACCGACCCGATCGTCGCTGGCGGGGCCCCATCCCGGCCAGCGCACACGCCCCCGGGGCTCGCCCTATAATCGTCAGGCACCCACCCGCTCGAGGCCCGCATGCGCTTTGAAGGCACCGCTGAATACGTCGCCACATCCGACCTGACGCTGGCGGTCAACGCCGCCATCCAGTTGCAGCGTCCGCTGCTGATCAAGGGCGAACCCGGCACCGGCAAGACCATGCTCGCCGAACAGGTCGCCGGCGCACTTGGCCTGCCCCTGTACCAATGGCACATCAAGTCGACCACGCGCGCCCAGCAGGGCCTGTACGAGTACGACGCCGTCTCGCGCCTGCGCGACTCGCAGCTTGGCGAGGACCGGGTCCGCCATATCGCCAACTACATTCTCAAGGGTGTGCTGTGGCAGGCCTTCGAGGCCGACGGACCCTGCGTGATCCTGATCGACGAGATCGACAAGGCGGACATCGAGTTCCCCAATGACCTGTTGCGCGAGCTCGACCGGATGGAGTTCCACTGCTACGAGACGCGCGAGACGATCCAGGCACGCCACCGGCCCATCGTCTTCATCACCTCGAACAACGAGAAGGAACTCCCCGACGCCTTCCTGCGCCGCTGTTTCTTCCACTACATCCGCTTCCCGGACAAGGTGACGATGCAACGGATTGTCGATGTCCACTATCCGGACATTCGCAAGACCCTCCTGCGCGAGGCCCTCGAGGTCTTCTTCGAGCTGCGCGAGATCCCGGGCCTCAAGAAGAAGCCGTCGACCTCCGAACTGCTCGACTGGCTGAAGCTGCTGGTGGCCGAGGACATCCCGCCAGAGGCACTGCGCTCCGGCGACCAGAAGTTGGTCGTTCCCCCGTTGCACGGTGCGCTGCTCAAGAATGAACAGGACATCCACCTGTTCGAGCGCCTGGTCTTCATGGCGCGGAACAACCGCTAAGCCCTGCCGTGCTGAAGATCCTCAAGACCCTGTTCGGCGCGCAGAAACCCCGCGCGGACGCGCGGCGCGACGAGACGCCGCCCCCTCCGCCCGAACCGCCCGGGGCCGACGTGCCCGCGCAGGGTGACGCCCCACCGCCAGTGCTGTGCCGCGAGGCCATCCTCGACCGACGCCAGTCGCTGGTGGGCTACCAGTTCACCCATCACGAGGGCACCCGCGCGCGCAGCCGACACCGGGGCGTCGGCATCCGGCACGTGTACGCCGAGGTACTCGTCCGCAGCCTCTCGGCGTTTGGCGTCGACCGCGGCCTGGGACGCCGGCTGGCCTTCATCGACCTGCCCGACACCTTCCTCGGCCACGCCAGCCTCGACGAGGTGGCCGCCAGCAACCTCGTCGTCGTCCCGCAGGCCCACGAGGATGCCAACCCCGATGCCGGTACGCTGGCGACGCGGGTGGCGGCGCTCAAGGCCCGGGGCATGCGCTTCGCGCTGCCATCGGACCACCTTGCCCGCCACCACGAACCCCTGCTGCCCCATGCGGATTTCCTGGTGTTTCAATCGGCGGGCGATGATCCCGAGGCCCTCGCACGGCATCTTCATCACATGCACGCGGCTCGCCCGGAGGCGGCGATCCTGATGCGCGATCTGGCCTCGCACGACGACTTCAACCTGTCGGCCAAGCTCGGCGCCAGCCTGTTTCAGGGGCGCTTCGTCACCGCCCGGGAGCCCTGGACCCAGAGCGAGCTCGGTCCCAACACGGCGCGCCTGGCCGACCTGCTCACGCGCCTGCGGCGCGACGCGGAGACCCGCGAGATCGCCGAGGCCCTCAAGCGGGACGGCGCGCTATCGGTACGCCTGCTGCGCTACATCAACTCGGCTGCCGTGGGCCTGCACGAGAAGGTCACCTCGTTCGAGCGCGCCGTGCAATTGCTCGGCCGCGCCAAGCTCGAGCGCTGGCTGATGCTGTTGATGCTGTCCGCCGACGGCAATTCGCCCCGCTCGGCCGCCGTCCTGGAAGGGGCGATGGTGCGCGCCCGGATGATGGAGTTGCTGGGCAAGGACGACCCCCCGGCCCTGCGCGACGAGCTCTTCATGACCGGCCTGCTGTCGCTGATCGACGTGGTGATGGAGATGCCGATCGAACGCGCCATGGAGGCCTTCGACCCGGCACCGCCGATCCGGCAGGCCATCGTCGAAGGCAAGGGCCGGCTGGCGGATCTGCTCGCGCTGTCTCGGGCCTGCGAGGAAGCCGATGCCGATGCCCTCGATGCGGCGGCCGAGCGCTGCGGCCTCACGCCGGAACGGGCCGGTCTGTGCCACATCGAGGCGCTCGCCTGGGCGCTCGAAATGAGCGATTAGGCGGCCGGGTGCTGATCGACTTCTTCCTCCACCTCAAGGACGCCGGCCTGCCCGTGTCGACGAAGGAGTTCCTGACTCTGCTCGAGGGGCTGCAGGCGAGGGTGTGCGGTCACTCGATCGACGAGTTCTACGGGTTCTCGCGGGCCTGCCTGGTCAAGGACGAGAGCCTCTACGACCGCTACGACCGGGCGTTCGGCAGCTACTTCAAGGGCGTCACGGACCTGCCGGGGCTCGACAAGGACATTCCGGAGGACTGGCTCAGGACCCTGACGAAGCGCCACCTCACGCCGGCGCAGAAGGCGGCCCTCGAGAAGCTCGGCTGGGACAGGCTGATGGCGGAGTTCGCCAAGCGGATCGAGGAACAGAAGGCTCGCCACCAGGGTGGCAGCAAGTGGGTCGGGACCGGTGGCAGCTCGCCCTTCGGCAACAGCGGCTATCACCCCGAGGGCATTCGCGTCGGTGGCGAGCCGGCGGGCAACCGGACGGCGGTCAAGGTCTGGGAGAAGCGCGAATTCCGCAATCTCGACGACACCGTCGAGCTGGGCACACGCAACATCAAGGTGGCGCTCAAGCGCCTCCGCCGGTTTGCCCGCGACGGGGCCGCCGACGAGCTGGATCTCGACGGCACCATCGAGGCCACGGCGCGCAATGCGGGCTGGCTGGACCTGATGATGCGGCCCGAGCGGCACAACGCCGTGAAGGTGCTGATGTTCTTCGACGTTGGCGGCTCGATGGAAGACCACGTACGGGTCTGCGAGGAACTCTTCTCGGCGAGCCGCGGAGAATTCAAGCACCTCGAGTACTACTACTTCCACAACTGCGTCTACGACTGGGTGTGGCGAGACAGCGCGCGGCGGCACACCGAGCGGATCCCGACGCGGGACGTGATCCACCGCTACGGCCCGGACTACAAGCTGATCCTGGTTGGCGACGCGACCATGAGCCCCTACGAGATCCTGCACCAGCGCGGCGCGATCGAATACATGAACGAGGAACCTGGCGCTGCCTGGCTCCGCCGGCTGCTCGATGCCTATCCGAGCGCGGCCTGGATCAATCCGGAGCCGGAGCGCTCCTGGGAATATCGCCACTCGATCCGTATCATCCGCGACATCTTCTCCGAGCGCATGTACCCGCTGACCCTCGACGGGCTCGCGCGGGCCATCCGCCAGCTCTCCAATTCGGGACGAAAATGACAGACCCCTTGCCCGTCGTGATCGTGGACGACGACCCGGTCAACCTCGACATCCTCTCCATGACGCTGGAGCTGATCGACGTCGCGGCCACCCCGTTCTCGGACGGCCAGTCGGCGCTCGACCACCTGCAGGCCGCCGACACGCCCCCCGCCACCATGATCGTCGACCGGATGATGCCGGGCATGGACGGGCTCGAACTGATTCGCCGCGTCCGGGCAAATCGCCGTTTCGATGGCATGCGGATCATCATGGCGTCGGCCTCGGCTGAAGTCGAGGAGATCGCCGAGGCCCGCGCCGCGGGCGCCGACGACTATCTCACGAAGCCCTACGGACCGGATGACCTGCTGGCCCTGCTCGGGCATCCGCCCGACGACGGCGCCTGAGCTAGCTAGCCCGCCCCCTCCATGAACGGCATCGGCTGCATGCCGAAGCCCGAGTCCATGTGCCGGATCTGATTGAGCAGGGCATCAAGCCCGCCCTGCAGGCCCAGCAGTGCCTGACCGTCCATCGCGCGGAGGGCCTCCAGCAACACGCCCCGGGCCGGCGACGGCGCGCGGCTCAGCAAGGCCAGTCCATCGGGCGTCGGATAGAGGCGGACGACCCGCTGGTCTGCGCTGCCCCGCTCGCGACGAAGCAGCCCCATCGTGTCGAGCTTGTCCACCATGTTGGACGCGGTGGACTGGTGCAGCGCCATCCGCTTGGCGAGTTCTCCGACGCGGAGGCCGGGATCATCGGCCAGTTCCTGCAGCGCCCACAGCTGCGCACCGGTCACACCGCTCTGGCGCTCGATCCACTGGGAATGCCGCTGCGCCGTCCGGATGAGGACGCGGAACCGGATCAGCAGGGCCAGGGCGTCGGGTGACGCGGCGGCAGGACTGGGTACTGCCTCGTCGGGGGCGGATGTCATCTCTCTCACTCCGGAAAACGGACCCGTCACCGGTCCGCAGGGGCGCCGAACCGGCCTGCCGCTTCGGCAGCACCATTCGAAGCGGCGCCTATTCTACGACTGACCGGGCGCAACGAGCACGACCGTCGCATCGGCGATACACGTTTCGGCCAGGCCCCCGCCCCGCGCCCCGATCACGGCCCCCCTGGCGCAGGCTCGCGGCCAAGACGCGTTCTGCCGGACGGATGACCAAGGACCCTAGCGCGGTCCATTTTGTTACCATCCTTAGGACAGCGACCTGAAGAGCCCAGCCCGAGACCCCGGCGAACGGATGCCCAGCGACAATTCCTCACTGCCCGGCGAGATAACCCGCTCCAGAACATTCCGGCGGCTCGCGCGCGGCGGTCGTCGCTATGCCATGCCCTGGCTGTCCCTTCGTCGCTGGCGCAAGCGCGTACTGCTGGTCGGCGCGGCGATGCTCTCTGGCCTCGTCGCGATCCTTTTCGCGATCGGCGCCGAACTGGCGATCGGCGGGCACGAGCGGCTGATGCACATCTCGCCCTGGCTGAGCCTGGTGATCGCACCGGCCGGCTTCGCCGCCATGGCTTACCTGTGCCGAAAGTATTTTCCCGGCACCCAGGGCAGCGGCATCCCGCAGACCATTGCCGCCTCGATCACCAATGACGACAAGCTGCGTCGGTCCCTGCTCTCGCCACGCATCCTGATCGGCAAGATCCTGCTGACGCTCGGCGGGTTGCTGTCGGGCGCCACGATCGGCCGCGAGGGTCCGTCCGTCCAGATCGGCGCCTCGGTGCTGAACATGCTCTCAGGCAAGAAACGGGGCCGCATCGCGCCAACCCGCGACCTGATCATCGCCGGCGGCGCGGCCGGCGTCGCCGCGGCGTTCAACACACCGCTCGGCGGGATCATGTTTGCGATCGAGGAACTGTCGCGCAACCGCCCGTTCATGGCCAACAGCATGACGCTCATCGCCGTGATCTTCGCCGGTCTGATGTCGCTTGCCACGCTCGGCAGCTACACCTATTTCGGTGTCACGCAGGCCAGCCTCTCGTGGCCCGGCGCGATCACGCCGATCCTTGTCAGCGGCGCCTGCGGCGGCCTGCTCGGGGGCCTGTTCACGCGCCTGCTGATCCGCACCACCCGCAAGCTTCCCGGCAAGATCGGCGTCTTCGCCCGGGCGCGGCCGATTCGTTTCGCGGCGGCCTGCGGTTTCGCCACTGCCGTGATCGGCCTGCTCACGGCGGGTCTCAGCTACGGTACGGGCTACGCGGAGATCAAGCACGCGCTCGAGGGCACGTCGGAGCTGCCGGTGTACTACGGCCTCGCCAAGGCTGCAGCCATCCTGCTGGCCTTCGTCAGCGGCATCCCGGGCGGGCTGTTTGCGCCCGCGCTGGCCGTCGGTGCCGGTGTCGGAACCAATGTGTCGACCCTCTTCCCGGATGTGCAGAGCACCGCCGTGCTCGCCCTCGGCATGGTGGCCTTCCTCGCCGGCGTGACCCAGTCTCCGATCACGTCGTTCGTCATCGTGATGGAAATGACGGCCAACCACAGCCTGTTGCTGCCATTGATGTGTGCCTCGGTGATCGCCCACGCGTTCTCGCGAACCGTAGCGCCTACGCCGCTCTACGATGCGATGGCCTACGCGATCCTGCGCCGGCACACCCAGTCCAGACGGATTGCGAAGACTCTCGCCAAGGGCGCGAACGAGACTTCACCCGGCGACCCCGAAGCCTTGCCCGACGGCGCCGAGCCGCCCGGCACGGCGCGCTCGAACGGCACACCGGTCAGCGAGACGGCCGTCCTGCTGCAGCCCCCGGTGCCCGGGGAGGCGAGCGCCTCCGGCGATGAACCCCCGGCCGCCGACGATGCACCGCCGCCCGCCGCGGAGGCGCCCGTGATGTCACCCGCGGACGCAGTGCCCGGTGCACAGGAGCCGCCCCGCGATCCTTCGCGCGAGATTCCGGCGCTCGAGCGGCCGCCCGTGGCTGACGCACCCGCCGAGTTCGCGGGCGATTCGGTCGCCCCGGTCACGTCC
>JBNLCM010000051.1:0-7593 GCA_050303815.1 Rhodocyclaceae bacterium
GGGGTGGACGGCCGCGGTCGGAAACCGAAGCTCAGCCTGGACGACACCCTGACCGGGGTCGCGATCGGCCCGCTCACCGGCGATCTCACCGGCGAGCCGCCACGTCTGACCGGGACGGCCAGCGTGGCGGCGCAGCTCAGCCTGCAGGGGAGCGACGACGCCGCCATCCGCCGTTCGCTCGCGGGAACGGTCTCTCTCGACTTTTCCAACGGTGCCCTGAAAGGCGTGAATCTGGCGGCGCTGATGCGACAGGCCGAGGCCCTCCTGACCGGCCAGCCGGCACCCAGCGAAAGCGGCCCCAACGAGACCGACTTCACGGACATGAAGGCGACGCTGACCATACGCGAGGGCATCGCCCGCAACAACGACCTCACGATGCGTTCGCCGCTCTTGCGGGTCAAGGGCGAGGGGGTTGCCAGTCTGGTCGGCGAGTCGGTCGACTACCTGATCCGAACGTCGGTGGTTGGCACCCTGACCGGACAGGGCGGCAAGCCCCTCGACAAGGTCAGGGGCGTAACCGTGCCGGTGCGCGTCTCGGGTCGCTTCGATGATCCGAAGTACGCCCTCGATACCGACGCCCTGCTGAAGGACAACCTGAAGGAGAAATTCGAGGAGAAGAAGCAGGAAGTCCAGAAGAAGGCCGAGGACAAGCTCAAGCAGGAACTGCAGAAGGGGCTCCGCAATCTCTTCAAATGAGGCCCCGGCCATGGCGCGGGGCCCATGCTCGATTCACGGAAACCGGAACTCAAGCCGGCACGCGATCATGCCGATAGCTTGGTTGCGGGCACGGGCCCCGCTGCATCCTGGGGGGCGACATGAAGATCGATCCGCATCGTGCCATCTGTGCGCTGACCAGCGTGCTGGACTTTGTCGGCATCGACGAGGTCCAGCATGGCAAGCGCGTTGCCTGGATGGCCGAGTCGATTGCCCGCGAGCTGGGCTGGTCAGACGATGAGCTGGGCTTTGCCTTCTATGCCGGCATGGTGCACGACTGCGGCGTATCACGGGCCTCCGAGCATCGCAAGCTGACGGACTCCCTGCTGTGGTCCGGCTCGGAGGAGCATTGTCTGCGGGGTGAAAACTACCTGCTGGAATGCGCGCCACTGCGGCGTTTTGCGCCCGTCGTGCGCTGGCATCACACGCCGTGGCAGGCCTTGATGGCGCAGGATCTGCCCGAGCGGATCCGCCTGCATGCCAACCTTGTGTTTCTCGCCGACCGGGTCGACGTGCTCCAGGCACCCCACCTGAATACCCGCCACGTCGACGATGCGATCCTGATGGCCCGCGACCAGCTGGTAGAGACGGTGCGCGGCTATACCACTCAGCTTTTCGCGCCCCAACTGGTGGAGGCCTTCGTCTCCGTCGCCCGGCGGGAGTCCTTCTGGCTGGCGATGGACCCTTTCTACCTGCTCGAATACCTGGAGAACTACCGGCTCGCGTCGCCGGTGAGTGACCTGGGTGGGGCCGAGGTGCTGGCGCTGGCGCGGCTGTTCGCGCGGGTGGTGGATGCCAAGAGCCCGTTTACCCATGAGCACTCGGTTCGCGTCGCGAAGGTGGCCCGCCGACTGTTCGAGCTGGCCCACGGCGACCCGGGCCAGATCGACAGCTTCGAGGTGGCGGCGCTGCTACACGACATCGGCAAGCTGCGTGTGCCCGACGAGATCCTGGACAAGCCCGGCCCGCTCAACCGGGCCGAGCGGGCGATGATCAGCCGCCACAGCTATGACACCTTCCGGATTCTGAACCGGGTGTTCCCCGACTCGCCCATCCCGTCCTGGGCCGCCTCCCATCACGAGAACCTGCTGGGCACCGGCTACCCCTTCCACCGCCGTGCCGGCGAAATCGACGTGGCGACCCGGGTGCTGTCGGTTGCCGACGTCCTGCAGGCCCTGTCGCAGGACCGCCCCTACCGCGGCCGCCTGGGTAGTCATGACGTAGGGATGCATCTCGAAGCCATGGGCGACGAAGGGAAACTGGATCGCGAGATCGTCAGCCTGTCGTTGCTGAACCTCGAAGAGCTCTATCACCTGGCGACCGTCGGCTGATCACCGGCCGGTGTGCTGCCTGCCCGTGTTCCGGCGCGGGCGATTCGGCTACCAGTAGCGCATCGCGTCGCCGAACAGGTGGCCGAGGCTCTCCTCGGTGACTGCCTTCGGTGCATTGCGCACGAGCCGCTGCTGGGCCCACGCGCCAGCGGCCAGGGTCGGCAGGTCGTCCAGGGTGTAGCCCACGCCGCCGACCCCGTTCGGGATGCCGGACGTGCGCATCAGGTCGATCAGGCGGCGGGCGACCCGTTCGCCGGCGTCATCGAGTCCGGCCCCCGTCACGTCGGCGCCCAGCCAGCGGGCCGCGTCAAGGTGGCGCTCGGGGCAGGCGTCCGCCGTGAAGCGGAAGACGGCGGGGGCGTTCACGATCACCGACATGCCGTGGGGCACCATCGGGTGGTCGTCGGGATAATCCGGCGCATGAAAATCGCGTACGCCACCGGCCACGGCATAGGACATGCCGTGCGGCAGGTGCACGCCGGCATTGCCGAAGGCGATGCCGGCCAGCGTCGCGGCGAACATCATGCCATCGCGTGCTTCGTGGTCGTCCGAGCTGGCCACGGCCCGCTCGAGGAAGCGGCCGGTGAGCTTGAGTGCCTCCTTGCAGCCCACGTCGCTCCAAGGGTTGGCGCCCTGGCTCATGGGGCGCAGAGAGGGGCGGTCGGCGGCGGCGCGTCGGGTGTGGGGCAAGGCCGTGAAGGACTCCAGCGCATGGGAGAGCACGTCGAAGCCCGACGCCGCGACCACCGAGGCGGGCAGCGTGTACGTCGTCATCGGGTCGATCAGGGCCTGGGTGGGCCGCAGGCGCTTGGAGACGATGCCCGTCTTCACATGCTTCTCGACGTAGTCGAAGATCGCAATGCCGGTGCACTCGGCGCCGGTGCCCGACGTGGTGGGGCACGCGATATGTGGCTTGAGGGGCCCCGGGACGGCCCGCGCCTCGCCGATCGGTGCGTTGACGTAGGCGGCGAATTCGGCCGGATAGCTTGAATAGAGGTTGGCCGCCTTGGCGGTATCGATCACCGAGCCGCCGCCGAGGGAGACGAAGCCGTCGAAGCGACCCTCGGTGGCGAAGCGGGCGGCCGCGAGGAAGGAGGCGTCGGTCGGCTCGACCTGGACTTCGTCATAGACCACCACGTCGAGGCCGGCGGCCTTGAGCGAATCGCGCACCACAGCCAGGTGCTCGAGGCCCGCCAGGCGCGGGTCGGTGAACAGGGCCACGCGCCTCATGCCGTGGCTGGCAGCGTGGTCGCCGGCCTCGCGCAGGCAGCCCGGCCCGAAGGTAATGGCCGAGACATCGACCGCGAAGGCCGCGTCGCCGCCCGGTGTCAGGGCGTAATGGTGGCAACAGGACATGGGCGTCTCCTCCCGGTTATGGTTCTTGCGTGGCTCGTCCGGCCATGCCTTGGACCATTGTCGCCACCCGCGCGGCTGCGGGCAAGCCGGCGCTCAGACGCGCAGCGCGGCGATCTTCAGGGGCGGTCGGCCATCGAAGCTCGGGAAGTCGGCGTCGGGCGCGATCCATTCCACGTCCCGAACAGTCCGGCCAGCCTTGCTGGCCGATCGCCGGAGCTGCTCGAGCCAGGTTTCAGCGTCCACCTCGGCCACATTGTTGCAGCATACGAGACAGCCCCCCTCGGCCGTCGCGAGCAGGGCGGGCTTGAAAAGCGCCGGGTAGTCGCGAACCAGATCCACCACCCCGAATGGACTTTTCGCGTAGCGTGGCGGGTCGAGGAACACCAGGTCGAACTGGCGGGGCGCCAGCTCCGGAAAGGGGGGCAGGCGCTTGCCGCGGACCCGCTCGGGCTGGCCGATGCCGGCCAGCTGGCGTATCGCCGGGAAAACGTCGCTATGGACGAAGCGGGGGCGATGGGGCAGCGCGTTGAGGCGGGCATTGTCCTTGCCGACCCGCAGCGCGGACTCGGCGAAATCCACGTTCATCACGAAGCTGGCGCCGGCGGCTGCCGCGGCGGTTCCAACGCCACAGGTGTAGGCGAAGAGGTTGAGCACCGAGCGCTCCTTCGCGGCGGCCATGACCCGGCGGCGGGCCGCTCGCAGGTCGAGGAACAGCCACGGATCCTGCCCTTCGTGACGCGCCTGGAAGCGGTATTGCACGCCGGATTCATGGATGATGCGTGGCATGTGAGCCGCCACTTTGAGGGGCTCGGACAACCGGTTGGCGATGCGCGATCCGCGACCGCTGCGGTCGTTGTAGATCAGCGGCATGGCGGGATGGAGACCGTCCACAAAGCGCTCGACCGCGTCGACTAAGGCCCCATCGAGCGTGGCGTGGAAGCTCTGCAGGAGGGCCAGATCGCCGTAGCGGTCGAGGGTCACGCCGGGGCAGCCCTCAACGGTGCCATGGAACAGGCGGTAGCAGTCGGTGCCTTCCTGCTCAAGCCGGGTCAGCAAGGTGTCGCGGGCGTCGCGGGCGCGGGTCAGCGCTGCGGCCAGATCGTCGGGTGTCATGGGCCTGCCTGGGGTGGATGTGCCGCGATGGTAGCGCGGTCGTGCGCCGGGGCATGAAAAAGGCCGCGTTGCCGCGGCCTTGCGTGTGCGCGTGTGCCGGTCTCAGCCCTTGACGTGAAGACCGCATTCCTTGAGGGTCGGATCCTCCCACCACCAGCGGCCCGCGCGGACATCCTCGCCCACCGCGATGGCGCGGGTGCAGGGCGCGCAGCCGATGCTCGGGTAGAACTGGTCGTGCAGGTCGTTGTAGGGCACGTCATGCATCCGGATGAAGGCCCACACCTCGTTCTCGCTCCAGTCCGTCAGCGGGTTGAGCTTGACCAGGCCGTTGCCGTCGTCGAACTCGCGCGCCGGCAGGCCGGTACGGGTCGTCGACTGGGCCGCCCGCAGGCCGGTGATCCAGGCCTGCTTGCCCGACAGCGCGCGGCGCAGGGGTTCGACCTTGCGGATCTGGCAGCAGCGCTTGCGCAGCTCGATCGACTCGTAAAAGGCATTGATGCCCTCGCCGCGGACGAAGTCCTCGACCGCCGAGGCGTCCGGAAAGTAGACCGTGAGGCGCGTGTCGTAGTGCTTCTCGACCCGCGACATCAGGTCGTAGGTCTCGCCGGGCAGCCGCCCTGTGTCGAGCGAGAAGATCTCGATCGGCAGGCCGAGCCGCAGGATCAGCTCGGTCACCACCATGTCCTCGGCGCCGAAGCTGTTGGCGAAGGTGACGGCACCCCGACCGCCAAACTCGGCGACCGCGGCGGTCAGAAGCTCCCGTGCTGCGGTGGCCTTGGCCTCCACCGCAGCGCGCAGCGCGTCGGTCAGTTCGGGCCGGGTGGCCGGGTTGCCCGCACGCGGGCGCAGCATCGAGACACTGCCGCTCATGCTGACACCTGCTGCCGGTCGTGGCGGCGCCAGACGGGTTCGGGGCGGTCGATGGCGCCCTGGTAGGGCTCCGAAAAATCGGCCAGGCTGGCCAGTGCCGCGGCCAGCTGCTCGTCCGAATAGCGGCCCTCGGGCGGCTGCAGCGCGTCGAAGCCACAGCGGGTCAGGTAGAAGAACTGGTCGCGCAGCACCTCGCCGATGGCGCGCAGTTCGCCGCCATAGCCGTAGCGGGAGCGCAGCAAGGCGGCGCTCGAATAGCCCCGGCCATCAGCGAACTTGGGGAAATCGATGGCGACCACCGCAAGCTCGCTCAGGGCGTCGGCGATGTCGGCCGGATCTTCGTCGGGGGCCAGCCAGATCCCCAGGTCGCCCCGGTCGCTCAGCTCGCTCGCGGCGCTCTGCCAGAGCGACAGCGGGACAATGACCGGACCGGCCGGTACTTCGGTCGCATCCGCCGGCAGTACCTGCCAGCTGTCGTCGATGATGTTTCCGTTCTTGATCAGCTTAGCCATTGACCACCTTCTTCTTGACGTCACGGCCCGCATACACGCGGGTCTTGAACGGCTCGTTGCCGATGCGACGGACGGTATCGATGAAGCGCTCGTCCGCATGCCGTTCTTCGATGTAGATCTGGATGATGCGCTCGAGCACATCGGGCATCTCGGCGCGCGCGAAAGACGGGCCGATGACCTTGCCGAGCGAGGCCTGGTTGCCCTGGGCGCCGCCGATCGTGACCTGGTACCACTCCTGCCCGTTCTTATCGACGCCGAGGATGCCGATGTGACCCACGTGGTGGTGGCCACAGGCGTTCATGCAGCCCGAGATGTTGATCTCGATGTCGCCGATGTCGTGGAGGTAGTCCAGATCGTCGAAGCGTTCCTGGATGGCCTCGGCCACCGGGATCGACTTGGCGTTGGCGAGGTTGCAGAAATCGCCGCCGGGGCAGCAGATCATGTCGGTCAGGAGGCCGATGTTCGGCGTCGCCAGGCCTGCGTCGCGTGCCGCCTGCCAGACCGCGTAGAGATCCGACTGACGGACGTCGGCCAGCACCAGGTTCTGCTCGTGGGTGGAGCGGACCTCGCCGAAGCTGTAGCGGTCGGCCCAGTCGGCAACCTGCTCGAGCTGCTCCGAGGTGATGTCGCCCGGCGCCACGCCGGTCTTCTTCAGCGACAGCACGACCGAGGCGTAGCCGGCCTGCTTGTGGGCGCGCACGTTGCGCCGGGCCCAGGCGGCGAAGGCATTGTTGTCGGCCAGCTGGCGGTGGTAGCCCGCGTCCTCGGCCGGCAGCGTCTCGTAGTCGGGGTCGTCGAAGTGGCCGGAGACCCGCGCTACCTCGGCCTCGGTCAGCGTGCCTGGCCCGCCGCGGGTGTGCTGCCACTCGGACTCGACCTGTTCGCGGAAGGCCTCGATGCCCAGCGACTGGACCAGGATCTTGATCCGCGCCTTGTACATGTTGTCGCGCCGGCCGAAGCGGTTGTAGACCCGCAGGATGGCTTCGCAATACGTGATGATGTCCTGCCACGGCACGAAGGCCGAGATCTCCTTGCCGATGATCGGCGTACGGCCGAGGCCGCCGCCGACCAGCACGCGAAAGCCGATCTCGCCGGCGTCGTTGCGCATCAGGTCGAGGCCGATGTCGTGGCACTGGATGACCGCCCGGTCTTCCAGGGCGCCATTGACCGCGATCTTGAACTTGCGCGGCAGGTAGGCGAACTCCGGATGAAAGGTCGCCCACTGGCGCAGGATCTCGGCCCACGGGCGCGGATCGATCGTCTCGTCACCGGCGACGCCGGCGAAGGGGTCCGAGGTGAAGTTGCGGATGCAGTTGCCGGAGGTCTGGATGGCGTGCATCTCGACCTCGGCGAGCTCGGCCAGGATCTTCGGCACGTTCTCGAGGGCAGGCCAGTTGAACTGGATGTTCTGCCGCGTGCTGAAGTGGACGTAGCCCTTGTCGTAATCGCGGGCGAGGCGCGCGATGCGGCGCAGCTGGTCCGCGCTCATCAGGCCGCACGGAACGGCAACGCGCAGCATCGGCGCCTGCTTCTGGATGTACAGCCCGTTCTGGAGACGCAGGGGCCGATACTCGTCCTCGCTCAGCTCGCCCGCCAGGTAGCGGTTCGTCTGGTCGCTGAACTGCGCGACGCGCTCATCGACGATGCGCTGGTCGAATGCGTCGTATCGATACATGAGGCAAATCTCTCTCTGTCGT
>JBNLCM010000052.1:0-4645 GCA_050303815.1 Rhodocyclaceae bacterium
CGCAACACCGCCCTGGTCGGCGGCCTGGCGGAGGGCGATGAGGTCGTGGTCAACGAGATCGTCCAGCAGGCCTCGCGAAGGATCTTCGGTATCCGTCTCGGCTTTTGAGAGCGGCGACGATGAATCTCATCACCGCGCAGCAGCTCGCCAAGAGCTACCCCTCCGGCAGCGGCATGCTCCATGCCCTCCAAGGGGTGAGCTTTACAGTGGCGCCGGGCGAGTTCGTCGCCGTCATGGGCCCCTCGGGTTCCGGCAAGACCACGCTGATGAACCTCATCGGCCTGCTCGACCGGCCCAGCGGCGGCCGGCTGCTGATCGAGGATGAAGATGTCACCCGGCTCGGCCCGGACCGTCAGGCATCGATCCGCAACAGCCGCATCGGCTTCGTCTTCCAGTCCTACAACCTGCTTGCCCGCAGCACGGCAATCGAGAACGTCGAACTGCCGCTGGTCTATGCGGGCCTGCCGAAGCACGAGCGCCGCAGCCGCGCGGCGGCCCTGCTGGATGCCTTCGGCCTGGCGGACCGCCAGCACCACTGGCCGGCCCAGCTCTCCGGCGGCGAGCAGCAGCGGGTCGCCATTGCCCGCGCAATGGTGACGGACCCCTCGCTGATCCTGGCCGACGAGCCGACCGGCGCCTTGGACACCACGACCGGTCGCGCCGTGCTGGCGCTGTTCCAGGCGCTGAACGAACAGGGCAAGGCCATCGTGATGATCACTCACGACGAAGCCGTGGCACGCCATGCCCGACGTGTGCTGCATCTCAGGGACGGCCACCTCGTCACCGACGCGCCGGTCACCGACCGCGCGATTGCGGGAGCCGCGTCGTGAGCCCCTTGGAAAGCCTGAAGATCGCATTGCGCTCCCGGCGCAGCAACCCGCTGCGCAGTCTGCTCACCATGCTCGGCATCATCATCGGCGTGGCCTCGGTCGTCACCATGGTGGCCGTCGGCGCGGGGGCGCAGACCGAGGTCGCCGAGCAAATCCGCTCGCTCGGCGCCAACGTGCTGATGGTGCAGCCGGGTGCGGCGCGCGAAGGCAGCGTCCGCCGCGAGAGCGGCAGCGGTCACACCCTCACCGAGAGCGATTCCGACGCCGTCGGCAGCCTGCCCGTGGTAGAGGCCGCCGCCCCCGCTGTGCGCGGCAACGTGCAGATCGTGGCAGGCAACAGGAACTGGAACACCACGGTCAACGGGACCACGGCAGACTACTTCGTCGTCCGCGAATGGACACTGTCCCGGGGCCGTTATTTCTCCCAGGGCGAGCAATCCGCAGCCGGCAAGGTGGCGCTGATCGGCGAAACCGTCGCCGAGCAGCTGTTCGGCGACACGGACCCGCTGGGTCAGTCGATCCGCATCCTGCAGGTGCCCTTCGAGGTCATCGGCGTGCTGGACGAAAAGGGCCCTTCGGGCAGCGGACGCGACCAGGACGACATCGTCTTCATCCCGATCTCCACGGCCAAGCTGCGCCTCATCGGCAGCGCCCACCAGGTCAACCGCGAGGCGGTGGCCTATGTGCTGGTGAAGGCCAAGTCAGACGAGTTCATGGCGGCCGCGGAGCGGCAGATCACCGGGCTGCTGCGCCAGCGTCACCGCCTGCAGTCGGACGAGGAGAACGACTTCCGCGTCACCAACCCGGCCGCAGCCATGGCCGCCCAGCGCGCGGCGACCAAGACCATCGCCTGGCTGCTGGCCGCGATCGCGTCTGTCTCGCTGCTGGTCGGCGGCATCTCGATCATGAACATCATGCTGGTCTCGGTGACCGAGCGTACCCGCGAGATCGGCCTGCGCATGGCCGTAGGCGCCCGCCGCCGCGACATCCGCAACCAGTTCCTCATCGAGGCGCTGAGCCTCTGCCTGCTGGGCGGGATCATCGGGCTCGTCGCCGGGATCGGCGTTTCCATCGGCGTTGCGCAGCTGGCCGGCTGGCCGATCTTTCTGGCGCCGGAGGCGATGCTGGCGGCGATCCTCTTCGCCGGCGCGGTCGGTGTCTTCTTCGGCTACTATCCGGCGCATCGCGCGGCGACACTCGACCCCATCGAGTGCCTGAGGACGGAGTAGGCAAAAAGAAACCCCCTGAACGGAACAGTTCAGGGGGTTCCCCTAGCCTCGCCCAAAGGGCGATCAACTTACCTCAGGAGGGATCGTCTTCCGGAGCGCCCGGCGGATTCTCACAACCTGCCTTCCACTCCTGCAGCCACTGGCCGTAGGGCTGGTGTGTCTTAACCCAGTCGGCCTGCTCCGGTCCGAAGCCGCCCTTCTCCCGGTCGCCGCCCGCGGAATTGCGGGTCGCCCGCTCGGCGCCGAGGCAACTGGACGGATTGTCATGGGTCGCCGTGGGACTGTCCGGTCCGCTCGCGGCAATTGCGCCGCCCGAGAAAGAGACCAGACTGGCGGCGGCGGCCGCTAAGAGCACTTTCCTCATTTTACGCTCCCTTGTAGCTGATGCGTTGTAAACCGGCTCGCAAGACATCTCTCCCCTACTGCCCATGGCGATCCGGCTTTATCAAACATGCAGACTATGCGCTCCGCAAACAGCTAAGTAATTGATTTACGTCATACTTTCATCCCAGGGTTGTTATTGCGCGTAGCGATATGCCGGATACGTCAATCGCATGCGACCGTGACAAGAAAGACTGCGCCAAGCACAATCGGGCCGGCAGCTTTGCCGCCAAAGAGCTTCTCGACCGATTACAGGAAGTCTCGGGGGCACGCGCGCCCTGGGGCGCGGCGCCCAAGACCATCGCCCGACGGCTGGGCGCCACGGGCGCTGGCATCAGCGACCGTGGCGACACTGCCGGGAAAGCCAGGAGTCAGTCGACGTTGGGCACGGCGTCCGGGCCGTTGCAGGTGATGGCGTAGCCGAGAGAGGCGCCGGGAACCACCCCGCCGTCTGTGACTTTCGGGCCGGGCGAGATCGACGGGGTTACCCCGTGTCCACGGGCCGGAGCGTCGGAATCGATCCCGGCGTTCGAGGTGTTGCCGTAGTAGCCGGCGGCGATGGCCTGGCCCAGGTTATCGACCGAGCCACCCGGGGTCGGCGCGCCGGTATCGGAATAAAAGCCGATCAGGGCGTCCTGATACTGGCCGGGGCCACCAATGTTGCAGTTGTCCGCCTGGGCACTGCCGGCGAAGGTGAAGGTCCCCACCGCAGTGAGGATCACAGCCACTTTCTTCATCATTGCATCTGCCTCTTCGTTTGCTGTGCTCATGACCCCAAGCCAGCAAACCAAACCGGAGGATGTATGTAAATACCTCCGGCTGATTCAATCCCTGACTTCTTCTTCCTGAGGCAGCGGACTACCCGCCAGAGGCTCGGCTCTGGCGGGTTTGTCGCAGTTTGCTAAGGGATGATCTCAGTCGGGAAGATTCTCATCGACGAATTCGCAAGTCGTCACAAGGTCACCCTGCTGACCTTCATAGAGCCCGATATTTGGCAGTCCACTACGCGGCGTCGGCTGTTGGGACGCATGCTCGCCCTGTGGAAAGTCCTGCTCGGTAATCGCCGCGCTGGTCAACTCACCCCAGTTGCAATCCGGCACGGCATCCGGCAGTTCACCCGGCCCGGCAAAGGCCGCAGGAGCTAAAAAGAAAACACCAAGAATAGTTAAAGTTGTAATACGCATTTCCTAACCCCTCTCTTTATCTATTTTATTATGAAAAAATAACCCCCGCACGGTACCGCCAGTTATGTCAAACGACAAAAGTGGTTATTCGGAAACAAGTGCAAAACCCCAAATACCCAGGGTCGCAGCCTTGTCCACACTAAGCGTCATTGGTGTTCGCGCGGCCAACGACAGCGGCGAAAACGACGGCCGGCGGCGGCGCGGCTAGCCCCTCTTAGATCCCCTGCCCCTGGGGAAAGCGCTCGATGGTGAGGCCGTCGAGCGGGATGTCGGTCTGACGGCCCGACAGCAGGTCGGCCAGCAGCTTTCCCGAACCGGGCCCCATGGTCCAGCCGAGGGTGCCGTGGCCGGTGTTGAGGTAGAGGTTGGCCAGGCGGGTCGGACCGATCAGCGGCCCGCCGTCAGGGATCATCGGCCTGAGGCCGGTCCAGAATTTCACGTCGCTCAGATCGCCGCCTCTGGGAAAGAGATCCCGGACGATGTGGAACAGCATGGCGCAGCGGCCGTGCGAGAGGTGCAGGTTATAGCCGGTGAGCTCGGCGGTGCCGGCCGCGCGGATGCGGTCGCCCAGGCGGGTGATCGCCACCTTGGATTTCTCGTCCATCATAGTGGAAACCGGCGCGCCGTCCTCGTCGACGATCGGCACGGTCACCGAATACCCCTTCACCGGGTAGACCTGGGTGCGGATGCCGTGCGGACGCACCAGAAGCGGCGTATAGCTGCCCAGCGCCGCGACATAGGCGTCACCGGTCTCCCATCCCCGGCTGGTTTCGACATGGGTGACCTTGCCGCCCTCTACCGCAAGCCGCTGGATGGCGGTCTCGGACTTGAACCTGACGCCCAGGCCGGCGGCACGCTCAGCCAGGCGCTGGGTGAAGAGGAAGCAGTCGCCGGTCTCGTCGCCCGGCAGCACCAGCCCACCGGCGACCTTCTCGGCAACATGCTTCAAGGCCGGCTCCTGCCCGATGCAGCCCTCACGGTCGAGGAGAGAATGCTCGATGCCGAATTCCTTGAGGATATC
>JBNLCM010000053.1:0-31719 GCA_050303815.1 Rhodocyclaceae bacterium
AAAAGTATTTCATCCGCAAGATGAAGAAGGGCACCACCGAACCGGTCTACGAAAAGGTGGTGATGAAGGCAGTCGGTATCGCCAAGCTGCGCAAGGAGGCCTGAACGCGCAGCGCGCAGTTCCCCCGCCCCAGGCCCGCCCCCGGCCCGCCCCCGGCTCCCCTCGCCGGCCGGCGGGCCACTTGCCATTCCTGCCTGTGGCGGGCATGATCGGACGCAAAAAAGCGGCCCGGGAGGGAGCCGAAGCCGACACTGCCTGTCGGCGCCGATGGCGCACGACCCAGACGACTGCGCACTCTCGCCCCCGATGCCTTCAAGATGAACGACCCTCGACCCGCCGCCCGCGGCACCCATGCCGAGCATCCGCTCCGCTACAAGCTCAACAACGAACTCCACGCCCGGCCACCGCTGGCGCTGCGCAGCCCCCAGGCGGTGTCCTACGTGGCACTGGTCCATGACGGCGCCACCGCGGACGACGAAGTCGCCCATCTGAGGCACCTGGCGGAGGCCTTCGCGGTACCGCTGCCCGAGGTGGACGGCGACCACCTGCTGCTGGTGACCCCGCGATTCCGCCTGAAATGGGAACGCCACACCGAGTTCTCCTGCTACACGATCTTTCGCGAGCTGAACGGCGACGAGGGCGAACAGCCCACGGCAGTGGACGCGCTGCCGCCGCGCTGGCTCGAAGCCATTCCCGGACAGCTGCTCGTGGGCACCCACGTGGACCTTCGCGACGCGGGCGTGGTGACGCCCGAATCGGTCATCGCCTCGGCGACGCGGGACGGATCCCAGATGATCGCGACCCGGGTGGCCGAGGGGGGGGCGTGGGTCTTTACCGACTTCCTGCTGACCGACGGCTGGACCCGCTTCCTGGTTCTGGACGAAAAGCTGACGCCCCGCCAGACCGGCCGCATGGTGCAGCGCCTGCTCGAGATCGAAACCTACCGGATGACCGCCCTGCTGGCCTTTCCTGTCGCCAAGGAGGTGGGCCGCCTGCTCAATCGGGCCGAGGGCGAACTGGCCGACCTGATGGACCGGATCGTCGCAGCGGCGACGCCAGAGGACGAGCGCCAGGTGCTGACCCGCCTGACCCGCCTGGCCGCGGACGTGGAGCGCTCGGTGGCCCGGTCCACTTTCCGCTTCGGCGCCGCCGCGGCCTACGCGCGACTCGTCGAGCACCGGATCGAAGAGCTGCGCGAAGTGCGGGTCTCGGGCTTCACGACGATCCGCGAGTTCATGGACCGGCGGCTCGCGCCGGCGATCAACACCTGCGCGGCCAACGCCCGCCGGCAGGACGACCTCTCCGGCCGGATCGCGCGCAATTCCCAACTGCTGCGGACGCGTGTCGACATCGAACTGGAGCGCCAGAACCAGGAGCTGCTGACCCAGATGAACCGGCGCGCCAAGCTGCAACTGCGCCTGCAGGAAACCGTCGAGGGCCTGTCGGTGGTCGCGATCACCTATTACGCGTCGCAGCTGGTCCAGTACCTGGCCAAGGGCGCCAAGGGGTTCATCGCGCCCCTGACGCCGGAGATCGTGACCGCCGTGTCGATCCCGGTCATCGGTATCGCCGTCGCCTTCGGCCTGCACCGCATGCGCAAGGCCCTGGCCGCGGCGGAAGGCGACCACGACTGACCGCGGACGCGTAAGGATTCGATACGGCCGCCGGTCACACTCCTGTGGCGGGGCACGGTCCGGGATCGTGTCCCAGCGTCCCTCGGGAGAGAGCACCTTGCATGCTGGAACTCATCAGACTCGCCTGCCGGCCGCGCACCCTGCGCACGTCGGCCTCGATCTCGCTGATCGTAGGAACGATCCTCAACGCGATCAATCAGGGCGATCGCCTGCTCGCCGGCAGCGACCTGGACTGGGGGCGCATCCTGCTCAATTTTCTTGTACCGTTCTGTGTCGCCAGCATCAGTGCGGCGCTGAACGGCAGGGCCGCGAAAGGGAAACAGGAATGACCACAGCCGACGTCGGGACAGGGATCGACTGGAACGATCCATCCATCGAAAAGATCCGCCGGGACATGGTGCGCTTCGCCCAGTTGCAGCTGCGCGATGCGGGCGCAGCGGAGGATATGGTGCAGGAGGCCCTGTTCTCGGCGATGAAATACGAGTCGAGCTTTGCCGGACGCTCGGCACTGAAGACCTGGATGTTCTCGATCCTGCGCAACAAGATTGTCGACCACATCCGCAAGAGCTCGCGGGAGATCGCCGGGGCCGATCTGGTCTCGGGCAGCGCCGAGGATGGTGACGACTTCGACGCGCTGTTCAACGAACGGGGCCACTGGAACCCCGAGGACAAGCCCCCCACCTGGGCCGACCCCGAGGCCTCGATGTCGCAGCAGCAGTTCTGGGACGTCTTCGACGCCTGCCTGGAGAAGCTGCCGCCCAAGACCTCCCGCGTCTTCATGATGCGCGAGTTTCTCGATCTCGACACCGACGAGATCTGCTCCGAGCTGGGAATCAGCACGAGCAACTGCTGGGTCATCCTGCACCGCGCACGCAGCGGGCTGCGGATGTGCCTGGACACCAACTGGTTCGCCAACGGGGAAGCGGCATGCTGAGTTGCAAGGACGTCACCCGTCTGTGTTCCGAGGAGCAGGACCGCCCCCTCACCCTGAGCGAGCGACTCAACCTGCGCATGCATCTGGCCATCTGCAAGGCGTGCACCAACTTCCGCCAGCAGATGTTCTTCCTCCGCGCGGCCACCCAGCGCTATCGCGAGGGCAGGAAGACCCCGGACAAGGACTGAGGCCAGTCCCATGGGCAGCGTGCTGGACCGCGTCGGCCACCGGATCGGGCGCTATCTGTCCCGGCCGGTCGCCAGCGATTTCCTGACGCCGCCCACCCCCCCCGACGTGCTCCTGCGCACGCTGCTGCCAGGCGACGTCCTGCTGGTGGAGGGCAATACCCGCATCAGCGGCATCATCAAGTACCTGACCCAGTCCACCTGGTCCCATGCCGCCCTCTACGTTGGCGACGCGCTTGCCGATCGGCCCGGCGCACCACGCCAGGCCTTCATCGAGGCGGACATCGTCGATGGTGTGCGGGCGGTCGGAGTCGACGCATTCGCCGGTCTCCCCAGCCGGATATGTCGTCCCTCGGGCCTGCTGCAGGACGACCTGCAGGCGGTCCTGCACTTTGCCATCGAGCGCCTCGGCCACCAGTACAACCTGCGCAACATCATCGACCTGGGGCGCTACCTCTTCCCGACCCCTCCCGTACCCCAGCGCTTCCGTCGTCGCATGCTGACGCTGGGCAGCGGCGACCCGACCCGCGCCATCTGTTCGACGCTGATCGCGCAGGCCTTCCAGTCCGTTCGCTACCCGATCCTGCCCGAGCGCGTCCTCGCCCCGGGCGGCGATCCCGACTGCCCGACCTGCGTCGAGGAGGCCCTGCGCCTCCGCCACTACAGCCTCTTCGCGCCACGGGACTTCGATGTCTCACCCTATTTCGCGATCATCAAGCCGGGCACGGCCTCGGCGGCCCGCTACCGGGAGCTCAACTGGGCTGACCGGGGAGGAACGCGTCGCGCCTGAACGCACTCATATGGCGCAGGCACGGAAGACGGGTATCCGGGTGGCCACCGCCCGGCACGCAAATGCGCCGGCCCGGCCCCTGCGAACAGCGGGAAGCTGCGTGCCATAATCCCGGAACCCCACAGGCAGACCGACCATGATCGACCCCACCCCGTTCAAGGCCCGACGCGAGCGCCTCCTGAAGGAGATGCAGGCACGCGGTTGCGGCGTCGCCCTGATCCCGACCGCCCCCGAAGCCACGCGCAACCGGGACACCCACTACCCTTACCGTTTCGACAGCTACTTCTATTACCTGACCGGGTTCCGCGAACCGGAGGCCGTGCTGGTTCTCGTGGCCGGTGACGCACCGCGTTCGATCCTCTTCTGTCGCGACAAGGATGTGGAACGCGAGATCTGGGATGGCTATCGCTTCGGGCCCGACGCGGCCCGCGAAGCCTTTGCGGTGGACGCTGCCCACGTCATCGACGATCTGCCCCGGATGCTGCCCGACCTGCTCGCCGACCAGCCGGCGCTGTTCTACTCCCTCGGTCATGACGCGAACTGGGACAGGCGGGTCACGGACGCGCTCAACTCGGCCCGGGCGAACACCCGCAGCGGCGTCACCGCGCCGGCCTCGGTCGTCGACGTGCGCGCGCTGATCGACGAGATGCGCCTGATCAAAGACGACAGCGAGATCGCACTGATGCGCCGCGCCGCGGCCATCTCCGCCGAGGCGCATCGCCTGGCGATGCGCGAGGCGCGCCCGGGCCTGTTCGAGTACGAGGTCGAGGCGGTCATCGGCCAGTGTTTCCGTCGCGCCGGGTCCCAGGCCCCCGCCTATCCGTCGATCGTCGCCAGCGGCCCCAATGCCTGCGTGCTGCACTACATCGAGAACGACCGCAAGATGGCCGACGGCGACCTGCTGCTGATCGACGCCGGCTGCGAGCTCGACGGCTACGCATCGGACATCACCCGCAGCTTCCCGGTCAACGGCCGTTTCTCGGGCGCCCAGCGCGACATCTACGAGCTGGTGCTGGCCGCCCAGGCCGCAGCCGTGGCCGTGACACGACCCGGCGCCCACTGGAACGAACCCCATGACGCCGCCGTGAAGGTGCTGGCCCAGGGCCTGATCGACCTCAGGCTGCTCGATGGCAGCCTGGATGGCGTGCTCGAGAACCAGGACTACCGCCGCTTCTACATGCACCGCACCGGTCACTGGCTGGGCCTCGACGTCCACGACGCCGGCGAGTACAAGCTCGAGGCCGCCTGGCGCCCGCTCGTGCCGGGCATGACGCTGACCATCGAGCCAGGTTGCTACATCCGCCCGGCCGACGATATCCCCGAGGCCTTCTGGCACATCGGCGTGCGCATCGAGGACGATGCGCTGGTGACGGCCGACGGCTGCGAACTGATCACGGCCGATGCGCCGAAGACGGTCGGCGAGATCGAGGCGCTGATGGACCGGATGCGCGATGCCGCATGACCTGCTGATCGTCGGCGCCGGTCCGGTCGGCATGGCCCTGGCCCTGGCCCTGCGCGGCGCCGGTCTCGACATGGCCCTGGTCGACGCGCGCCCCCGCGGCGCGGCGCGCTCCGACCCGCGGGTCCTCGCGCTGGCGCACGGTAGCCGGCTCACGCTGCAACGCCTCGGCGCCTGGGACAGCCTGGCCACGACCCCGATCCGGAGCATCCATGTCTCGCAGGCCGGGGGCTTCGGCCGCACCCGCATCGAGGCGGCCGAGCACCAGCTCGAGGCCCTCGGCTACGTCGTCCGTGCCGGCGATCTGGCCAGCGCCCTCGACGACTGTCTTCGCGATGCGAACATCCCGGTCATCGACGGCCAGAAGGTCGCGCACCTGGCGCCGGGCGAGGCGGACGTGATCGTCAGTCTCGAAGGGGGCCCAGCGCAGGCCGTGCGGGCCCGACTCGTCGCCTGCGCCGAGGGCGGCGTGCAGGGCGACGAGGCGGCCGTCGACGGGCGGGACTACCACCAGCACGCAGTCATCACGCTGGCGACGCCGGCCGATGGACACGCCAACCTCGCCTTCGAGCGCTTCACGCCGGACGGCCCCCTCGCCCTGCTGCCCTGCGGTCAGGCGTACGCGATCGTTCACACGGCCTCGCCACGCGGCGCCGACCGCCTGCTGGCGCTCGACGAACGCGAGTACATGAACGAGATCGAGCAGCGGATGGCCGGGCGGGTCCGGCTGATCCGCGTCGAGCCGCGCCTGCGCTTCCCGCTGGCGCTGCGCTACCGGCGCGACCCTGTCGGCGACCGCGTGGCCTGGCTCGGCAACGCGGCACAGACCCTGCACCCGGTTGCGGGACAGGGCTTCAACCTGGCGCTGCGCGACGTCTGGGCGCTGGCGACGACGCTGCGCGGGCTCGCGCCCGGCGAGGATCCGGGCCGAGCGGCTGTGCTCGACCGATACCGGCGGGCGCGGCGGCTGGATCGCCGCGCAACGATTGGCGCGACCGACTCCCTGGTGCGCCTGTTCAGCAACGACATCGCGCCGCTGAGCGCGTTGCGGGGTGCGGGCCTGTTGTTGCTCGACGCGTGTCCGCCCCTGCGCGGCGCCCTGGCCCGCCGGATGATGTTCGGCGCGCGCGCCTGGCCCTGATCGCGGCCCCGCCAGCGCCAACTCCGGTCACGAGCCTGTTGCGCGCGTCACGACGCTCGTCCTGCCGGCCACGCATTTTCGCCGACGGGGGGCCTCCCATCGGTTAGAATTCCGGCTTTCCCCGCTCGCCGTATCTCGCATGCAACTCGCCGGTTTCCACCTGCGGAACAACGTCTTTCTGGCGCCCATGGCAGGCGTCACGGACCGCCCGTTCCGGCAGCTCGCGAAGCGCATGGGGGCCGGCCTGGCGGTGTCGGAGATGGTCACCTCCAACGCCCTCCTCTATGCCACCGACAAGACGCGGCTGCGCACTGACCACCGGGGCGAAACGGGTCCGGTGAGTGTCCAGATCGCGGGCTCGGACCCCGCCATGATGGCCGACGCGGCGCGCCACAACCGCGACCACGGCGCCGACATCATCGACATCAACATGGGCTGTCCGGCCAAGAAGGTATGCAACGTGGCCGCCGGCTCGGCCCTGCTGCGCGACGAGGCCCTCGTCGGGCGGATCCTCGATGCCGTCGTCGCCGCGGTACCGGATACACCGGTCACGCTGAAGTGCCGCACCGGGTGGGACCGCGACACTCGCAACGCCGTGCGTATCGCCCGCATCGCCGAGGAAGCCGGCGTGCGGGCCCTGACCATCCACGGACGGACCCGTGCCGATCGCTACATGGGCGAGGCCGAGTACGACACCATCGCCGAAGTCCGCCAGCACATCCGGATCCCGCTGGTCGCCAACGGCGACATCGACTCGGCCCGCAAGGCAAGACAAGTGCTCGCGCAGACCGGCGCCGACGCCGTGATGATCGGCCGGGCCGCCCAGGGCCGCCCGTGGATCTTCGCCGAGATTGCCCACTACCTCGCGACGGGCGAGGAACTCGCGCCGCCGACCCTCGAGGACCGTCGACGGGTGTGCCACGGCCACCTGCTCGACATTCACGCGTTCTACGGCCCGGAGAAGGGCGTGCGGGTCGCACGCAAGCACATCGGCTGGTACGTCCAGGGCATTCCGGGCGCCCACGCCTTCAGACAACACATGGTTCGCCTGGACGACAGGCACGAGCAGCTTGCGTCGGTGGACCGTTTCTTCCGCGATCCGGCTGTCTGGCTGGCCCCGGATGCGCCACGCGAATTTGCCGAGGAACTGGCAGCATGACCTGTAACAACAACGAGATCGCCGATTCGGTGTTCCGCACCCTCGATCGCTATTTCCGCGACCTGGACGGCGAGAAGCCCGCCGCACTCTACGACATGGTCATGAAGAACGCGGAACGCCCGATGCTTGAGTTCGTCCTGCGCCACGCCAACGGCAACCAGACGGCTGCAGCCGAGCTGCTCGGTATCAACCGGAACACGCTCCGCCGCAAGCTCACCGAATACGACCTCCTTTGAATTTGCGCTCCGCGCCACCTACAGATCCCAGAATGAAAGTTTCCCGTGCCCTGATCAGCGTTTCGGACAAGACCGGAATCGTCGAATTCGCCCAGTCGCTCGCCGCCGCCGGCGTCGCCCTGCTCTCCACTGGCGGCACCGCCCGCCTGCTCCGTGACGCGGGACTCACCGTCACCGACGTCTCCGAGCACACCGGCTCGCCGGAGATCCTCGATGGGCGTGTCAAGACGCTGCATCCGAAGGTCCACGGCGGCCTGCTGGCCCGCCGCGACCTGGCCGAGCACATGCAGACCATCGAGTCGCACGGCATCGAACGGATCGACCTGCTGGTGGTGAACCTCTACCCCTTCCAGCAGACCATCGCGAAGGCCGATTGCACGCTCGAGGAAGCGATCGAGAACATCGACATCGGCGGCCCGGCGATGGTCCGCGCGGCCGCCAAGAACCATGGCAACGAAGCCGGCGGCGTGGCCGTCGTGACGGATCCGGCGGATTACGCGCTGGTGCTCGACGAGTTGAACGCGCGCGACGGCAGCATTTCTGCCGCGACTCGCTTCTCGCTCGCCGTCAAGGCCTTCACGCATACGGCGCGTTACGACAGCGCGATCTCCAACTACCTGACCGCGCTCGACGCCGAAGGCCGGATCCGGAGCTATCCCGATCGACTGCAGCTGGCCTTCGACAAGGTGCAGGACCTGCGCTATGGCGAGAATCCGCACCAGAACGCGGCGTTCTATCGCGAGCCGGGCGCCGCGGCGGGGGGCATTGCCGCCTACACCCAGCTGCAGGGCAAGGAGCTGTCCTACAACAACATTGCCGACGCGGATGCCGCGTGGGAATGCGTCAAGGCCTTCGATTCGACCGCCTGCGTCATCGTCAAGCACGCCAACCCCTGTGGCGTCGCCATCGGCGCCACGGCTCACGAGGCCTACGCACGGGCCTTCCAGACCGACCCCACTTCGGCCTTCGGGGGCATCATTGCCTTCAACTGCGAAGTGGACCAGGCCGCGGCCGAAGCCGTCTCGAAGCAGTTCATGGAGGTCCTGATCGCGCCTGCCTACTCCGCGGCTGCGCTCGACGTGCTGCGCGCCAAGCAGAACGTGCGCGTACTCACCGTGCCGACCGGCGACATCCGCCAGATCGACGTCAAGCGCGTCGGCGGCGGCCTGCTCGTCCAGAGCGCCGACCACGCGCCGCTGGCGCTGACCGACCTCAAGGTGGTGACCCGGCGCGCCCCGAGCGCCCAGGAGCAGCAGGACCTCCTGTTCGCCTGGCGGGTGGCCAAGACCGTCAAGTCGAACGCCATCGTGTACTGCAGGGACGGCATGACCATCGGAGTCGGCGCGGGCCAGATGAGTCGCGTCGATTCGGCGCGCATCGCCAAGATCAAGGCCGAGAACGCCGGCCTCGTGATCGCGGGCTGCGTCGTCGCCTCGGACGCCTTCTTCCCGTTCCGTGACGGCCTCGACGTGCTCGCCGAAGCGGGCGCGACGGCCGTGATCCAGCCCGGCGGGTCGATGCGCGACGCCGAGGTGATCGCGGCCGCCGACGAGCACGGTCTGGCGATGGTCTTCACCGGCTTCCGCCACTTCCGTCACTGAGCCCCCAACACGCGTGGCGGGCGTTTCCCGCCGGGATGCAACCAAGAGAGAGTCAGCCGCAATCATGAAAGTCCTTGTCATTGGCTCAGGTGGCCGAGAACATGCCCTGGCCTGGAAGCTGGTCCAGTCGCCGAAGGTGCACAAGGTCTACGTCGCGCCCGGCAACGCCGGGACGGCGCTCGAGCAGGGCATCGAGAACGTACCCATCACCGACACCAAGGTGCTGATCGAGTTTGCCAAGCGCGAGGACGTGGTGCTGACCGTCGTCGGGCCCGAGGCGCCGCTGGCTGATGGCGTGGTCGATGCCTTCCGTGCGGCGGGCCAGAAGATCTTCGGCCCGATCCGGGCGGCGGCCCAGCTCGAGGCCTCGAAGGACTTCGCCAAGCAGTTCATGGTGCGACACAAGATCCCGACCGCTGCCTACGCCACCTTCACCGATGCCGCCGATGCGCACGCCTATGTCGACCAGCAGGGCGCGCCGATCGTGATCAAGGCCGACGGCCTGGCGGCCGGCAAGGGCGTGGTCGTCGCGATGACGGCGGATGACGCCCATGCGGCCATCGACATGATGCTGGTGGACAACAAGATGGGTGGCGCCGGCGCCCGTGTCGTCATCGAGGAGTTCATGACGGGCGAAGAAGCCAGCTTCATCGTCATGGCCGACGGTCGTCATGCCATGGCACTCGCCACCAGCCAGGACCACAAGCGACTGAAGGATGGCGACGAGGGACCGAACACGGGCGGAATGGGCGCCTACTCACCCGCTCCGGTCGTTACCCCCGAAATCCACGCGCGCGTGATGCGCGAGGTCATCATGCCGACCCTCAACGGCATGATCGCTGACGGACACCCCTACACCGGCTTCCTCTATGCGGGCCTGATGATCGACGACGAAGGCAAGCCACGCGTCGTCGAGTTCAACTGCCGCATGGGCGACCCGGAGACCCAGCCGATCATGATGCGCCTCAAGACCGATCTGGTGGATCTGGTCGAGGCAGCGATCGACGGCAAGCTGGACACCGCCGAGGCCGAGTGGGATCGGCGTTTTGCGCTCGGCGTCGTGCTGGCCGCCCACGGCTACCCGGACGCGCCGCGCAGGGGCGACGCCATCAGCGGCCTGCCCGAAACCGGCAGCCCGGACGTGCATGTCTTCCATGCGGGTACGACGAACGCCGAGGACCGGATCGTGACGGCCGGTGGCCGCGTCCTGTGCGTGACCGCCCTTGGCGAGAACGTGAAGACCGCCCAGAAGAATGCCTACGACGTGGCCGACCACATCATGTTCGACGGCAAACAGATGCGCCGCGATATCGGGCATCGGGCGCTGAAGCGCTAGGCAACAGTATTTAACTGTCTCGCCGGAGACCCGCCGCCACCTTCCGGTGGCGGTCCTGCCGGCAGTGTTATGCTCCGCTGCGGTGATGTCGGCCCCCTGGCCGGCGGCATTCCCTGCACCCGCAATCGAGGAGGAGAAGAGCATGGCACTGAGTTTTGAACTGACCAAGAGCGAGAAGGGCGAGTTCTACTTCAAGCTGCTGTCCGCCGACGGCGGCACCCTGGTCCGCAGCGAGGGCTACAACGCCAAGGCCAGCGCCACCAACGGCATCGAATCGGTTCGCAAGAACTCGACGGAGGATGGCCGCTACGAGCTGAAAACCGCGTCGGACGGACGTGAGTTCTTCAATCTCAAGGCCTCCAACGGTCAGGTCGTGGGTACCAGCCCGATGTTCAAGGACGCCGCAGCCCGTGACGCTGCGATCGCCGACGTCAAGAAGGGTGCCGGCGCCGCCACGCTCAACGACAAGACCTGAGGCCGACGTGCACGCAGCCACCGTCAAGACCTATCTCGAAGCGCTCCAGACCCGCATTGTCGACGCCCTGGAGGCCTTCGATGGCCAGCCCTTTGCCCGTGACGCCTGGGAACGCCCCCTGGGCGGTGGCGGCGTCACCCGGGTCATCGAGGAAGGACGGTTCTTCGAACGCGGTGGCTGCAACTTCTCCCATGTGATGGGTGGCACGCTGCCGCCATCGGCCACGGCGAACCGTCCGGAACTGGCAGGCCGCAGCTTCGAGGCCATGGGGGTATCGCTGGTCCTGCATCCGCGCAATCCCTACTGCCCCACCGTTCATATGAACGTGCGCTTCTTCATTGCCGAGGCGCCGGACACCGACCCCGTGTGGTGGTTTGGCGGCGGCATGGATCTCACGCCCTACTATCCCTTCGAGGACGACGTCCGGCACTTCCACCGGACCTGCAGGGAAGCCCTCCTGCCCTGGGGAGAGGCGGAATATCAACGCCTGAAGGACTGGTGCGACCGCTACTTCTTCCTGAAGCACCGTAACGAGCCCCGCGGCGTTGGCGGCCTGTTCTTCGACGACCACGGCGCGGACGGCAAGATCCCCTTCGACGACGCCTTCGCGCTGACGCGATCGGTGGGCGACGCTTTCCTGGCGGCCTACCTGCCCGTCGCCGAACGCCGCCGCGACGTGGCATACGGCGAGCGTGAGCGAGATTTCCAGGCCTATCGCCGGGGCCGCTACGTGGAATTCAACCTGGTTTTCGATCGCGGGACGCTGTTCGGCCTGCAGTCGGGCGGTCGCACGGAGTCGATCCTGATGTCGATGCCCCCGATCGTGAAGTGGCGCTATGACTGGCAGCCCGAGCCGGGCAGCCCGGAAGCCACCCTCTACACCGACTACCTTCGCCCACGCGACTGGGCCTGAACGGTCCCTGCGGCGCTCGGGCGGTCCGCAGTCCGGCCGGCGTCAGGCCGCCGCCAGCTCCGCCGCCCGGCGGTAGTGTTTCTGGGCCTCACCGGGACGCTCGAGGGCCTCCGAGAGGCGCGCCAGCGCCAGGTGGGTATCGCGGTCGGCATCAATGCTCAGTGCTGCCTCGAGGTAGCTCTGGGCCTTGCCCCACAGCTTCATGCGCATGCACAACCGCCCCAGGCTCAGCAGCAGGCCGGCATCCTGCGGGTGCTCCCGCAGCCAGCCTTCGGCCCGGGCCAGGCCCTGCGACAGGACCTCGTCCTCGACACAGCAATCGGCGTAACAGCGGGCCAGCACCGGCTCCCAGTGCTCGGACAGCATCTCCTCGACCGCCTTGCGGGCAAGGGCGCCCTGCCCCGCCGCCACGAGGATCGGCACGGCACGCTCGAGCAGGAGGTGGTCGCCTGCCTCGCGCGGCGGGATGCTGCCCCAGTAAGCCGCCAGTTGTTCATCATCGCCGGCACGCTCCCGCAGACATTCCACGTGGGCCTTCCGGATGATGGCGCGGGCCGCGTCCTCGCCCATGCCCTTGTGCTTGTGCAGCTGCCTTGCCAGCCGCGCCGTCTCTTCCCACCGGCGGGCGCCCTGCGCCGCCTTCAAAGCCAGCCGCTGCGCCGCGATGTGACGCTCGCCACGCTCGCGCAGGGTGCCGAGGCAGCCCGCGGCCTCCTCGAAGCGACGGCCATCGACCGCCAGCTCGGCCTCGGTCATCAGGCGCGCACTGCGCAGTTTCTCGTACTTCTCGGCCTGCCCCATCCACTCACGGTAGCGCTCCTCGTCACGGATCTCATGGGCCGCCCGGGCCGCCACCAGCGCCGCGATGCCGTTCTCGGGTTCCTTGCGGTGGGATTCGGCCGCGTGCTTGAGCGCCTGGGCGTAGCGGCCTTCCATGAAGAAACGCAGGCTGTCACGCAACTTGCGCTGCGCCCCTTCATGACGTCGATGCGCCCGGAAGCGGCCCACTGCACCCGGTAGGCGCAGGGTGCGACGAATCAGTCGCACCAGCAGATACGCCGCCAGAAAACCCAGCACGAGCAAGCAGATCACCAGGTTCAGCGAGAGCTGGATCCGATACGGCGACGAAACGATCAGAACGTAGCCGCTGTTGTGCGTTGCGAGGAGCGACGCAACCGCAGCCAGCGCGAAAAGGCCGATCAGCCAGAGCAAAGCCCGCATGGCCGACCCCTCCTCAGTGTGCCGCTGCCGGCGCGTCGTGCGTCGGTGCGGGGTGTTCTTCCGTCATGGCGGGCGCGTGCTCTGCAGGCGTGGCAGCCTCCGCAGCGGGCGCGTGCTCGGCCGGCGCCTCGGCGGCGGGTTCCGGGGCGGGCTCGGCGTGGGCAGGTTCGGCCGCAGGCGATGTCGGCGCGTGAGCCGCCGCACCCGGTGCCCGCTCCTCGGACGCCACGGCGACCGGCTTGCGATCCTGCAACGCACGCAGGCGCTTATAGGTTTCCTGCAGTACCGGTGTCTCGTCCGGCGCGAGGCTGATCCTCGCCAGTCCATCCAGTTGCGAGAGCGCGTTGCGCACCACCTCGGACTCATTGTCAAAGTACATCCGCAGCCATTCGGCGGCCAGACGCAAGTCGCTCTGGTAGGTCCGATCGTCCCGTGCCAGCACCGACAGCCGGGCGGACAGGAGTCGCAGGCGCAGGTTCTCGCGCAGGAACACTTCCTGCGCCGGGGATAGGAAGGCCGGGTCCGGCCGGTCGAGTCGCTCGACGCGGACCAGGGTCCGCAGTTCGGCCCACAGGTCGCGCAGCACACGCTTGACCTTGTCAGGGAAGCTCGATGGCATGTCGGGCGCCGCAGCATGAATTTCCGCCGGCGGCGCCATGAAGGCGAGCGGCATCCGATCGATGGCGGATACCAGCACTTCGATGCGGGCGGCCGTGCCTGTCACGTCGAGCCGTGGCGAACTGGCGAGCAGCTCGATGTCGGTCAGCAGAGCCTTGCGCAGCTGCACCAGCGGCGCGGCGTCGGACTTGCCGAGCCGAGCCTCGGCGGCACGCATCGCTGCCAGCGCCGCTTCCACGTTGCCCGCGAGCTGCAGCTGCTGCATGGCCAGGCCGACGGCCTGCTCGACCTCGACCAGCAACTGGTCTTCCCGGCTGCGGGCGAGGGACTGGTAGAGGGCCTCGATGGCCGCCTGCTGGCCCTGCGTCTCTGCCAGCGAGGCATCCGTCGAGGCGAGGCGGCGCTGCAGGTCGGCGATGGCGTCCCGCCCCTGGCGCGCCGCGGCGCTGGCGTCCCGGGCGATGGCATCGCTCGTCTCGAGACGACTGGCCAGCTCCTGTCGCAACGACTCGTTCTGCGTGCGCGCCTGTTGCCACAGCCAGCCGATCGCACCAAAGGCAATCAACAGGCCGATCAGCAGGACAACCACGAGGGGCGAGGACTTCCGGCCTTGCGGCACGGTAGTCGATTCGGTCGTCGCGGGCACCATCGGCTCCGGCTCGGGAGTCGATGCCTCGGACTTGGAGGCGGGAGGCGGCGACGTCAGGGCGGAGGTTTCTTCACTCATGCGGCAATCTTAACCGACGCTTCCAAAATGGGCATCCAGTCCGGACAACAATCCATGATCGCCGGCGGCCGTTTCGATGATCGTCGAGAAGCCGAGGCGCGCGGCCCGGTCGGCGATTCGCCGATGGGGTACGAAGACAGGGATGTCTCTCAGGGCTGCCAGGCCCGCCTCTCCCAGCAACCCGGCCAGGTTCGAGAGGGCCTCGCTGCTGGTGGCGGTAAGCGCGGACAAACGGCCGCTGCGCGCAGGCGCCAGCAGGACTTCGGCCTCCCCATCTGGCGGGCTCCGACGGTAGCAGCTCACGTATTGCACCTCCGCGCCCCGCGCGCGGGCCTCGTGCCCGAGCAGGTCCCGCCCGCCGTCACCGCGAACGATCAGCAGCCGCTTGCCGCTCAGTGCGGCGGTCGAAAACTCGGGCAAGGCGAGCACGGCCTCGCTGTCGGCGCCATCGAGGGGCGCGATCACCTGTTCGAAGCCCAGTTGCTCGAGGCTTGCGCGGCTGCCTGCCCCCACCGTCGCAACCCGCGTCCGGGCGGGCCAGTCCGCCCGCCCCCCCAGCGCATCGACGCCAAGGCGCACCGCGTTGGGGCTGACGAAGAAGACGACATCGAAGGCGCCGAGGCCAGCGCGGGCAGCCTGAATCTCGGCCGACTGGCCGAGCGGCTCGATCCGGATCAGCGGAAAGACGAGGGGCTCGCCGCCGCGCTCACGAATAGCGTCGGCGAGCGAATCGCACTGGGCGGCCGGTCGCGTGATGGCGACCAGCCGGCCGGCCAGGGTCTTCGGGGCCAGGGGGCCCTCAGCCCAGCTCGGCGAGGATGGCCTCCGCGCCCTGGGCACGCAGGTCGTTTGCCAGCGCAAGGCCAAGCGACTCGGCGTCCTCGGGTGCGCCGCTGCGCTCGCTGCGGGCGAAGCGCGTGCCATCCGGCAGGGCGACGAAGCCGCGCAGCCAGAGCGCACCGTCGCGGGGGACCGCAAAGGCCCCCAGCGGCACCTCGCAACTGCCGGCAAGCGCCCGCGACACTGCGCGCTCGGCGGCGACGCAGGCGGCCGTCATCGGATCATTGAGTGGCGCCATCCAGGCCGCGACCTCGGGTCGGTCGGACAGGGCCTCGATACCGAGGGCCCCCTGACCGGCAGCCGGAAGCGACACCTCGGAGGGCAGCTCGGAACGGATCCGCTCCCCCAGCCCGAGTCGCTTGAGGCCGGCCGCAGCAAGGATGATGGCATCGTACTGGCCTTCGTCGAGCTTGCGCAGGCGCGTGTCGAGGTTGCCTCGCAGGCTGGTCACCGCAAGCATCGGGTACTGGGCGTGAAGCTGTGCCTCGCGGCGCAGGCTGGAGGTGCCGACGACGGCGCCCGGCGGCATGTCGTCGAGCGACTCATAGCGGTTCGAGACGAAGGCGTCTAGGGGCACCTCGCGCTCCGAGACGCACACCAGGGCGAACTCGCCTGCCAGTTGCATCGGTACATCCTTCATCGAATGGACGGCGATGTCGGCCCGGCGATCGAGTAGAGCGGTCTCGAGCTCCTTGACAAACAGGCCCTTGCCGCCCACTTTGGCGAGCGGCCGGTCCAGAATCTGGTCGCCCCGGGTGGTCATGCCGAGCAACTCGACGGAACACGCGGGGTACAAGGCTTCGAGACGCGCCTTGACGTGCTCGGCCTGCCAGAGGGCAAGTCGACTCTCGCGTGTGGCAATGACGATTCGGCTGGGCGGGGTGGTCGGCTCGGTCACGATCGGAACTCGCTGTGAAACGATGGCAGGATCGACGCGGCGCACCGCGCGGTGCTGCGTCAGGGTACGCACCAATGGTGCGCGAAACGGCAGCGATTCTAGCATGGGCGAAAAAGTGCCCGGACCGGCACGAACGCAAAGCTTGACTCTGACAGGGATTCCCAACCGACATGACAACTGACAAGGACTCGCCGCTGCGCGACGACATCCGCCTGCTCGGCCGCTTGCTGGGCGACACCGTGAAGGCACAGGCCGGCAACGCGGTCTTCGACCTCATCGAGCGCGTACGCCAGTGCTCGATCCGTTTCCGTCGCGACGACGACCTGGCCGCCCGGCGAGAACTCGAGGGCCTGCTCGACGACCTCTCCCGCGACGACACGATCCACGTCGTCCGAGCGTTCAGCTACTTCTCCCACCTCGCCAACCTGGCCGAGGACCAGCACCACATCCGGCGCTCCCGAGCCCACCTGCTCGGAGGCTCGCCCGCACGGGAAGGCAGCCTCGCCCATTCGCTGGACCTGGCGGCCGGCAAGGCCATCGACGCCGTGGCCCTGGCCGACTTCTTCTCGTCCGCGCAAGTGGTGCCCGTCCTCACCGCCCACCCTACCGAGGTGCAGCGCAAAAGCATCCTGAACTGCCACATGGCCATCGCGCGCTTGCTCGACGAGCGCGACCGGATGCAGCTCACGCCGGAGGAGGCCGAGGAGAGCGATGCCGCCCTGCGACGCGGCGTACTGACCCTGTGGCAGACCCGCATGCTGCGCCCGGCCAAGCTGTCTGTCCTGGACGAGATTGCCAACGGGCTCTCGTACTACGACTACTCCTTCCTATCGCAGGTCCCGCGCCTCTACGGCGCCATCGAGGACCAGCTCGCCCGGCGCGGCCACGACACCGAGCTGCCGCCGTTCCTTCGGATCGGGAGCTGGATCGGCGGCGACCGGGACGGCAACCCCTTCGTCACCGCCGAGGTGCTGGAGCGTGCGCTTGCCATGCAGAGCGAGCGCGCCCTGGCCCACTATCTGCGAGAGCTCCACACCCTTGCCTCGCAGCTCTCGCTGGCCCACCTGCTGGTACCGGCCACCGACGCGCTGATGGCGCTGGCCGACGCCTCGCCCGACGACAGCCCGCACCGCGAGGACGAGCCCTACCGGCAGGCGCTCACCGGCATCAGCGCCCGGGTCGCAGCGACCATCGAGGCGGTCACCGGCCAGCCGGTACCCGGCAACCGCGACGGTCACGGGCAAGCCTACGACAGCGCCGAGGCCCTCCTGGCAGACCTCGACACCGTGCGCGACTCCCTGCTCCAGAATGGCTCCGAGGTGCTGGCCCGGGGCCGACTCCGCCGACTGCGGCGCGCCGTGTCGGTTTTCGGATTCCATCTCGCCCCGATCGACCTGCGGCAGAACTCGGACGTGTTCGAACGGGTCATCGCCGAGCTGCTGGAAGTCGCCCACCCGGGCACCGACTATCTGGCGCTCGACGAGGGAGCACGCATCGCGCTGCTCACCCGCGAGATCTCCGACGCCCGGCCCCTGCACTCGCCCTACCGGCGCTACTCCGAGGAAACCGAAAAGGAACTGGCGATCTTCGACGCGGCCCGACGGGCCCACCTGCGCTACGGCGCGGTGTCGGTGCCGAACTGCATCATCTCAAAGACGGATGGCGTCTCGGACCTCCTCGAGCTGGCCGTCATCCTCAAGGAGACCGGCCTGCTCGACCCGGTGGCCGGCGTCCTCTCGGTCAATGTCATCCCGCTGTTCGAAACCATCGGCGACCTGGAGGCGGCGGCCGCGACCATGGACCACCTGTTCGGCATCCCAGCCTACCGGCACCTGCTCACATCGAGGGGCGGCGCACAGGAGGTCATGCTGGGCTATTCCGACTCGAACAAGGACGGTGGTTTCCTGACCTCGGGCTGGTCCCTCTACAAGGCCGAGATCGCCCTCGTCGAGGTATTCCGGCGGCACGACGTGCGCCTGCGCCTGTTCCACGGTCGGGGGGGGTCGGTGGGTCGCGGCGGCGGCCCCAGCTACCAAGCCATCCTCGCCCAGCCGGGCGGCGCCGTCCAGGGCCAGATCCGGCTCACCGAACAGGGCGAGGTGATCGCCGCCAAGTATGCAAACCGCGAGGTCGGCCGGCGCAACCTCGAGGTGCTGGTTGCCGCCACGCTGGAGGCCACGCTGCTCTCGCGCGAGGCCCCAAGCCCGGGCGAGGCCGAGCTCCAGGCCATGGACGAGCTGTCGGCCGATGCGTTCCAGGCCTACCGGGCGCTGGTCTATGAGACCGAAGGCTTCGAGACCTATTTCTGGGAGTCGACGGTCATCGCCGAGATCGCGCACCTCAACATCGGCTCGCGCCCGGCCTCACGCAAGAAGACCCAGACCATCGAAGACCTGCGGGCCATCCCCTGGGTGTTCAGCTGGTCGCAATGCCGCCTGATGCTGCCGGGCTGGTACGGCTTCGGGTCGGCCGTGCGCGCCTTCGAAGCCCGCCACGGCGAGGCGGGCCTCGCCCGGCTGCAGACGATGTTCCGGCAGTGGGGATTCTTCTCGAGCCTGCTGTCCAACATGGACATGGTGCTGGCCAAGACCGACATCGCGATCGCCAGTCGCTACGCCGGACTGGTCCGCGATGCGGAACTGCGCGAACGGATCTTCGGACGCATTCGCGAGGAGCATGAGGCGACCCGGGCGGCCTTGCTGAAGATCACCGGGCAGGCCGAGCTGCTGGACGGCAACCCGCTGCTCAAGCGTTCGATCCGCAACCGCTTCCCCTATCTCGATCCGCTCAACCACGTCCAGGTGGAATTGCTCCATCGCCACCGGGAAGGCCACGGCGACGAACGCGTGAAGCGCGGCATCCACATGTCCATCAACGGCATCGCGGCCGGCCTGCGAAACAGCGGCTGAGCGAGGCGGAGCGGCTGGCCCGCCGCGATCAGAGCTTCAGGGCGGACTTGACCGAAGGCCACTGCCTGCGGCTGATCGACAGCGGCTCGGACACGCCCTCGAGGAGCACCGCCCAGTGGGGATCGCCCTCGCTGCCGCCCTGCCGCTCGACGCCCTGCACCGCTGCGCGGGCCACGAGGCAGTTGCGGTGGATGCGCAGGAAACGCTCGCCGAATTCCTCCTCGAGCTGCACGAGGGATTCATCGAGCACGTAGTCGCGCTCGACCGTGTGGGCCGTGACGTACTTCAGCTCGGCCTTGAGATAGCGCACGTCATCGACCGGCACCAAAAGGATCCGCCCACGCTCGGTCACGCTGAAATTCTGCCGGGCCGAGCTCTCTTCCTCGACGACGGGACCGTTGTGGCGGGCGCGCCGGATCTTGCCGAGGGCTTCGGCGAGCCGGCTTGCCCGGACCGGCTTGAGCAGGTAATCCACCGCCGCCACGTCAAACGCCGTGACGGCGTACTCGTCGTAGGCCGTCGTGAAGATGATGCCAGGCGGCTCCTGGCGCCCGATCACGCGACGGGCGAACTCGACGCCGTCCATGACCGGCATCCGGACATCCGCGAAGACCAGGTCGACGGCTTCGGTGTCGAGTAGCCGCAGGGCCTCCTCACCGTTGGCGACCATGGCGACGACCCGGGTCGGTTCGTCGGCCGCGATGTCGTTCAGGAGGTCCCTCAAGCGGGCGCGTGCCGGAGCCTCATCATCGACGATCAGAACCTTCAGGGGTTCGGTCATGCGCTTTTCCTCCGATACGGCAATCGTATCCTGACTCGGTATTGCGAGGCATCGGCTTCGACCGCCAGCGACGCCTCCAGGTCGTAGAACAGCATCAGTCGTTCGCGGATGTTCGCCATTGCCATCTGGTTGCCCTGGTGGGTGCGCCCTGCCCGGCACACCGGATTGCTCACCTCGAACACGATCTCGCTGCCCCGCAGCTCGCCGCGGATCGTGACGGTACCCGGCTCCGACATCGGTTCGATCCCATGATAGACCGCGTTCTCGACGAGCGGCTGCAGCATCAGCGGCGGGATCATCGCATCGGGTGGCACATCCTCCATATCGAGGTCCACGTGGAGCCGGTCGCCGAGGCGCAGCCGCTCAAGTCCCAGGTAGCGCTCGCACAGTGCCAGTTCATCGTCGAGGGGAATCAGGTCGCGATTCTCCTTCATCACGGCCCGGAACACGTCCGACATCTCTTCCAGCGCCGCCTCGGCCCGGCGCGGATCGCTCCGGATCACGCCGAGGACCGCATTCAGGCTGTTGAACAGGAAATGCGGCCGCATCCGGACGGTCAGGGCCTGCAGGCGAGCCTCAGCCAGCGAGGGCGCCAGCACCTTGTCGCGGTAATCGAAGTAGGCGAACGCCAGGCACGCCATGGCGACGGCCCACAGTACCGCCCCCAGCGCCTCGTAGCCGACGCTACCGGACAACCACTCGGCGAGGAAGGTCGTCGCGCCGGCCATCGCGACGGCACAGCCCAGCGCGACGCGATAGGTCGCCGCCGCGAGGGCGGGCTGCGCGACATAGAGCAGCAGCAGGGTCAGGAACAGGGGCAGTTCAAGGCGTGCGGCAAGCAACAGCAGGCCATCGGGCACATCCGCCGGCACGTCCGAGCGGACGAACACCGTTGCGACGCCGGCCGCGTGCACCAGCAGGATCAGACGAAGCGCGATGCCGAGGTTTCGGAAGTCGGGCAGCCGCCGGGCTCCTCCGTTCATTTGCTTT
The DNA here is from genome assembly GCA_050303815.1 of Rhodocyclaceae bacterium. Taxonomy (GTDB): domain Bacteria; phylum Pseudomonadota; class Gammaproteobacteria; order Burkholderiales; family Rhodocyclaceae; genus Cognatazoarcus. The sequence goes on from JBNLCM010000053.1 coordinate 20,848, forward strand.
ATAATTTTCTCCTCTCCGGTCTCGCGGCGCTGGCCACGATAGGCGCTCGACGCAGGCCTGGCGACCGGTGGCTCCAGACGGCAGCCCGGGGCGGACGAATGGCGGACTTCCGCCACACCAAGCATCCGGCACCTCCGCGGTTTTCTCTCTTTTTGGCTTCCCCGAATTATGGCAGATAGTTTTTCCTCCCCACAGAACCCGCCCGGCGATGGCGACAAGGCGTGGTCCGGCCGCTTCTCCGAGCCGGTCTCCGATCTGGTCAAGCGCTACACGGCTTCGGTCTTCTTCGACCAGCGGATGGCGGCACAGGATATCCGTGGCTCGCTCGCCCATGCCCGCATGCTGGCACGCCAGGGCATCATCGGCGAATCGGATCTCGCTGACATCGAGCGGGGGCTGGGGCAGATCCAGGGAGAGATCGAGCGGGGCGAGTTTGTCTGGAGCCTCGACGACGAGGATGTCCATCTGAACATCGAGAAGCGACTGACCGCGCTCGTGGGCGACGCCGGAAAGCGCCTGCACACCGGGCGGTCACGGAACGATCAGGTGGCCACCGACATTCGCATCTGGCTGCGAGACGCGATCGACCAGATCGTGGCCCTGCTGCGAGCCTTCCAGCGCAATGTCCTTACGCTGGCCGAGACCCACGCGGACACGCCCCTGCCCGGGTTCACGCACCTGCAGGTGGCCCAGCCGGTGACCTTCGGCCACCACCTGATGGCCTATTTCGAGATGACCGAGCGCGACGCGGAGCGCTTCCTCGACTGCCGCCGCCGCACCAACCGCCTTCCGCTCGGCGCGGCGGCTCTCGCCGGCACGAGCTACCCGATCGATCGGGAATCAGTGGCGGCCGAGTTGGGCTTCGAGGCCGTCTGCGAGAACTCGCTCGACGCCGTCTCGGATCGCGACTTCGCCATCGAATTCACCGCGGCCTGCGCCCTGACGATGACCCATCTGTCGCGCATGTCGGAAGAACTGATCCTGTGGATGAGTCCGCGGGTAGGCTTCATCGACCTGGCCGACCGTTTCTGCACCGGCAGCTCGATCATGCCCCAGAAGAAGAACCCCGATGTGCCGGAGCTGGTGCGGGGCAAGACCGGCCGGGTCAACGGCCACCTCGTCGCGCTGCTGACGCTGATGAAAGGGCAGCCCCTTGCCTACAACAAGGACAACCAGGAAGACAAGGAGCCACTCTACGACGCGGCCGACACGGTCATCGACACGCTCCGCATCTACGCCGACATGATCCCCGGCATTCGCGTCCGTGCCGACAACATGCGGGCCGCGCTGACCCAGGGGTTCGCGACGGCCACCGACCTCGCCGATTATCTGGTCCGCCAGGGCCTGCCGTTCCGTGACGCCCACGAGGCCGTGGCGCTTGCGGTGCGGGCCGCCGAGGGTAAAGGGTGCGACCTGCCCGATCTTGGCCGCGACGGCCTCGCTGATGCCATGCGTGCGGTGCCCGGTGCCGCAGAGCGCCTGGGGGACGACGTGGACGCGGCGCTGACCGTCGAAGGCGCGCTGGCGGCACGCAAGCATATCGGCGGGACGGCCCCTGAACAGGTCCGCGCGGCCATTGCCCGCGCCCGCGCCCGGATCGGCTGAGCCGCCGGGCCGGCGCGCAACCATGGCGGTCATCGAACGGATCGGCAAGTTCGACATCATCGCCCAGGTGGGCGAAGGCACGACCGCCCGCGTCTTTCTGGCCCACGACCCGTTCAGCGGACGGGACGTGGCGATCAAGTACATCGACCCGGCAATCCTGAAGGACCCCCGCCAGGGACGCCTTTACCGGCAGATCCTGCGGAGCGAGGCGGCCCTGGCCGGCCGCCTCGACCACCCGCACATCGCGCGCATCTTCGACGCCCTCGTCACCGAGGACGAGGCCTACGTAGTCATGGAGTACGTACCGGGCGGCACGCTCGAGCGCTTCTGCGAGCCGGACGGCCTGCTGGCCCAGGAGCGGGTGATCGAGATCATCTTCAAGTGCACCCGCGCGCTCGACTACGCCTACCACCAGGGCATCACGCACCGGGACATCAAACCGGCGAACATCCTGCTGGTCTCGCCCGAGAGACAGGATGTCAAGCTGTCCGACTTCGGGTCGGCCGCCTTCCAGTCGAGCGAGGCCACCCAGGTGTCGGGTGTGGGCTCCCCGGCCTACATGTCACCCCAGCAGATCCGGGAAGTCCCCCTCAACCACCAGACGGACATCTATTCCCTCGGCGTGGTGATGTACCAGTTGCTGGCCGGGCGCCTGCCGTTCGAGTCAAGCAACAACTACAGCCTGCTCTACCGGATCACCCACGAAGACGCGCCGCCACCGTCCCATTACAACCCGGACGTGCCGCCATCGCTCGACAGCATCGTTGCCCGCGCGATGCGCAAGGAACTCGAACACCGCTACCAGAGCTGGACCGAGTTTGCCCACGATCTGGCCCAGGCGTTCCGCAACCAGGCCCACGCCCACGAGCGGCAGGGCCTGCCGATCCCCGAGAAGTTCGAACTGCTCCGTGGCATGGTCTTCTTCCGCGAGTTCAGCGACGTCGAGCTGTGGGAAGTCCTGCGCATTGCCCAGTGGTCGTCGGTCAGGCCCGAAACCTATCTGGTGCGGGAAGGCGAGCCCGGAGACTCCTTCAGCTTCCTGGCCTCGGGCGAAGCCCTGGTGCGCAAGGGAGACAAGCTGCTGGGCGTCCTGACGGCCGGCGAATGCTTTGGTGAAATGGCGCTCTTCTCCGCCGGCAGCGGCACCCGTGGCGCCAGCGTCGAGGCCACCACCGACATCGAGCTTCTGACGATCAGGGCCCATGCCCTGAACCGCGCGAGCGACGTCTGCCGGATGCACTTCTACAAGGCCTTTCTGGAAGTGCTGGCGACGCGACTGTCGCTGGCCAACTCGCGGATCGCCAACCTGTGAGCATCGACCGCGAGGCCCTGGCAGAGGCCCTCGAGGCCGCCATCCGCACCGCCACCGGCACGGCCTTCCGCCTGTCGCGGGCCGACGCTGCTCAGCTTGCCCCGGGGCGCGGCGTCTCGCTTTCATCGGGCCGTGAGCGCGTCTTCTGCAAGCTGATGGACGCGGCCAGCGCCGACCGGCTGGACGCCGAATGTGACGGGTTGGCCGCGATTGCCGCCACCGGCACCTTCCGCACGCCGGACGTGCTGGGCCGCGGCGAAGCCGCGGGCGCCGCCTGGATGGTCCTGGAATGGCTCGACCTGCGCCCGATCAGCGATGCCGCTGGCGCACGCCGGGCGGCACTGCTACTGGCCGAGATGCATGGACCCGCGCATCAGGGAGAACGCTTTGGCTGGCACCGAAGCAACTACCTCGGCGCAACCCCACAGGACAATGCCCCCAGCGACAACTGGTCACGGTTCTTTGCGCTGTCACGCCTGCAACCGCAGCTCCAACGCGCCGCCGACAACGGGCTGGACAAGGCCCTTGCCCGGGAAGGCGAGCGGATAATCACCCGCCTGCCGGCGATGTTCCTCGACTATCGACCGGCTCCCAGCCTGCTGCACGGCGACCTCTGGCATGGCAATCTGGGCATCCTGCCCGATGGCGAACCGGTGGTCTTCGACCCCGCGTGCCACCACGGCGACCGGGACTGCGACCTCGCCATGGCGGAGCTCTTTGGCGGCCTGCCCGAGGCATTCTATGCCAGCTACCGGGCTGAGCATTCGCCCGGCGAGGGCTACGAAGCACGAAAACTCGCCTACACGCTCTACCACCTGCTCAACCACCTGAACCTCTTCGGCCGATCCTACCGATCGGCCTGCGCCCGCGTGATCGGATTGCTCGCGCGCGAATTGTCGCGTTAGGTCCTGACGCGGACTTGGTGCCAGCCGTGACAGGGGTCCGCGAGACGGCAATGCTGGGCTGCTACGATGGACCAAGGAGGTCGGATCTGCCTCGTCCTGAGCGGCCAGTCGGTTTTTTTTACACGAAACGCATCAGCCGGACCGGGAAGAAACACAAGGCCTTGTTTTGAATACAAATAGAGATACTGGCGTGAAATCTGCTTGGAGTTAGCCATCCCTCGCTTTCGGGTGGTCAAGCAGGACGCGCTTGCCGCCCCAGAGGCGCGAACTGAGATTGGACTAGACGATGACGACACACACGCCGGAAAATTCGCAAGCGCAGGGTGCAGGAACCGGCCCGAGCACGGCCCGCCGACGCCTGCTCGCGGGAGGCGGCGGAGTCCTTTTGGCAGTACAGGCCAAGACGGCGCTGGGCACAGCGATCTGTCAGAGCCCGTCGGCCATGGTAAGCGGCAACACGAGCCCGAGGCAGGACGGTCCGCCGCCGTGTTCGGGCGGCCGTTCTCCCGGTTTCTGGCGCGTGCCCAAGCACTACAACGCCTGGACGGGTGCGATCCACCCGACGCTTAAGAACGTCGCCCTGTGTCCGACCGGCCTGGGCGGCCTGTCGCCGGCGAATATCCTTGACCAGGGCACGCTGGTTTTGTCGGTCTTCCCTGCTGCGGCGAACATCCCTCTCGTGTCGTACACCTACACCGAAGGCGGTCAGCAAAAGACCATCGGTGCGGGTGATTGGGGTCTGGGCGCTATTCTTGCCTTTCCCAAGGCGGCAGGCATCAATGAGGGCGACCTCCTCTGGCACCTGTGCGCGGCGTACCTCAATTCGCTCGCCTTCCCGGACTATGCCTTGACGACCGACCAGGTAATCGAAGCTGGGGATGCGCTCCTGAATGGCGGTGTATGGTGCCCGAGCAGTATCGACCCGAACGTGTGTGCGGCTAACTCGTTCAACGCATCGTCGTTTGTTCAGTACATCAGCGGCATGTACGATATCAACTCGGACCTCGACATCGAGCAGTACTGCACGACGCAGTAGGCCCGGCGACGGCTCCACCTGAGGGCACTATCTCCGTTGTCGGCTTCGCCGAATTCCCTCAAACTAAGGGTCCGACGGGGCCGGCGGCTCGCGTTGTCGCCCGATTGGGGCGAAGACGAGCCTTCTGCCCTCTTTGATCGAAATTCAGGCGACTACTGGATCATCGGCAATGCGGCGCGGTTCATGGTGGCTCATCTGCTGTCCCTCCCGTTCACCTGCAGCGAAGACTCTCCGTCCCTGACGCTGTCGGAGCTAGCCGGTACCCATTGGGGCGAGACGGTTATGGCTGACGTTGCCACCGAACTCGTCGCCTCGAATATCCTCGAAGACGCACCCTGAACCTTCGCCCTGCCCAGTGCGCCCGGGACTCGCTTCCTGATGGATACCACGCTTCGCATCCCGCCCTTCAACATCCGTCTGCAGTCACCGTTTGAGGAAGTGGAAGCTCACTTGGCGCGCTTTTACAGCCGCTGCGAGCGCATCGTCGGGGACCATTTCGTCGACTTTCACATCCGCCTCCTCCCGGGCAGCGGCATCCACCGCTTCTGGCGGCCGCAGGCGCGCTTTCTCGTCGACGATCAGAATCCGTTCATCCCGTTGCCAGCTGACCAGGCCGCGCCTATGTTCGAGTGGGGCCTGAACTGGACGGTTGCCAGCCGATCGCTCGGCTACTCCGTCCTCCACGCGGCGGTCCTCGCCAAGGGCGAGGACGCGATCATCCTTCCCGGGTTTCCGGGCGCCGGCAAGAGCACCCTGTGCGCCTCCCTGGCGCTCCTCGAAGGCTGGCGCCTGTTCTCGGACGAGCTGGCGATTCTCGACCCGTCCGATGGGCGACTGCTGCCGCACCCACGCCCCATCAGCCTCAAGAACCAGTCGATCGACATCGTGGCCGGCTTTCCCGGCGCACGCATCGGGCCGCGCTTCGAGGACACGCGAAAGGGCACCGTCGCCCATGCCGCGGCGCCCGAGTCCTCCATGGACCAGGCCTCGCAACCGGGACGCCCACGCTGGCTCGTCTTCCCCCGATTCGAGGCCGGCGCGCAGACTCAGGTGGTCGAGATCCCCCGTGCCGAGGCTTTCGCGCTCATCCAGCAACAGTCCTTCAATCGGGACCGGATGGGCGACGTGGGGTTCGACACGATCTGCCGTCTGCTCAGCGAGGTTCGCTGCTACGCAACGGTGTATGGTTCGACCTTGAGCGGTCTCGAAGGGATTCATCGGATTGTCAGCGACAGCTAGGGTCTGCGGGACTCGTTTCGATGCCTGCGCCGGCGCCACGGCCGCGAGCCCGCACGATGTCGTCACGGACGTCGACCGGGGAGCCCCCCTTGCCTTCCTCGCACGCTGTGTCGCACAGGCTCATCGCTTCAACGTGATCCGCCAAGTACATGTCCACAGCCCCTAGCCGCGCGGGTAGCCATCGCGACCGGCTCCTTGCGCTCTTTTCCCGTCCCGCGGGCGCCGAGCGGCTTTCGGCCGCCGACTGGAGCGACATCGTCGCCACCGCGAGAAACGCGAACCTGCTGGGCAAGCTTGCGACGTCGCTCGAACAGGCTGCCCAGCGGGCGCCGGAGGCGCCGCAACGCCATCTGACCGGCGCCGCGATGCTGAGCGCGCGACAACGGCAATCGGTGATCTGGGAGGCTCACCAGATCAACGATGCCCTTGCCCCACTGGGCACTCCTGTCGTGTTGCTGAAGGGCGCCGCCTATGCCATGGCCGGCCACGCGGCCGCAGACGGGCGACTCTTCGGCGACATCGACCTGCTGGTTGAGCGGGATGCCCTGGGTACTGTTGAGCGCCAGCTCATGGGGCACGGCTGGACACCGATGAAGACCGATGCCTACGACCAGCGGTATTACCGCCAGTGGATGCATGAGATCCCACCCTTGGTCCATGCCAGGCGTGGCACGGTCATCGATGTTCACCACACCATTCTGCCGCTGACGGCGCGACACCATCCAGCTCCCGAACGGATCTTCCGGCATGCGAAGGTCATTCCGGGCCTCAGCCACCTGATGAGGCCAGCCCCGGAAGATCTGATTGTCCACAGCCTGTGCCACCTGGCCCATGAGGGCGAAGTAGACAACCTGCTGCGAGACCTGCACGACATAGCAAGCCTGCTCCGCGAACAGGCCGCGGACCCGCAATTTCAGGCGCGACTTGAAGGTGCCGCCGCAGAACACGATCTGCTCGAGCCCTGCGCACTGGGTCTGGCGCTGGCGGCCCGGTACTTCGGCTGCGACGTCACACGGCGGGCAGCCGATTCCGTCGCAGCCAGGGGAGGCCGGGGCTGCGAGGCCGCGCTCCTCGCGCTCTACGAGGCGGCCTTGCACCCATCGCCGACCGGCGAAGCCCGCTGGACCACGCACATTGCGAGGACCCGGATCTACCTCCGATCGCACCGCCTGCGCATGCCCCCCCTGATGCTCTTCCGCCACCTGTCGCGCAAGGCATGGAGGCGGCTAACCACGCGGCCGGAGTCCGCCCCCCAGGAAGGCTAAGGGCCCCGCGGGGCCCCTTGAGATCCGTCTGCCATCCGGGAAGGGTTGCAGTCAGGCTGCGCTGCCCGAGGACTTCAGGATTTCCTGGAGCTCACCGTTCTCGTACATCTCGCGCATGATGTCGCAGCCACCAATGAACTCGCCATTGACATAGAGCTGCGGGATGGTCGGCCACTCGGAAAACTCCTTGATGCCCTGGCGAATACCGTTGTCCGCCAGCACGTTGACCGAGTAGTAGTCCTTCACGCCGCACAGGTTGAGGATCTGCACGGCGGTGGCCGAGAAGCCGCACTGCGGAATCTGGGGCGATCCTTTCATGTAGAGCACGACCGAGTTGGAGCTGACCTGCTCCTTGATGACGTCAAGGGGATCCATGGCAATCTTCCTATGGGAGAGTTGGGGGAATAATACCTGATTTAATTGGTCGGGATTAGTCTACGGCGACGGCTCGCTCGCCGTCAATACGCTGCCGACCAAAGCTGACCCGCTCGATGCCGGCGAGGTCGTCTACCGACCCCACGTCGGCCAGTCCCGCGGCCCCCAGCAGCGCCCGGACATCCCCGGCCTGATCGTGCCCGTGCTCCAGCAGCACCCAGGCGTCCCGGGCCAGATGGGGCGCGAGCGCACGAATGATCAATCGGATGTCATCGAGCCCGGCCGGTCCCGACGCCAACGCCGACACCGGTTCGAAACGGAGATCGCCCCGCGCCAGATGGGGATCGCCGTCCGCAACATAGGGCGGATTACTGACCACCAGATCGAATTGGTGTCCTTCCAGGCCAGCCAGCCAGTCACTCTGGTGAAAGGCCACCCGTGCGCCCAACGCGCCGGCATTCCACACCGCGTAGCCCAGGGCCTCGCTCGAACGGTCGACCGCAATGACCGACTCGGCCCGGCGCCCCAACTCGAGCGCCAGCGTGATGGCAAGGACGCCGCTGCCCGTGCCGAGGTCCAGCACCCGCAGCCGCTCCTTGCCCTCGACACGGCGCAGCGCCTCGTCGACCAGCAACTCCGTTTCGGGGCGGGGTATCAACACTCCGGGTCCCACGCGGAACGTGCGCGAGTGGAACTCCCGCTCACCGACGAGGTAGGCGACGGGCTCGCCGATCCTGCGACGGCCGACGAGTCCCTCGAAGCGCGATGACTGCTCGACCGTCAAACGTCGTTCGGGAAACCCGCTCAAGGTCGCCCGCGAGCACTCGGCCACATGACACAGCAGCACTCTGGCGTCGACTCCGCCGATGCGTTCGCGGGCCCACGCCAGCGCTTCGCCCAGCTGCCAGGCCTTACTCATCACCCGACAACGCGGCCAACTGCTCGGCCTGGTGCTCGGCCACCAGCGCATCGACGAGTTCGTCGAGATCTCCCTGCATGACGGCGTCGAGCTTGTAGAGCGTCAGGTTGATCCGGTGGTCGGTGACGCGCCCCTGGGGGAAGTTGTAGGTGCGGATCCGCTCGGACCGGTCGCCACTCCCCACCAGGCTCTTGCGCGTCGCCGCGTCCTTCGCCTGCTGTTCGCGCACCTGCATGTCCTTGATCCGCGCCGCCAGCACCGCCATCGCCTGCGCCTTGTTGCGGTGCTGCGAGCGATCGTCCTGGCACTCGACCACGAGACCTGTCGGCAGGTGCGTGATTCGCACGGCCGAGTCGGTCTTGTTGATGTGCTGTCCTCCGGCACCACTTGCGCGGAAGGTGTCGATGCGCAGTTCGGCCGGATTGATCGTCACATCGGCCACTTCGTCGGCTTCCGGCATCACCGCCACGGTGCATGCGGACGTATGGATGCGCCCCTGGGTCTCGGTAACCGGAACCCGCTGGACGCGGTGCCCGCCCGATTCGAACTTCAGCCGCGCATAGGCATCCGGCCCGACCACGCGCGCGATGACCTCCTTGAAGCCACCGAGCGTCGACTCCGCCGCGCTGACGATCTCCACCTGCCAGCGACGGCCCTCCGCGTAGCGGGTGTACATCCGCAGCAGGTCGCCCGCAAACAGCGCCGCTTCGTCGCCCCCCGTACCCGCCCGGATCTCCAGAAAGAGATTGCGGTCGTCGTCAGGGTCCCTCGGCAGCAGTGCCTTCTGGAGTTCGCGCTCAAGGGACTCGCATCGTGCGCTCCCGGACTCGATCTCGCTCTCTGCCAGTTCACGCATCTCCGGATCATCGAGCAGGGCGCGCGCTGTCTGCACGTCCTCTTCGGCCTGGCGGAACTCGCGAAAGAGGCCGACCACCGGACCGATCTCGGCGTGCTCCCGCGACTGCCGCCGAAAGACGTCCATGTCGGCCGTGGCGTCGCTCGATGCGAGCCAACGATCCAGCTCGGCCAAGCGCAGGCCAAGCTGTTCAAGCTTCTCTCTGATGCTGGATTTCATGGCGAATCGATTGAGGCGGGACTCGGCCCGGGGAGGGACTAGCGACGACCGTCCAGATTGAACATGCGCTGAACGCAACTGCTGGCTTCGGAGTTCTCGGCACCCGCCTTGTTGAGATACTGCGTGGGGGCATGCATCAATTTGTTGGTCAGCCCGTGGCTCAAGGCCTCCAGCACCTTCTCCGGCGACTCCCCCTTGGCCAGCAGACGGGCGGCGCGCTCCAGCTCATCGCGCCGCAACTGATCCGCACGAGCACGCAAGGCACGGATCGTCGGGACCGTATCGCGAGCCTCGATCCAGTGGAGGAATCCGTCCACCTGACGATCGATGATCCCTTCGGCTTCCACCACGGCTGCCTGGCGGGATTCGACGCCGGATTCGACGACCTGCGCGAGATCGTCGACCGTATAGAGGAACACGTCGTCGAGGTCGCCCACCTCGCGCTCGATATCGCGCGGCACCGCCAGGTCCACCATGACCACCGGGCGGTGCCGACGGGCCTTGATGGCGCTCTCGACCATCCCCAGGCCAACAATCGGCAACGGGCTCCCGGTACAGGACACCACCACATCGTAGTGGTGAAGGATGTCGGCCACCTCGTCGAGGCGGGCCACGTCGCCGCCGAATCGCTCGGCCAGCGCCTCGGCCCGCGCCGGGGTCCGGTTGACGACCGTGATCCGCTTTGGGCGTTCGCCGGCAAAATGGGCCGCACACAACTCGATCATCTCACCGGCGCCGATGAACAGGACCTTCTGGTCGGCCACCCGCTCGAAGATACGCTCGGCCAGGTGCACGGCGGCCGCAGCCATCGAGACGATGTTGGCGCCAATCGCCGTCGTCGAGCGCACTTCCTTGGCTACCGCGAAGGTGCGCTGAAAAAGCTTGTGCAGGAGGGTGCCCAGCGTGCCAGCCTCTTCTGCGTGACGGGCGGCCTCCTTGACCTGGCCAAGGATCTGCGGCTCACCGAGCACCATCGAGTCCAGGCCACTGGCGACGCGGAAGACGTGGCGCACGGCCTCCCGCTGCGGATAGGCGTAAAGGTAAGGCGCAATGTCGCGCAGGCTCACCCGATGGAAGTCCGCCAGCCAGTCTGCCGCGGCCTGCTGGTTGTCACAGGCGTAATACAGTTCGGTACGGTTGC